>NZ_JPOQ01000048.1 GCF_000735045.1 Ferrovum myxofaciens
ACCTCTCGCGTTGAAGCAGGAAACATCTCTCGCAAGGGATATGCGGCTGGTCTTCGTAGATCAGGAATCCCTACCCTTCCCGTGCTTGCACGGCAGCCAAAAGCTGAGGGCAGGGAGGATGTCAAAGCGATCTATAAATCACACAAAAGTGAAATTATGCGTACCATTGTCGTTACCCCACCCCTAAGCACCCCGGAAGTGAAAACCCTGGGGGACTTGGGTCGCCACGTCCGGCACCGGCGCACAAAGAGTGGGTTGCGCATCGACGATGCCGCTGCACTGTGCGGCGTGGCCTCTGGCTCGATGTCTAAACTGGAGAACGGCCAGGTCGGTATGTCAACCGATAAACTGCTGCGTATCCTTGATGGTCTGGGGCTCGTCCTCATGGTTGTCTCGCGCGAAGATGTCGGAGAACTGCTCGCCAGCCACAGAGAGACGCCGTCAAAATGACCTACGTTCTGGATATCTACGACAGAGACATCATCGTCGGTGCTGTTCGCTTCGATCCTCAGACGGATACATTCACCTTCGATTACGACGACGGCTGGTTAGCAGGAAAGCATGCTTATGCTTTATCACCAGCCTTCCCCCTGCGCGGCGCGAACAACCAGACCGGTTCATTCGGCAATATTCGACGGTTCATCGAAAACCTCCTGCCAGAGGGCCAGGCCCTGGATATCGTTGCCCGGGCAGAGCGGGTAACCAAGAGCAATATTTACGGCCTCATTCGCGCTATCGGGCGGGAAACCACGGGGGCACTGAGTTTCCTGCCCGAAGGCGAAATGCCGGGGCCAGATAACGAATCCCTGCGCGAAATCAAGGAAACTGAATTACGCGAGCGTATCGCCGAGCGGGCTCAGGTGCCGCTTGCAATCTGGGATGGCAAGGTTCGGCTGTCCATTGCGGGGTATCAAGACAAATTACCCGTTTACCTGGCTGATGATCGCATGTACTTGGCCAACTCACGATTCGCTTCAACGCACATCCTGAAGCCCGAGCCGGTTACCCCTGACATGGCTGGTCTGGTGGTCAACGAGCATTACTGCATGCGGCTCGCCGCAGTCTTGAGGCTGGAGGTTGCTCACGTGGAAATCCGGCGCCTTCCCGACCCAGTGCTGGTGGTCGAGCGTTTCGACCGTCAGCGCACTGCCGACGGCGTGCGCCGCATCCACATCATCGATACCTGCCAAGCCCTTGATCTGCCCGTAAGCTTCAAGTATGAGCGCAACCTGGGTAGCGGCCGAGATGTCAGGAACATTCGGGAAGGCATCAACTTTGAACGATTGTTCTCTGTCGTTCAACACGCTTCAAACAAGGCAACGATTCGACTTGCCCTGCTACGATGGGCGCTGTTTCAGTTTCTCATCGGCAATTCCGACGCGCACGGGAAAAACGTGTCGTTCTATTCCCGGCCGGAAGGACTGGCGCTGGCTCCGTTTTACGACCTTGTGAGTGTGGTGCAATTTCCGGCTGTTGACCATGAACTTGCCATGGCTTTTGGTGACGAGTTCGACCTGGACGCGGTTGCACCATACGACGTTGCAGACTTTGCCAAGCGTACGCGAATGCCGCGCAGCCTGCTGGCGCGGGAGATGCGCAACATGGCCAGAGCGGCCCGATCGTCAGTTGGCCCCCTGGCCGACGACCCCGTTTATCGGGTATCGGAGCAGGCAACTGTGCAAAAACTGAAAGACTTTGTGCTGAGCCAGGCCATGCGCCTGGAAGAAATGGTGGAACCTATGCTGGCTGTGCGCGAAGACGACCTATGAACACCTCACCAATAAGGATCAGTCCCCGTCCCATAGGCTACGTATGGGAACAGCAAACAATCCGTTTCCAAAGGGAGTCGTTACCTCGCCATCATATAAAACCACCCCTCCAGCAAAGCGTTCTCCCGTACTTTCCTTCAATTTCCGTAACCCGCGAAAATCGCTTGCCGTCACCGTAGCCGCAGCTTTTACCTCGACCCCCGCCACACGTTGGCCACTCCCTTCCAGTACAATGTCCACCTCTGTTCCTTCTTTGTCGCGGAAGTGATAAAAGGTGATCAGACCATCCTGCCAACTCGCATGGCGGCGCAGTTCCTGAAAAATAAAAGTTTCCAGCAATTGTCCCAACAGGGTGCGATCTGCCCATAATGCTGCGGCATCTACACCAAGCAAAGCGCAGGCAAGCCCCGTATCTCCCAAATGAAGTTTGGGAGTTTTAACGAGCCTGCTCAAGCGATTGTTATGCCATGGCGGTAACTCTTCCAATAAAAATACGTGCGCCAGTAACGTCACATAATCCCGTATTGTCGGGCGACTCAATTGAAAAGGAGATGCCAGATCAGCCAAGTTGAGCAATCTTGCCGTCTGTCCTGCTGCCAGGGTAAGCAAACGTGGAAGCACATCCAGCGAACGGATGCGTGCCAAATCCCGTACATCACGCTGAACAAGTGTTTCGATATAATCACGATACCAAGTGACGCGCCTGCGTGATGACGGTCGAGCAAGCGCGGCGGGATAGCCGCCTGCCGCAATCCGTTCGGCGAGATCCTTGCCCAAACGTACTTGTTGATTTATCTTGAAACCTTTGCCAAACAAGGCATCCAGGAAATCTGGCCGCCTTGCTGCCAGTTCTGACTGAGCGAGCGGGTGCAGTCGCAAAATTTCCATGCGTCCTGCCAGCGAGTCTGCCAACTTCGGTACCAGTAGCACGTTTGCTGAACCAGTCAGAATGAATCGTCCTGGATGACGGTCGCGATCCACAGCAACTTTTAGCGCAGTAAACAATTCGGGAACCCGTTGCACCTCATCCAGCACCACCTTGTCCGGCAAGTCTGCCACAAACCCCACCGGATCGGCTTTAACCGAGGCTCGTAAAATATCATCATCGAAACTGATATACGAATAGCCAGCCTCATCACCCACTACTCGGGCAAGTGTGGTTTTTCCGCATTGACGTGGGCCGTGAATCAGCACTACCGGCGTGTCTTTTAGCGCATCCGTCAGGTGATGGAGTGCAAAACGGGGATGTAAAATCGGGTTGTTCATGCCGACCAAGTGTAACCTAATATACCGTCCAATTGAAATGTTTATCCTGTGCGCCGTAAAACCTCGCCGGCGCTGTGCGTGCCAATAATTACGACTTTTTTGAATAATTAAATAATAAAGTCGCGACTTTATTGAATTTGTTGTACGATTAGACGATGAAACGCTACCTTGATGATAGAGTATGCAACGACTTGGCCACCAAGATGGTGGTGGTGACCGGTCCGCGACAGGTGGGCAAGACCACGCTTGCGCGTCAGTTGATGCCGTTGTTCGGAAATGCTCAATACCTCAACTGGGATGTCTTGCCGGACCGGGGGGTGCTGCAACGCCAGTCGTGGAATCCACGAGCCAATCTGCTCGTCATGGATGAAATCCACAAAATGCATGGCTGGAAAGGCTGGCTGAAGGGAGTGGTGGAC
Source organism: Ferrovum myxofaciens (assembly GCF_000735045.1). GTDB lineage: Bacteria > Pseudomonadota > Gammaproteobacteria > Burkholderiales > Ferrovaceae > Ferrovum > Ferrovum myxofaciens. The sequence continues at coordinate 3,455 of NZ_JPOQ01000048.1, forward strand.
GGGCGTTCTCCTGGACAGGCACTGTTGGTGACGGGTAGTGCGCGCATGGAAACATTTCGTCAAGGCGGTGAATCGCTGGCGGGTCGTTATTTTGCTTTCCGTCTGCACCCGTTTTCGGTGCGCGAGTGGTGTGAACAGCAGCACGTTCTACCCGCTGATGCCTTGGATCATTTGCTGGAAAGAGGAGGCTTTCCCGAACCGTGCCTCGCGCATGATTCCGTGTTGGCCGATCGTTGGAGAGCACAGTATTTCAACGATCTGATCCGTGAAGATGTACTGGAGTTTTCTCGTGTGCACGAAATCAATACGATGCGCCTGTTCGTCGAATTATTGCGCGAACGCGTCGGATCCCCCCTGTCCTTGGCATCCATGGCCCGCGATCTGGCGGTTTCCCCCGCCACGTTGAAACGCTACCTGGATATTCTGCAGGCGTTATTTATTGTATTTATCGTTCAGCCGTGGCATCACAATATCGCCCGCGCAATTTTGAAAAGCCCCAAAGTTTATTTTTTTGATACAGGCCTGGTGAAAGGTAATCAGGGCTTGCGCCTGGAAAATGCCGTGGCGGGAATGTTATTGAAGCAGGTACATTTGTTACAGGATAGCGCGGGAAGATCTGCAGGACTGCATTACATTCGCACCAAGGACGGGACTGAAATCGATTTTGCACTCAGCGAAGATGGAAAGTTGACACAAATGATCGAATGCAAGCGGGGCGACGATAAACCGCACAGAAGTTTGTCACGCCTTGCTGAAAACTTTCCGGATGCAGAGGCCGTTCAGATTGTGTATGGGTTGCGGCAGGAAGAGTTCCGCAACAAAATCAGAATAACCGATGCGGCTCACTGGCTTAGAGGGTTATCGGCATGATGTATGAGGATCAGGATGAAATCTGCTTCCTGTTCTACCCGGACCGCAGTCGCAAATTTTAACCTGATAGACAAGAGAGTGCTTCGGCGGGCGAAAGAACTTCAATGCCGGTTTTCGGCGGATAATGCTTCCTATTACCAGTTATGATCACGCAATCTGCGGTGAGTGCGGCAGCGATGAAAGGTGCGTCGTCCGGGTCTGGCAAGTCCTGGAGTGGAATAGGCTGCGGCTTTAGAAACAGCGCCAGCCCTTTCATATCTTCGAGCAGACGGGCAGTCCGGTTGCTTGCGAAACCGAATTTGGGGCGGCTCAAAACATTGGTATATTCCGAAATAATACTCTCGCTGATGACAGGAGTCAGGGCCTGAGTGCGGATCGCGGCAATCAATTGTGCTGGCACACCGCTGGGAGTGAGCAGTGCCGATACCAGAATGTTGGTATCAATGACTGCCCGCACTGCGTACCTTTTGCTCTTTGCGCGCCAGTGCAATTTCGGCATAAATTTCTTCCATTGTCATTTTGTCCAGCCCTTGCTCAACGGAACTCTGCTGAATTTTGCGAATGTTCTCGGCAAAGCGTTCTGCCCTGATAGCCCGTAGATCATCTTCCAGCCTTGCGGATTCAGTGTGTACCATCAGAGCAAATGGCTTGCCGTTACGCATGATGACAATGTCTTCACCCGCTTCCAGTTTGGCCCATACCTTGCCGGATTCCGCGCGCAGTTCTTTAGTGGTTACAAAATCCATGACACACTCCGGTACACGATAAGGTACTTAATATAACACCAACAACTGTTTTGCGACAGGTTGCGCGATGGGGGAATGCGCGGACAAGTGTTCACTTCTTTCACTTCTTTCACATTAAAGCGAGGGGATTCTCGCAGAGATGAGTTGACCTGGCGTTAGAAACAAGAACCGCCCAAGACGGCATCTGTGTCCTTGTATATTAATATCTAATGTTTTAATATGCAAGGATGATAACGAGAAAACTTTTTCCGGTCACTGACCGTGCGCTGAAAGAATTTCCGGCCGTCGCCTTGCTTGGCCCCCGACAGTCGGGTAAAACCACCCTGGCCAAAGCGCTGGCGCAGGCACGCGTTGCGAGTTTGTATCTTGACCTGGAACGACCTTCCGAGTTGGCCAAACTGGCTGATCCGGAACTGTTTCTGAGTCGGCATTCCGACAAACTGGTCGTGCTGGACGAGATTCAACGCGCCCCGGAACTGTTTGCCGTGTTGCGTGCGCTGATCGACGAAAAGAGGACAGCCGGGCGTTTTCTTCTGCTGGGCTCTGCTTCTCCTCAATTATTGCGTCAAGCCTCGGAATCGTTGGCTGGACGGATTGGCTTTCTCGAATTGGCGCCTTTCGATGTGAGCGAGATTGTGCCTGGCCCCGAACAGTTGCAGAATTTTTGGCTGCGCGGCGGCTATCCTCCAAGTTGGCTCGCTCCCTCGAATGCTGTATCGCTCAGATGGCGGGAGTCGTTCATCACCACCCACCTGGAACGCGACATCCCTTCTTTTGGTATTCGCATTCCCGGCATGACCTTGCACCGTTTCTGGAGGATGATCGCCCATTTGCACGGCCAGCCGTGGAATGCCTCACGTCTTGCCGCGAGTTTCGGCGTCTCCGCTCCCACCGTACAACATTATTTGGACATACTCGAAGCAACCTACATGCTGCGCCGGCTCCCGCCTCTGCACGCCAATCTCGGCAAGCGACTGGTGAAATCGCCCAAGGTCTATCTGCGCGACAGCGGCATCCTGCATGCGCTGCTGAATATCCGTGATCAGGACGACCTGGCAGGTCACCCCATCGTCGGCGCCTCATGGGAAGGCTGGGTGCTGGAGCAGGTCGTCCAGATACTCGGACAACAATGGGAACTGTCTTTCTATCGCACGGCCAGCGGCGCGGAATTGGATATTGTTGCGGAGCGGGGGCAGCAGCGTATGGCATTTGAAATCAAACTCTCCAGCGCCCCCCTGTTGACCAAGGGGTTCTGGTCCGCCTTGTCCGACCTGAAACCCGAAAAAACCTTCGTCATTGCCCCGGTGACCAGTGCCTATCCATTGACACCCGGGGTCGAAGTCATCCCGGCAACGGGACTGGCGGATTGTTTGGCAACCCTCTGAGATGGCCCCCTGTAGGGACAAGAAGCCCCAGTCCGGTTTGTGTGGACAGAAATACGGGGATATGCTAGATTATTGTGATCAGCATCACTTTTACTTTGGTGATTAATATCACGCGGTGCTGTCGGCCACCGAATAATAACCCCCTGAAAAAACCTTCATGAAACCCCCTTATTCATTCCCCAAAATCCCTCAGAATGAAATCGGTCAGGCGGTGTTGGCCTACCGTAGCGTATTTCGAACAGTCGGGGTGTTCAGTGCCATCATCAATCTGCTGATGCTGGCCCCCTCCTTATATATGCTTCAGGTTTATGATCGGGTCTTGCCCAGCCGCAATGAGGTGACGCTGCTGATGGTCACGATCATGGCCGTGGGGGCGTATATCTTCATGAGTGCCCTGGAATTCGTGCGCAGTTTCATCCTGATCCGGGTAGGGGCCAAACTGGATGAAAAACTCAACAAACGGGTGTATACGGCGGCTTTCGAGCAAAGTCTCAGGAAAGCCGGCGGCAATGCGGGGCAGGCCCTGCAGGATTTGACGGCCTTGCGCCAGTTCATGACCGGCAATGCCCTCTTTGCCTTTTTTGATGCGCCGTGGTTTCCCATTTACCTGTTGGTCATCTTTTTATTCAATGTCTGGTTGGGGCTGTTTTCCCTTGTCACCACCCTGATCCTGATCTGGCTGGCTTGGCTCAATGAAAAAGTCTCCCATAAACCCCTTTCCGAGGCCAATACTCTGGCCATTACCTCCAGTAATCAGGCCAGCAATAACCTGCGTAACGCCGAAGTGATTGAAGCCATGGGAATGTTGCCCCATTTGCAGGGACGCTGGTACACCCTGCATTCCCGTTTCATCGCCCTGCAAGCCGAAGCCAGCGAAAAGGCAGGGATTGTGGGCGCCGTGACCAAGTTCATGTCGGTGACCTCCCAATCCCTGGTACTGGGCGTGGGGGGGTGGCTGGCGATCAAGGGCAGCATTACCCCGGGGATGATGATTGCCGGCTCCATCCTCATGGGCAAGGCCATGGGGCCGGTGCAACTGCTCATCAGCGTGTGGCGGCAGTTCAGTGCCACGCGCAGTGCCTACGAACGCCTGGTGCTCCTCCTGGCCACCAATCCGCCGCGTATGCCGGGCATGGAACTGCCGCCTCCAGAGGGGGTCCTCACGGTGGAGAATGTGACGGCGGCTCCTCCGGGATCGAATATTCCCGTGATCAAGGGGCTCAATCTGGCCATTGCGCCGGGCGATGTTCTGGGCGTGATCGGGCCCAGTGGTTCGGGTAAATCCACCCTTGCGCGCTTGCTGGTGGGGGTCTGGCCCTCGGCGGTGGGCAAGGTACGTCTGGATGGTGCGGATGTGGTGCAGTGGAACAAGGACCAGTTAGGGCCGTATCTGGGGTATCTGCCTCAGGACATCGAACTGTTCGAGGGTACCGTGAGTGAAAACATCGCCCGTTTCGGTGCGGTGATTCCGGAACTGGTGGTGGAAGCAGCGCAGCGCGCGGGGGTGCATGACCTGATCCTGCAATTGCCCAAGGGCTATGACACGATCCTGGGAGATGGGGGGAATGGGTTGTCGGGCGGACAGAAACAACGCTTAGGACTGGCACGGGCCATGTACGGCGACCCGGCAGTCCTGGTGCTGGATGAGCCAAATTCCAATCTGGATGATGTGGGGGAACAGGCTTTGGTGCGCGCCATCATGGAACTGCGCCAACGCAAAAAAACCATCGTCCTCATCACCCATCGAACCAGTATCATCAGTGCGACCAGCAAGTTGCTCCTGATTCGGGATGGGGTGGCTCAACTCTTTGGTCCCACCGACCAGGTATTGGCCCACCTGGCCCAGCAACAGCAACTTCAGCAGGCGCAGCAACCAGCACAGCAAGCCGCTCCGGCGGCAGGGAAGGGGGCATGATGAATCCCGTGAATCCATTATCACACAAGAAACTTGAAATCATTGATGCCACGGCCGTGGAGATCATCAAGACCGATGATCGGGTATACACCCGCATGGGCTGGTGGATCGTATTGGGCGGGGTAGGGGGGTTCCTGTTGTGGGCGATCTTTGCGCCCCTGGATCAGGGGGTAGCCATCAGCGGCATCGTGGAAGTGGCCACCAACCGTAAGCAGATCCAGTACCAGCCTGGTGGAATTGTCGAAGCCATCCTGGTCAAGGAAGGGGATACGGTCAAGGCGGGACAGGTGCTGGTACGCATGAATGATACCCTGACCAAGGCCCAGGCAGAGATGAGCCGAACCCAGTATGACTCCGATCTGGCCGTGGAGGCTCGCCTGGAAGCCGAGCGAGATGGCAAGGCCACCGTGCGCTTTCCCCAGGCCTTACTGGACCACCAGGACGATGATCCACGGGTCAAGGATGACATGGCCCTGCAGCAACAGTTGTTCACGGCACGTCGTTCAGCCTTGCAGAATGAACTTTCTGCCATGGATGAGAACATCGCGGGCCTGGAACAGCAGGCTGCCGGATTGGAATTGGCCAGGAGCAGCCGCACCCAGCAGTTGCAATACCTGACGGAACAGATCGACAACATGCGTGATCTGGTTAAGGAAGGTTATGTGGCCAAGAGCCGTTTTCTGGATTTGCAGCGCAACCAGGCGGAAGTCAACGGTATTCTGGCCGAGGAGAGCGGGCGCCTGGGGTATACCCAACGGCAGGCCGCCGAAATGAAATTGAAGAAGAATCAGCGTCTGGAAGATTTCCGGAAAGAGGTACGCCAGCAATTGACCGATGTGGAAAAAGAAGCGATCACGATCCAGCATCGTCTTTCCAGCCAGGATTTCGATCAGCGCAACACGGAAGTGAAATCACCCGTGGATGGCACGGTGGTGGACCTCAAGGTATTCACTCAGGGGGGAGTCGTTTCCCCTGGCGCGCCCATGATGGAAGTGGTCCCCTCCCACGATGCCCTCATCATCGAAGGAAAAATTCCTTTGGAACTCATCGACAAGATGCATCCGGGACTGGAAGTGGACATGACCTTCCCGGCTTTCAACCGGAACACCACCCCACATGTTCCGGGGCGGGTGATCGAGATATCGGCAGACCGTCTCACCGATCAGAAAACGGGTCAATCCTACTACACCATGCGTGCGGAAGTGACAAAAAAAGGCGTCCGGCTTCTGGGGAACCTGCAAGTGCGCCCCGGCATGCCCGTGGAGGCGTTCATCAAAACCGGCAATCGAACCATGATGAGTTATCTGCTCAAACCTCTGTTCGATCGCATCAAGACTTCAATGAGCGAGGAATGAGCGCATGAGAACCGCCCATCGACGTACTTTCCTCGTCCTGCTTTTGGGACTGGTCTCCACTCAAGGGTGGGCCATTGGGCTGGAAGAGGCTCTGGATTCCGCTTTGCAGAATGATCCCACCTATCGTTCGGCGCAACATGAACGGGATGCGGGGGCGCAAAACGTGGCCCTGGGACGTTCCAAGTTATTACCCAACTTGTCTCTGGACTATCAAAAGGGCACCAACCTGTTGGGCATTTCGAATGTGGGGTCTCCCCAGCCGGGCCAGCAAGTCAACTACATCAGTGAAGTGACGACCCTGTCCCTTCGTCAGCCTCTCTTCAATCTGGGGGACATGGCCATGTACCGTCAGGGGAAGGCCCAGGCCAGTTACAGTGATGCCCAGTTTTCCGGACACGCCCAGGATCTGATCCTGCGCCTGGTGCAAGCCTATACGGACGTATTGTATGCCCAGGACCAACTCGACCTGGTTCAGGCTCAACATACGGCTTACGGCGAACAGATGCAGGCCAATGAACGGTTGTTCCAGAAAGGGCAGGGGACCTTGACCGATACCCTGGAAACCCAGTCCAAGTATGCCCTGAGCGAGTCCCAGGTGATCGAGGCCCAGGAAAACCTGGCCACGGTCAAGCGCAGTTTCAACAGCATCGTGGGAACCGATATCCCTGATCTGGAACCCCTGACGGATGAATTTCATCCCTCCCCTCTCGACCCGGAGGATTTTGAGGGGTGGAAAGCCCTGGCGCTCGATCATAACCCTGAAATCACAGCGCAAAAGTATGCGGTGGATGCCAGCGCGCAGGAAGTCAAGAAGGACCAGGCCGGCCACGCGCCTCAACTAGACCTCGTGGGCAGTGTCAGTCGTAACAATCAGGGCTCCATCTATACCTTTGCCCAGGACATGTTCGTACGTTCCATCGGGATCGAACTGAGCATTCCGCTGTACGCCGGGGGCTATGTCACCGCCCTGTCCAGTCAGGCCAAGGCCAATCTGGAGCGGGCCCAGTCCGATCTGGATGACAAAACCAATAAAGTGCTGGTGGATCTGTACAAGCAGTACGGCCTGGTGCTGAGCAGTTTCGCCCGGATTCGCGCTCTGGAGCAAGCCGTAAATTCGGCTCAGCAGTTGATCAAGGCGACCCGCTTGAGCATTCTGGGGGGCGAACGGGTCAATCTCGACCTGCTCAACGCCCAATCCCAATACTATCAGTCACGCCGGGATCTGGCCAAGGCACGTTACGATTACCTCAACAGTTACCTGCACCTCAACGCCGATGCCGGTACCTTGAGCAGGGACGACGTCAAACAACTGGCCCACTACTTCGATCATAACCCGGTCAAGACGGCCCAGGATGCGGTTCCCCATTTCGAGGCCGCCCACTAAGGTTGTTCCTGATCGTTAAAGTCTAACAAAATCTACCTGAAAGTAGATATGATACGGTATAAATCCGGATGTTATTCCAAGGCCATGCGGGTCAGCGCTTCCGGGTCCAGAATGATCAGGCGGTGTGCATCTCGTTGAATGATGCCTTTTTGAGTCAACAGAATCAGCAAACGGGTGACGGTTTCGCGACTGGTATTGATCGTGTTGGCAATATCCTGATGGGTCGGCAGATTTTCCACGACGAGTTGCTTGGTGGGTGTTTCTTTCTTGATCAGCCACAGGAAATTGACGATGCGCCGCGAGGTGTTGGTGATGCCCAACAGCGCCTTGAATTCGGCGTCCCGTTGCAACTGGCGGGCCATATGACGCAGGAGATAGTTGGCCACGCTGGGGGAATGGGCAAACAGGTGCAAGGCTTGAGCGGGCGGCAGGATGGCCACCAATACCCGGCTGAGGGCGATGGCGGAGGCGGCATAGGGCTGTTCGTTGAGCAAACTGATCTCTCCGAAAAACCCGCCCTCCGGAATCAAGTCCAAACTGATGGCGCGGCCATCTTCCGTGAGCCGAACCAGTTGTAATTGCCCTGACAGTAAAAAAACGATTCCCCCATTGGGTGTTCCCTGCTGGATCACCGTGGCACGTTTCTCGAAGAAACGAAAGCGCAGATTCTCCTGAACCCCTTTCATTTCGGCGTCCGTCAACTGGGCAAACAACGGAATCTTGCGCAGATTAACCGTGATCTCTACCTTGTTGCGCCCACCGGAGGGGACGGACTGAAGAAACTCGGGGGGAGTCGTATCCCCCTTCTCGGGAGAAGACTGAGGGAGGCTCATCGTTGGATCGATCACAGAAACACCATAGTTCAGTATTCTACCGGATTTGCGCCATAAAAAAGTCAATCGCCCCTCAATTTCCTCCCAGTTCTTCCAGAGCCAGACGATAGGCTTCGTTGAGTTGGGTCATGGCCGCTGTATCTCCGCCACGATCGGGATGCGCTATCTGAGCCTTGCGCCGGTAGGCCAGTTTAATGACCGCCAGGCGCTTTTCTTCCAGGGGCACTTCAAGCACCCGCCGCCAATCTGCCACGGGAACAGGTTCGGCCAACTTTCCTGTTCCGGTCCACAGGAACTCTGGCTCACGCACGAACCAGCGCACAAAGACCCTGGGCCATTCGGCCAGAGCCACCAAGAGCAAAACCAGAAAGAGAAAAGCCAGAAAGGTCATGGAGAAAAACGGTCATGAAGGAAGAAAACACGCTTCGACATTCGTTGGGTCCGAAGATGGAACGGGCCGGTCCAGAGCAGTGCCCCACCATTTTGCCACAGGACCACAACCCTGTCATGTATGTCAATGTTACGATGACGCTTCAATTCCGGTTAAACCGGTTTTTGACTGTTTTTCTGAGCGGCAGGCACCTTGGAATAGGTCCCTTGAGGTCAGAAACTGATATACAATTCCTACCTGTAGAGGATGTCAAGGGGCGATGACCCATGTCAAAGGGGGAACCAAAACGTGCGGTCATTACAGGCATTACAGGCCAGGATGGTTCTTACTTGGCAGAACTGTTGTTGGACAAGGGGTATCGGGTATTTGGGTTTGCCCGTCAGGAAAGTTGGTTTCGATCTGCGGTATTCGCCCAACTGGGCACGCGGATAGAAATGCTGTTTGGGGATCTGGTTGTGGCGGAGGATATTTCCTCTGCGGTTGAGGAGGCAAAACCCGACGAGATTTACAACCTGGCTTCTCAGTCCCGTCCGGGTGAATCGTGGGCTCATCCCACAGAAACCATGATGATCAATGGACTGGGTCCGGTTCTCCTGTTTGACGCAGTGCGCAGGGTAAGACCTCGATGCCGGGTATTTCATGCCTCTTCTTCCGAGATGTTTGGTCGGACGACTTCATGGCCCCAGAACGAGCATACCCCTTTTGATGCGGCCAATCCCTACGCGGCTGCCAAGGTTTATGCCCATCAGATGGCGCGTATTTATCGTCAAAGTTACGGGATGTTCATTTCCTGCGGGATACTGTTCAATCATGAGAGCGAACGGCGTCCTGTGCATTTTTTGTCTCAGAAAGTGGCCTATGGGGCTGCATGTGCGGCTTTGGGGATTCTTGACTCTCCTGGTTTGAATGAACGAGGTCGCCCCATTGTGCAGGGAGGTAAACTTTTCCTGGGAATGTTGGAAGTGTTCAGGGATTGGGGGTATGCCCCCGATTTCGTGGAAGCCATGTGGCGTATGTTGCAACAGGATAACCCTGAAGATTTTGTGATTGGTACGGGGCAGTTGCATTCCTTGCGCGATTTATGTGCGGTGGCCTATGGAAGTGTGGGGCTCGACTGGAACGATTTTGTGGCGAGCGATCCCGCATTGGTTCGACCCCTGGAAAGTGGGCGGACCCTGGCGGACTCTTCTTTGGCCCATGCACGGCTGGGTTGGAAGCCTTCAGTGAATTTCGAGTCCATGGTCTCTAAAATGGTGGACGTTCAGAAGCAGCGCTTGATGAAGATTCAAAATACCTTACCCGGTTCTTTATAAATTTGTTTTGTGGGGCTGACATGGCAAAAGTTGCGTTGATCACCGGAGTGACCGGACAGGATGGGGCCTATTTGGCCGAATTGTTGTTGGAAAAGGGCTATGAAGTGCATGGCATCAAGCGGCGCAGTTCACTGTTTAATACCGATCGTATCGATCATCTGTATCATGATCCACATATCGCGGGACAGAATTTTGTATTGCATTATGGGGATCTGACCGATTCGAGTTGTTTGATTCGTATCATCCAGCAGGTGCAGCCCGACGAGATTTACAACCTGGCGGCGCAGAGCCATGTGGCGGTGTCCTTCGAGGAACCGGAATATACGGCCAATTCAGATGCGTTGGGGGTTTTGAGGCTTCTGGAAGCCATTCGTATTTTGGGGCTGGAGCAGAAAACGCGTTTTTACCAGGCATCCACTTCAGAGATGTACGGGTTAGTGCAGGAGGTTCCCCAAAAAGAGACGACCCCTTTCTATCCTCGCAGCCCCTATGCCGTAGCCAAGTTGTACGCCTACTGGATCACGGTAAATTACCGCGAGGCTTACGGCATGTATGCCTGTAATGGGATTTTGTTCAACCACGAGTCGCCCTTGCGCGGAGAAACCTTCGTGACGCGCAAGGTGACCCGCGCCCTGGCCCGCATCAAGTTGGGCCTGCAGGACTGCCTCTACATAGGTAACCTGGATTCCAGGCGGGATTGGGGCCATGCCAAGGACTATGTGGAAATGCAATGGATGATGCTGCAGCAAGAGCATCCCGAGGATTTCGTCATCGCCACCGGAGTGCAGTACAGCGTGCGTCAGTTCATCGAGGCGGCGGGGGCCGAGTTGGGGATCGCGTTGCGCTGGGAAGGGTCAGGAGTGGAGGAAAAAGCTTTTGATGCGGCGGGACGCTGCGTGGTGGCCGTGGACCCGCGCTATTTCCGTCCCGCTGAGGTGGAGACCCTCCTGGGAGATGCATCCAAGGCCAGGGAGAAACTGGGCTGGGTCCCGCGTATCTCCTTTGCTGAACTGGTGGCTGAAATGGTGCGGGAGGACCTCAGGGCCGCTGAACGGGACGAATTGGTCAAGCGTCACGGTCACAAGGCTTACGACCATCATGAATAAAACTTGTCTATCCCTCGGGGCCAGGCTGGTCGCCCGATAAATCGATTTTTTAGCCTGACGGTGATGTAAAGAGAGCGACGAATGACCGCCCATGGCTCATAGCCACTATAATCAGGTATTGCTGACCTGCAAGGATCAATGAAGTGAAATTACCCATTGAAGCACCCGAAGTCATCGAGTACCACTGTAACATCTGCGGCGCTACGAACCGACTCGATAACCGGCAGTTCCGCCGCGAACTGGCGCTTTGTGGAAAATGTGGGTCGAATGCCCGTTTCCGGGGAATCATCCATGTACTCGCTGGTCTGGTGGGTGAGGGAAATGACCTGCCCCTGCGGGACTGGCCGGGACGCGTGGATATTGCCGGTCTCGGCATGAGCGATTGGCCCGGATACGCCGATCTGCTCAGCAGGAAATTCCGTTACGAGAACACATTCTACGATCGCATGCCACGGTTTGATATACAGAATCTGGACGAAGCACAGTGGGGCAAGTACGACTTCGTCATCAGCAGTGATGTCTTCGAACATATCCTGCCGCCTTTACAGAGAGGTTTCAATCATCTGCTGACTCTTCTGAAGCCCGGTGGCAGTCTCATATTCAGCGTGCCCTATACGCGCACTGCGTGCACCGCAGAACACTATCCCGGCTTGAGTGAATACGAGATACTTGATTTTCGTGGGGGTAAAATACTGGTCAACCGCGATGAAGCAGGCAAGTTGCAGGTCTACGATAACCTTGTCTTTCATGGCGGAGAGGGAATGACACTGGAAATGCGCCTGTTTTGCGAGTCGGATATCTTGAGCCGTCTTGCCCGCGCGGGGTTCGAGGATATCCACGTGCACGATCAACCGCAACTTTCCGTCGGTTACTACTGGCCTGAACTGAGTCAAGCCGATCCGGATGCGCCGCTGCTGTATGCGTATATTGTTAGCGCTCGCCGTCCTGTCAGGGCTTTCTGATGGCACTCCTTCCGCGCAAGAAGACCCGCCGCGCATTCGAAAATTTTCTGTTGGCCCACTACGAGCGCGCCTTGCGGGTCGAACAGGTTCGTTCGCGGCCATTTGTACTGCTGCTCGACCCTGCCTCCCTGTGTCAACTCCAATGCCCGATGTGTCCGACCGGACTGGAGAATGCCGGTAAGGTTGGGCATGGCCGCACTGCTTACCGCTCCCGTGGTCTGCTCAGTCGGGAAATTTTTGATGCCGTGCTCGACGAGTTGGGTGACACCTTATTTTTCGTTCACCTCTACAATTGGGGAGAACCTCTCCTCAACAAGCATTTGCCGTACTTCATCCGGGAGCTCGTGCGGCGAGACATTGCTGTGGACACCAACACCAATCTTTCCTTGCCACTGGGCGATCCGTTCATCGACGAATTGCTCAATTCAGGCATCGACCGGATCGAAGCCTCGATCGATGGCTTCAGCCAGAAAACTTACGGGCGTTACCGGGTCAAAGGCCGCTTCGAACTCGCCCGCGACAACTTGCTGAAACTCGCTGCCGCCCGCGACCGTCTCGGCCTAGATACCCAGATCGTCTGGAACTTCCTGGTGTTTCGGTTCAACGAACCTGAAATCGAAATGGCGCGAAGTTTTTGCGTTGATCATGGTATCGAGTTCGTGCGCCGTGAAGCCGCCTTGTCCGAGCCATTGCGCGCTGAATTCCTGCCCAGCTACAGGGAAGGAGAGGTTCTTGAAGGATTCTTTGAGCAGAGAGAAATGCCCTTCGATCCGGAAAGCATCAGCAGACGTTCGGAGCAGAGTTGCGGCTGGCACTACTATTACTCCGTCATCAATGCCGATGGCAGCGTTTCACCCTGCTGTGCTCCTTGGGAATCAGACTGGGATTTTGGCTTCGTGACGCCGGGGACCGCGCGTTTTTCCGATATATGGAACGGCGCGGCAGTGCAGGCATCGCGACGGGATGTGGCGGGGCACCAATTGCTCGGGAAATTACGTCGTACGGGCAAACTTGATTCAATCGTCTCAGTGGACGATTTTGTCCGGCAGGGAACGATTTGCGAAGGTTGTCAGATGCCGTTGCCGATGCTTGATCTCTATTCCGGGCGTGCCGACCTCATCATTCCCCATTATTTCCAGACGTTGGGCGGGAGCGACGCATTTCTGGATCGCGCCTTCGAGTTGGTGCGCAGCCAGCCTGATGCCTTTGTCCGGCACTACGGGGGCAGGATTCCAGGGGGTTGAGAGAGACCATGGTGTATTTTGCACTCGCATTGAATATCCATGATGCCGATGACCGGCGCTGTGGAAGTGACGTGGAGGGTAAAGGCTTCATCCATCCAGTGGTGGTGCACATGGTTGAACTGGTCGCCTTCTGCCAGTGCCAGGGTGATGAAGTAGATCCCTGTGCGCAACACAGGGAGTGTGAAGGTGAATTCGGCGACGAAGCCTTCCCCGGCCAACAATGTTTCGCTGTCGCTCAGGGCGGCGAGCGTGTTGCCGCCAAAGATCTCCTGTCCGCGCGCATCTTTCCAGGAAAAACCGATGACTGGACTCGCCAGGTCTTTGTCGCAACGCGCTGTCACCCGTAGGTGTACCCGGTTGCCATCTTGAAAGATACGGCAGGACGGATCATCTGCCCGGGTAAGTTCAGCATCGACGATGCGCGCTTCCAGAAATCCATGCCATGGTCCTTCAGGGTCGAACGCTCCGATTGCAAACTGCGAATATCCTCGCCCGGCAGAGGCTGTGAAGGATGGGCTGGAGAGAGGATCTTTTTTGGCCTTCGAATACCCTCCGCGGCGCTCGACATTGATCGATTCCTGGTATTCCCGGCACACGGAACGTGCGTCATCGAAGGCATGGAGTTTGCCGTGGTCGAGCCAGAGTGCGGAATCGCACAGGTTGATGACGGCGGCGGCATCATGGGAGACGAAGCAGAGGGTGCCACGGTTGCGGAATTCGCGCATGAAACCCATGCATTTTTGGGAGAAAGCGGCATCACCGACGGCGAGGGCTTCATCGACGATGAGGAGATCGGCATCGACGTGGGCGACGAGGGCGAAGGCGAGGCGGGCATGCATGCCTGAGGAATAGAGTTT
>NZ_JPOQ01000049.1 GCF_000735045.1 Ferrovum myxofaciens
GGATGGAACCAAGGAATTTTTGGCAGGAAGTGGTGAATTTACAGTTAATATCGCTTTGATTTGGCATGGAAAATCCATATTTGGTGTGGTGGGGGCTCCGGCCCTGGATTTGATCTACTGGGGGGGAGAAGACGAGGGTGCATTTCGAATCGATGGAATCATGGGGGGCTCTATTGAGATTGCGCCGTGGCCGGTTTCGGGTAGACCTGTGCGAATTGTGGCGAGTAAAAGCCATATGACGCCAGAAACCCTGGCATTTGCGCAGCGCTTCAAGCCCA
>NZ_JPOQ01000050.1 GCF_000735045.1 Ferrovum myxofaciens
TCGCTCCACGCCTGATAGACTCGCCCTTGGAGGCATGGGGACTGCTCCCCTCTCCATTGACACCAGAGGCCTTGAGGGATGAATCGGGAAGAAAACTCAATGCCCTGATCCTGGATCATGAAGTGAAGGTCGCCAGAACAGAGGGGCACCCTCTCTTGTTTGCTCAATCGGAGCAAGGCGTCGACGGCACACATTACATTTTTCTCAATGATCTCGAGGGCAATCGCTGGTGGTTCCCCTTGCCCGGACCCTGTCGCCCGGAGGATCTCGCTCTCCTGCTGGAAGCGTTGAAAAC
>NZ_JPOQ01000051.1 GCF_000735045.1 Ferrovum myxofaciens
ATGGCCGATGGCCGATGGCCTCTGGTTCGGGAGGCAACATCGGGTCGGGGAAATGATTTGCCATTGGTGCGTTGGCATGCATTTCCTGAGCGTTGCCGTATCCATCGATCACTGATTTATGGCAACCAATGGTTTGCTGCGGCACCAGATGATTGAAAGCCTCATGGCACGGCACCCTGAAGGGGTTGTGGATGGTGCAATCGTTTCGTGGGAGCAGTTGGCGACTCATCTGGTTTCGATCATTGGTGAAAGTGGTTTCAATTCGCTTTATGCAAGAAGCGTGTTCCTTGCCCAGTCAACCTTTCCCTGGCTCGCCCCCAGTTTACTGTCATCGCAGACTGATCACAGGTTTGCGGAATTAAGAATTTCCTTTGAAGGACAAACGCCCGTGCAAGTCAGCGAGGCGAACAGCCTGCTACTGATCATTTTTACCGATATCCTGGCATCGTTAATCAGCGAACGGTTGATGACCCAAATCGTACGTTTTTCCTGGGGTATTAACGTCCAGGATAGAACCGACAAGGGGTTTACAGATGAGTAAGAAGGTAAGCATACGCCGTCTGCCGACTGGCGTCCCTGGTTTGGACAACCTGCTGGGCGGAGGTTTACCGGAATTCTCCTTCAATCTGATTGCGGGGCCGCCGGGAAGTGGAAAAACGACGCTCGCTCACCAGATCATGTTCTCGCTGGCAAACTCGAACAATCGTGGACTGTTCTTCACGGTACTCGGTGAGCCTGCCTTGAAGATGCTCAGGTATCAGCAACAGTTTGCGTTTTTTGACATTGATAAAATCAATGAATCGATTCGTTTTGTCAATCTATCTGCAGACCTCATGGAGGGGAATTTCGACCGCGTATTGTCGCGCATTGCCGAAGAGGTGAAAAACTATACGCCTAGTTTTGTATTTATCGATTCCTTCCGATCGGTCGTACAGTCGACGAAGACCCTGGAAGCAGGTACATCCGAGTTGCAGAGGTTCGTGCAGCAATTGAGCATGCAAATGACGAGTTGGCAGGCAACCTCGTTTTTATTGGGTGAATATTTGATTCCGGAAGCAGAGTCCAGCCCGGTTTTTACTGTGGCCGACGGCATCCTCTGGCTTTCGCAAAACACGCACCGTAATTCAATGGTGCGCAAGATACAAGTGGTTAAAATGCGCGGTCAGGCGCAGGCTCCCGGTTTGCATACCTTCCGCATCAGTCATGAAGGTGTCCAGATTTTTCCGCGGGCGATGATCAGTTCGGGCACGGTGGTTGCATCGTCAATCGCAGCTCCTGGCGGAGAGCAGCGTGTCTCAATGGGAACACCGGGGCTGGATGAGATGCTGGGGGGCGGCTTGCCGGCAGGCTATTCGCTGCTTCTGGTCGGACCCTCCGGTTCCGGAAAAACCGTATTGGCTACAGAATTTCTCACTGAAGGGGCACGTAGGGGCGAACCTGGGGTGATTGCAGCGTTTGAGAAGACCCCCAACCAACTGCTGAGCAAAAAACTCAATGCGTTGGTCAAGACTGGGCAGGTTGGGGTGATTGACACGCGTTCTCTGGATTTATCGCTTGACCAAATTCTGCATGATCTGATCGAAATGATCACCCGAATGCAGGCAAAACGCGTTGTCATCGACTCCCTATCCGGATTTGAACTGGCACTGGCACCCGAGTTCCACGAAGATTTCCGGGGATCGCTGTACCGGATGATTGCCGAGTTGACCCGCATGGGCGTGACCGTATTGATGACATTGGAACTGGAAGATCGCTACACTGATTTGCGTTTCAGTCCATTCGGGAGCGCTTTTCTCGCTGATGCAATCATCGTGCAGCGTTATGTCGAAATCTCGGGCCAATTCAAACGCGTCATCTCGGTCGTCAAAGTCCGCGGCAGCCAGCACAGCAAGGACATCCGGTTATACGACATTACCAACGAAGGCATTGTATT
>NZ_JPOQ01000052.1 GCF_000735045.1 Ferrovum myxofaciens
TGCCTGCTGTGGCGAATTCTCCTGCTACGCTTGGTTTCCATACCTGCTCTCCTGTGTCACAATCTGAAGAGGAGTATGCAGAAAAATTATCCGGGAAAATACAACGCCGCTGGCTTACCGCTTACCCTGCGCGCAGTCCAGTCTCGATGACTTTCCGATTATTCTCGATACCTTTCAAAACATTACCGTCACTCGGTCGAATCGCTGTTTGCACTCCGACCCAGCCAGACGGTGGTAGAGCCTCCTGATAGACCAGATTGAGACCCAGCGCCCCTAAAACCAACGCGGGTACGCCGTATTTTCGTAATCGGCCAGGGGAATAAATGAGTGGAATCGCAACCAAAGATAGCAGTAATCCAAACCAACTTGATCCGGGGAACAAAACTCCGGCCGCATTCAATGGTGACAACCATCCAATGACCCCAATTGGCGGTAAAGCAGTGACAAGAATCGCCGTTATGATCCGCCAAGGCGTATCAGCCCAAGTCCATGGCAATGATAAGATCATGGCTGCCAGCACCCAGGCTCCCAGTCCTTCCCACCAGTGCCCAGTACCCCAGTATCCGGTTACGGCCTCCACGATTGGCCAACACCCAATGAGGTAATAACCCAGAGCGACCAGTAACCTAGGCTTCTTGCCTGACACGAACATCACTGACAAGGGTAATCCGATTGAACACAGAGGGCCCAAGTAACCGTCCCCTCCCAACAACCAGGCCGCACCAGCCATACTTGAAAAAAACCCGGCAAGAGGCGGGCGTAAAGGGGGGGGCATGTTGTTATTTCCGGTGAGGAGGAATGCAACTGGAGATGAGTTCCTTCTGGCTGCTGATTTGGTTTTTCAGAATAGCCACTTCGGGATCTGTCTGGTGTTGCCCCCAAAGGGTCCCCAACCAGAAAAATATCCCGATACAAGCACCCGCTACCGCAATCCACAGGATGCTGAATGATTCCCGTAATGCAGCCCTCACTACCCCAAAATCCACAGCGATACGGGTAGGCAATTTCTCATGTACTGCCCTGGCCACGGATTCCGGATCAATGAACTTCATTGGTGGTACATCCTTAAACGCTTGGGCCGCCATCTTGATCTCGTTGACGGCTTTATCCATATCGCTTTTAGATTCCCCCAGCAGTTTCAGGACATCTGCCCGAGATGTCCCATGAGACCAGGCCCATGCCAGCATTAGCACCCAAGGCGCATTAGACTTGTCTTCTGGCTGAAACCCTGTTTTTTCCAGGATCCCGAGCAATGAGTCCCTCTCTTTTTTCTCGACTTCGTTCGGGGCCCTCTCCCCCATGGCGGCGATAAAAATTTGTTCTGAATTTTCGTATAGCATTATTCGACCTCAATATTTTCGACCTTCGCCATGGCTGCTCCCGCTTTCTGGAGCCAGGAGTTCAATGCCAGACGATAGCCAAACGGCAGGGATTGGCCATCAATGCCGGTAGACAACACTTCATGGAAAGGACGGCGTCCTATTTTTACCGTCAGTTGATCATTGAGCTCAGGGAGTTCTGCCTCAGACCAGCCACCAGAGCCCACCAGCTGCTGGCGCAATAGGCTGTCGTTCCAAAGCCCAAATTTATCCCCCTGCCCGAAGAACAGGTTTTTGACGGCAATCCCTTTCTGGTAACGGTGCCCCATGTTATCCAGTCGATATTTCAGCGCATTCAGGCATTCCTGCGTCCGGCTCAGGAGCCAGACAGGAATGGCACTGGCCTCCCGGAGTACTTCGTTGACGATGGGGATTGAGCCATCGAAAGCCCGCGTCCCGATCTGTGCGGGCATGTTGACGATAATCCGGCACTCAATCTTTTCGCCCAACTCGGAGAATTTTCCCACCAGAGTGCCGAAATCGATCCATCCATTTTCTGTGGACAGGTCCACCAAACTGGCATGCATGATCCCCGGACCGGCCTTGATGCCTCCTGTGCCACAAACATCCGGGTTAGAACAATCGGCGTCGATCACAACGATCTTGGGCCGTCTGGATTCTTCCTGTTCAAGAAAGTGGTGTACCAATGCCCGAGCCGCCATGCTCTTTCCAACGCCACCCTTGTCACCATCAATAATGAATGTTTTAAGCATTTGCTTCCCCCTTATCAGTATTCGCCAATGAATTTTTTTCCGGATGATGAAGAACTGATGGATTCCAGTTGTTTGCGCATCGCATAATCTTCGTCCGATTCGTGGGCCATGCGATCATTCTCGCCAGAGGGATTCGGGACGGGTGATTCCTTCCGAATCCGTTCTGCGTCCGACGCAGACTGGTTCAATGCCTTCTTTTTGCGTTCTGGTGTGGTCGAGGTCTTTGGTGCCTTGAGTTGATGTCGATTACGCTCACGGAGTTTTGCCACCGCATATCGCAAGTCCCCCACCGGCACATCGGGGAAAGACGGTGCCAGTTGCGCTAGGACCTCGCTGGCTCCGAAGTCGGCCTCGAATAATTGGATGATGATTGGTTCTAATACTTGAACCGCCTTTACAGCAAATGCCCTGGTGGTCTCAGAATGTTTCGCCGTTTGTTTGGCCTTGAGCATTGTGAGCAAACCTTCCGCGAGAGCAGGTAATTGCTCAGCGGCGGCCATCCCATCAAAAACTTTTTTCGGTTTATCGTCGGGCTCCGACATACATTTCCTCCTGAAGTGTGGTGCCGGAAGTCGGCACATATACAAACTCCGCAGGGAGGGAACAGAGCATTTCAGTGCCAGCCGCAGGCAGAAACAGGACGAACACAGGATGTGCGACAAGGGAACCGCGGAGAACATGCTCGGATTATTTTGGGTGTCGGGCGAAGCCTGACCAAGCGGGGCCGGATGCAACTGGGAGCGAAGCGGGAAGTTGTCAGACGGCACCTTACCTTGCACGGATTTTGCCTCAACGCTCAGCCCCCAGGTTTCTCCCGCAAGTCTCCTATCAAACACCCCGGATGTTCCCCAATAGCAGAGTAGATGTATGCGCACATCAAACCAACGGCGGGGGACAGGTATGAACAAACCAAAACCAAAGATGAATTCCATCGCGTTCGTCCGTCTCACGGAAGAACAGAAGCAAAACTTGGAAAACCAGGCGAAAAGCGCAGGGATGACACTCTCCGAATTGATAAGGAACCGTGCCCTCAATCAGCCAGTTCCGAGCCATACGGATGCGATGAACGGAAAAAAAATTGACCAACTGGGTCGGATGCTCAGACACCTTTATCCGAAGGGGAAAAGCTGGGCCTCTGCCGAGGATCGGAAACTGTACTGGAAGACCATTGTTGAACTGCAACGCACCAGCAAGATGTTACGAGGAGAAAAGTGATGTTGGCCAAAGTGATCACACTGAGGCACGGAACTCCCAGCAAAGGGTTCCGTCCAGCCCTGAATTACATCATGCGTGCCGGAGCAAAAAACAGACTCCCTGAAGGGCAACAACTGGAAGGGGGGGAGATCAATGTGTCCCAGGATGAACTCTACTTCACTCTGGCCGAAAATAATGTGGCCTATGCCGATGACATTTCCTGTGTCCTTGAATCAACGGCGGATGAGTGCCAAAGGAAAGGAAGGTTCAAGGGGAACCCGGTTTATCATGTGGCCATCAATTGGCAAGACGGTGAACATCCCTCTCCGGAACAAGCCAGACATGCCTGCGATCATGTCATGAAGGCTCTGGGCTACGAGGAACATCAGGCGGCATGGTCTATTCACCGGGATACCGACAACGATCATGTGCATCTGGTCATCAACCGGGTGCATCCCACACGGCTTCTCGCGATCTCACCACCATTCAAGAAGGACTATTTCATCCTTGACCGGTGTATGCGAGAACTTGAAATAGAATTCGGCTATGGGCGGGCAAACGGCCCCTACATCACCCTTGATACCAAGGAAGGTCCAAAAATTGTCCGGATGAGCCGAGCCGAACGACGGGAACGAGGATTATTGAAAGAAGATGCACAACCTCGCTTGACGCGAGGGGCTGCCGCCGCCGAACATCGTTTGGGAGAGGATTCATTTCAATCATGGGCATCCAAGGAACCTGCGCAGGATCTAAAAAAGGTTCTGCAACAGCCTGAAGTGACCTGGCAGGATGTGCATCACTGTCTCGCACAGCATGGCGTTTCGATCCAGCCGAAAGGATCAGGAATGATCGTGACTACGACCCTCGAAGATGGTCGTGTGTTGGCGGGCAAGGCATCCCAGATGGGCCGCTGGGCCAGCAAAGCAGAACTGGAAAAGAAATTGGGAGCGTTTGTGCCCTCAAATATCTCATTCCCCCCAAACCACAAATACCAAAACACCATTGAGGAGCGGAGGAAAAATCACTCAGATGAGCGGAAACTCTACGATAAAGCGGAGGATGGTGACCGGGTAATTCGCAGAGTAGCCCGAGAACAAGCCCGCAAGGCGCTTGCAGAAAGATTCAAGGCCGAACAGAAAGCCATCAGGAGCGAAAAACCTTTGCATCGCGCAGAACTGCGTGACCGTCACAATAATGAAAAGCGCGAGTTGCTGGACGAACAGCGTCAGACCCGCGCCCAAGTGCGATCCGATGCAAAAAAACAGGGAAAATCACCAGAACTTGCACTTTCTCTCTGGGCGTATCATGCGGCAATTCAGCGCGAAGCCCTGCAAAAACGCCAGGCAGCAGAACGGAAAGCCATGACAGCAATGCTTCCACACTCTGAGGTATGGCGAAAATGGCTGGAATCTCAAGCGGAAAATGGTGATGAGGCTGCCATGGCGGCTCTCCGTGGCATCCGTTACCGGGAACAGCGAGTTAAAACCAAGTCTCAAGATGGCATCGAGGGTGAGGAGTTGGATCCGTTATGCAGTTTGACGGTGGCCCAACTCGATGCACAGTTGGATCGACGGCGACAACTCGTGGTTTACACGGGGAAGGATGGCCGTGTCAGGTTTACCGACACTGGACCCCGGATCGTGATGCACGACAAGGGTGACGATAGTCTGGAGGCTGCCCTGAGAATCGCTTCCCAGAAGTATGGCGGAAAAGTGGATATCACCGGTAGCAGCGAGTTTCGGGAGAGGGCAACCCGTGAGGCTACACGACTAGGGATTCGGGTTCTGAACGGAGATTTGCAAGGCATCGTACAAAATGAGGTTGGGAAAAACAGAAAACCAAAGAACTCCAGACCAGACCATGATCTGGGGCGATAGTTACGCCTATTTTCCATCAGATTCTCACGGGATCACCCCCCCTGAAACCCCCGTGGATACTATGGGTGATTTCGACAAAATAATCCCGCGAATCGGTCTGAAAGCAAGCATTGGCGCGGGTTGTGTGCCGTGATTGTGATTCCGGTTGTCGTGGGTTCGAGCCCCATCCGTCACCCCAAAAAATCAATAAGTTACGATATATTTATTGCGAAATAAAATCGTAATTGCGGAATATTTTACTTCAAAGGGGACACTTTTCTTGTTCCTCTGATGTAATGTCGGCGGGTAACTGCATCGCTTGAATGCCCCAACATAGAGGTTGCATCAAGTCCCAATCCATTACGTCTGACGCAACTTTGGCCCTCAAGTCGTTTTCAGCAACCCCCTCTCCTTCGTATTTATTCATTGCCCTGGCCCATGCAGCCTTGAGCCCGCTTGCGGTGATAGGAAACAACCGAGATCTGATGGCTTTCTGCGAAGCCCCCTACAAGTGTCAACCGCACCAAGTAGTGCCGAAGCCCACTTCAAAAATGGGATGAAGGGTCATTAGGCGCAATAATTCTTTACAATATGACTATCTTGATAAATAATATCTCTTGAAATGACTATTTCAAGGAGCCCGGAATCAATGAAAACTGCCACTGTAGCGGATGCCAAATCGCATTTATCCGCCTTGCTCGCTGAAGTTGAAACTGGCCAAGGTGTTGTTATCACCCGTCGTGGAAAACCAGTGGCACGTCTCGTTCCCGAGCCTCGACCAGGGGGCTTCGACTGGTCTGACTTGCGCAATTGGGTGTCTGCGCCGCCGACATCGGGTCTGACTGTTGTCGAAATGCGCGAACAGGACCTGCTGTGATTTATCTCGATACTTCGGTTCTGGGCGCGATCTTTTTTCGAGAGTCTGGCGCGGTCAATCTTGTGACTCGACTAGAAAGCCAGCGTAAAACGAAGTTGATGATTTCAGCCTGGACTTTAACCGAGATGGCCAGCATCGGTGGCATCAAACAGCGGACAGGTGCCATCGACGCTGACACCCGCCAGCAGGCGATCGCGAATTTTCAGCGGTTTGCATCCATGCGACTTGTCACGGTAGAAATCGATCCGACGGATTTTCGTACCGCAGCGGTACTTATCGAATCGCCTGCCGTCCTGCGTGCAGGGGATGCGCTGCATCTGGCAATCGCTCGCCGCTTGGGTGCCAAAATCGCCAGTCTGGACCACCGGTTGTGTGCGGCGACCGAGGTGTTAGGGATGGCCAGATTTGAACTTTTGTGAGCGCCAAATCTGAACCGTTTGATAGGAAACAACCGGGATTCTGATGGTTTTCTGCGAAGCCCCCTACAAGTGTCAACCACACCAAGCAGTGCCGGGATCCACTAAAAACCATGATTCTGGATATCGGTAATTTATGGCAGAAACTGCCATAATGTTATTCACATTCTCTGGGAGAAAACCATGTCAATAAACATCTCGTTACCCATCGAAGAAGAAATGAACCAATACGGTGCCTCTTAATTACGCATCGCACTGATTTGTGCTCGGCATCCTGGGTCCTGAGGGAACTCAAGATCGGACAGACTGTTCTCCTGCGATCATTTTTTCAAACTCTGCTGCAGGTATGGCAGGTGAATACAGAAAGCCCTGAACGAAGTCGCAACCGCATGATTTCAGTATATCGCGCTGTACTTCCGTTTCCACGCCCTCGGCAATCGTTCTGATGCCCAGTTTATGCGCCATGACGATGATCGCCTCGGCCAACGCCCTGTCGTCCGAATTCTTCTCCAAATCTTTAATGAATGAACGGTCGATCTTCAGGTAATCAATATCAAATTGCTTGAGATAGGACAGCGAAGAAAAACCGGTACCGAAATCGTCAATGGTTACCTCGATCTCACTGTTTCTGAAATCCAGTAACCGTTCCTTGGTTTTGGCTGATTGTTTGAACAGCAATCCTTCCGTAATTTCAACGTTGATTCTGTTTCCAGGAACGCCCAGTTCCTTCATTTTCTGTTGCCAAACCTGCTTTTCAGGATGCTCGAATTGGATAGGAGATTTATTCACGCTGATCTGAATGACAAACCCCAATCGTTTCTGCCAATCCACCACACAGGCGAGTGCTTGCTGGAACACCCAATCACCGATTTCATGGATGAGCCCGGATTCTTCGGCCAAGGGAATAAAGATCACCGGACTGACCATACCTCGGGTGGGATGCTTCCAACGTAGCAACGCCTCCGCTTTGGTGATTGATCCGCTCTTCAATCCAATAATGGGCTGATAGTACACATGCAACTCATTTCGAACCAGTGCCTGTCGCAGATCATTGGTCAGTTCCTGTTTTTCTTTGGCTTCCTGCTGCATGGATTGGGTAAAATAACTGAAACGGTTACGTCCTTCCGCCTTGGCCACATACATTGCCTGATCGGCGTGTTTTAACAGGTTTGCAATATCCTGAGCATCCTCCGGATAAACGGTAATTCCGATGCTGGCGGAGATATAAACGGTATCGTTATCCAGTTGATACGGCTTGCTCAGCACCTGGATGATATCCAGGGCAATACGCTCCACATGCGTGTGCGTGTTGAGTTCGGGCAGAATGATGATGAATTCATCCCCACCCAAACGAGCCACGGTGTCTGCTTCACGCACACATTTTCTGATCCGGTGGGCAGCTTCAATCAATAATAAATCGCCGGATGGGTGTCCCAATGTGTCGTTGACTTCTTTAAACTGATCGAGGTCTATGAGCAACAGGGCCAAAGACGATTCAGTACGCTGAACTTTCTTGATTTCCTGCGCAAGCCGGTCATAGAACAGGTTGCGGTTAGGCAGACTGGTGAGAGAGTCATAATTGGCCAGGCGAAAAAGTTTTTGCATGCTGGAATGAAAATAAGTGTCCAACGCCAGATCCATATCAAAGAACACCACTTTCAATACCGCATCATAAGCCGCTATCAGTTCCGCACTGTCGTCTCCATAAATCTCATGCAAGATTGGCAGCAAAGAGGATAAATACTTTCGGTAAGCCCCGGTATACCACCGGGGTTCGAGTCCAACCTTTTGATGCGTATAACCAACCTTCAATCGATCCGATACGTAGTCTTCGCCATAGTCGCCAGCGGTCAGGCGAAAAAAATATTTGGATTGCAGCTTCTTGAGCCGGTGGATTGACGCTTCATCAGAAAGCATCATTCTCAACTCGGGAAAAGAAAAAACATGTCGGTAGAATGAGTCGGTAAATAAATCGACAACGACTTCATTGCGCTCCAGATACTGATGAATCTGGCTCAGTATCTCCACGTCAACTTCGGAAAACTCAAGAAATTCCTTGCGCCGGGCAATATTTTCCGCCGTGATAAACTTTTCTTCCAACATATAATCCGAAATTATTTTTTCAACCACAATTATTTCTCACCATGTCTCCATATCGGTAGAAGGATAAGTTCCATCGCAATATGCCCCCCAGGTCGGTTGTAGCGATCCGGGGATTCACTCATTCTTGAAGTGTACCAGATGTACTGTATCCACTTTTCAGTGGCATCTTCTTAAATTTTCAAACGAATATCCACATTCCGTGCCAGCCAACCCAGCGTCGCCGCACGAAAAGCGCTGTCCTCTGCCTCATTCCAGATCAGACAATGAAATGCTTCATTTTTTGTCAGGAGTTCATTATCGGCAAGTTTTCTCACAGCCTGTTTGCAATCCCCAGGATTGACCCCATGCTTTTCAAACACTTGAAAAGCCGCGGAGATTCCTGCTCTGATCTCATCTCCCGAGAGGAGAGAGGACTGTTCGCCTACAAATTCCAAGCCAACAGGCTTTTCAAGTTCCGTTGAATGTGACATGTTTATATCCTTGCAAGAATGACGGTTGAACTGGTAAAAACTGCTTGGGCAAGAGTTCCTACAACCAACTCCAATTTTCCGATGGTTTCGAGCGTCACGATGGAAGTCACCGTTTTTTCGTTGGGCAACACCAACGATATCGCTGCGTTCACTTCTCCTGACTGAATCCGGGAAATCACGCCACAAAGCCGGTTTTCAGCGCTGAATTGCGTGGATGCTTCCGTTGTCAAAAGGATGGAAGGGGCCTTGATCAAGGCATAAACTTCCACCCCAACCTCAAGTTCCATGAGTTCAACACTTTCAGCCGTGATCACAGAGACAATCTCGTTATGATCATCAAGACTGATTTTTATCTCGGCATTGACCGAACCCCTGGAGATCTTCTTGATTTTCCCGGAAAACTGATTTCTCGCACTGGTTCTCATCGAGAACCTTTTGTAAATATTTTGGAGATGGTTGAAGCCCTCCCTATCAGTCGCCAGATCCTCCATGACCCCCTGAAATTTCTTCTCGCCTTCCCGAAAAATTTTAACCAGCCACTGGCCATGTTCGGTCAAAGCAGTTCCTCCACCATGCCGCCCCCCTGTGGATCGGCGAACCAGTGGATGGTCCGACAAATTATTCATGGTGTCCACAGTATCCCATGCCGCCTTGTAACTCATTCCAATCGCTTTTGCGGCCGAGGTAATCGATCCATGGGTTGCAATCGCTTCCAGTAACATGACCCGGTGGTCTCCAAGAAAAGATAGGCCATTTTTTTCGAGCAGAAGATGGGCTTTCAATTTTGAAAAATTTTCCATAGCTTCTTAAAATGTAACTGCTCGCCCCTGCAAAAATAATTGAAAAAGTGCTTGACAGGTTTTTGGGTGCTCAAGGCGAGCAGTTGACGACTTGGGCATATTTGCCACAGCAGTGCAGTTTTAAGCGCCGCCAATT
>NZ_JPOQ01000053.1 GCF_000735045.1 Ferrovum myxofaciens
GCAACATCTTCCTCAATACCGCAGCCTTCCGTTCTTCAGAGTACTTTTCCATTTCACGTCCGTTTCCCGCCCCTTGGTCTTTGTCAAAAAATCACACTTTCAGGCGACATGTATCCTGACACCTAGGGTCACCGAGCAGGAGCAAGACGACTTTGATGCCTCATGCCGGAAGTTCTATCGGTTCCTCATGAAGTCGTCTGAAGATGGAAATTCAGGTTGAAAACCGACTACAATTACCCACCGATTCCACTGACGAAGCATTTTTTTAATGTGTGAACGAGGCAATCAGCAATAACTCTAATATTCGTTAGAAATTTTTCGTTGTCATGGCAACCAAGCTTTGAGCCAGTCTTCCAGATGATCCTCCAGCATCCAGTGATTCCTGATATGTTCACGAATTTCATCCCCCGCTTTTGCCAGCGCATCCCGATCCGATATCAATTCACGAATCGTTTTGACCCAATGGCGGTGACGGTTGGCGACACGCCATGCAGGAATATCATTTTGATAGGGCACAATATCGGAACAGATGACCGGGTACCCCAGAATGCCATATTCGAGCAATTTAATCGTGCTTTTGGCGCGATTGAACGGATTATCCTCCAACGGGGCAATAGCCAAATCAAGATCCAGACTGGCCAATTTGGATGGATATTCGGATAATTCCACGCCCACATGAATCTCACTCACAAAAGGGATCAGAGCTTCCGGACACATGCCAAAAAACACCCATTCCACCTCGTGAGCCAGCTCGCGCACCACATCAACGATCATTTCAAGATCACCGGTATGACCGACTCCTCCAGCCCAGCCGATGCGCGGACGCGCGTTGTTGCGTCGTTGAGGTTTGAGCCCTTCCCAAGCCACACCGTCTAAATAATTGGGCTGAACACGAATGTCCTCTGTAAGCCCTTGGTACGCTTGCGCCAAAGGTTCGGTTGATACCAGCAAACGATCGCAGAGGGAGGCAGCCCTGCGCAGGAGCTTAGGCATATTCTTGAGCAGCAAATGATTCTTGTGAATACTTTTGACCGGCAGGTTGGTAATCAGATCGTCGAGTTCAAGAATACGGAATGTTTTGATCAACTTGTATTGGCGCTCCAACAAAGCAAGCCGGGCATCATCGATAGGCCGCTGAAACACCATGCTGTCCGGCATAAAACGGGCGATTTCGGATGGATGAAACAGGCGCATGGTTTCCCATCCTTGCACCATTCCCGCGCTACGCAGGGCGCGCATGGGGGCTATCACACGATACTCACCACAACCATAACGATCGGCTGGGTGAACCAGAATGCGGGGCCGGGGCCGCCAACTGGGGTCCCAAGTCAAAGAAGCCTGATCTTCGAGCAGAACATCGGTATTGCACAAACTGAGATGGCGATTGTAGGCGGGATCGAAGGGCAATTGCGGCAACCAGCGTTGGATAAACGCCCGCTGCTCATTCTGGAACTGCCGGGGCTTTTCTTCATCCGGGCAGGCTTCATCAGTGGCCTTCTGGCCAGCAGAGCCCTCGTGTAACAAAATAGCCCAGGGTGTCCAGACAATCAGATATCCGCTTTCTCTGATCTTCAGGCAAAGATCAATGTCGTTATAGGAAATCTTAAAGGTCGACTCATCCAGTCCTCCCAATTGATGATAGAGCGACTTGCGCACCAACAGACAAGCCCCCGTCACTGCGGAGGTGTTCTGAGTCAGTTGTGCCCGGCCGAAATGCCCGGGAGAATTACCTTCGTGCCCGATATAGGGATGACCTGTGGTCCCATTCATACCCAGAACCACACCGGCATGCTGAATCTTTCCGTCAGGGAAAAGCAGTTTTGCCCCCACGGCACCGACTTCTGGACGCAATGCATGACCCACCATTTCATCCAGCCAATCTTCGTGGAGTACGCCCGTATCGTTGTTCAACAGCAACAGCAGTTCCCCGTGCGCTATTTCAGCAGCACGATTATTCATGGCCGAATAATTAAACTCGCCCGGATGACGCAATACTCGAATACGATTGCCAGAAGCCTCGGGATTCTTCTCAAGCAGGTCGAGATAGGCACAGGTTTGCGCATCGTCGCTGCCATTGTCGACCACGATGATTTCATAGGCCGGATAGCGGGTCTTTTCGATGATGGACTCCAGACAACGACACAGGAGCGACAACTGATTGCGTGACGGAACGATTATCGAAACCTGTGGGATTCGTTCCAGGTCGTAACGCACACGAAACGCAGGAGGAAAGGGTCCACGCAGTACGCTTGCACGAATATGGAGACGATCCAGATGCCGAGCCAGGGACTGTTCACAGGATTGCATCATTTGTTCCATGCTAACCGAGATGCGGCCAGAACCACCCTGGCGGCGGTGATAAAGGACTTCGGACACATGACCGATGCCACCATGACCGACTTTTTCCCAGGCGCGTAGTACAAAATCGTATTCCTCAGCTCCCAAAAACTGCGAATCGAAACCGCCCAACTCGACGAAAAGGGACCGACGTATCAGCAACAAGCCGCCAGGATAAGGCATGCTGCGCAGGAGATCCAGATTGAAATCCGGTTTGCAGTGCGGGTGGGTATATTGGCCATCGACAGAAATCGTGTCTTCGTCCGAGTAGATGATCTGCCATTCGGAATGCTCTCGAACGGCTTGTGCCAAGCGAAATGTAGCGTCTGGTGCCAGAGTATCACCGGCATCCAGCACAGCAATCCATTCGCTATTGCCCTGCAGCATGGCCTGATTGAGGCTATTGGCAGATAGCCCCATCGTGATCACCTGCCAGCGTGTGGTCAACCATTGATGGTGCAAACTGGCGATACTCTGGGCGGCAGAATCGGCCTCGTGACGTTTTACCAGCACGAACTCACAGGAAAAGGGCGGCCATTGTGCGATGACTTCTTCGGCCCACCGTTGCTCGCTAGGGGACCAACGGACGGATTCCAACCAAGGTTGTAATGGAGTAGCGATCTTGATTTCGGCGACAGAAACCGCCGGAGGCGTATCTCCAAAAACGGAAATTTTTCCGCTAAGCGTGATCAATGATTGATAGTCAAACTGGTAATACTGCTTCAACCGGGAAGACAATGCGACGTCGCCGATCAGTTCGTACAGCAAGCGTAGGCCAAACTGCTTGTGCCGGGGAAGATTTGGCTCCACCAGCGCGGTCATTGCCAGAGCAAACATGGGCTCGCTGTTGCTCCCACAACGATACTGAACAGCAGTCGGAAATACTTTGACCAGCTGCTCGATGTCGTCCAGTGCACGATAGTTATCCAGCAAAATCAGCGATTCGTTCCCGGCACGGATACGCGTTTCCGGACGATTGCCACTGGCATTGGCTTCATTATCGCGAACGCGGAAGCGCACCAGTGGTTCCTGCAGAACATGAATCTCGTATTTCAGACACAGACGCATCCACATATCCAGATCGGCGAGCTGTGGCAACCAAGGCTTATACAATCCGCAATTGTCGTAACATGACTTACGGATCAACACACTTGGGTGACATAGCGCATTGCCGATATAAAAAAACCGGTTAAGCCATTGTTGGCGCGAACGGTTGGACTGCTGGAAAATCTGGGAATAAAAATGCCGAGGATCATTAAGTGGCTGGCTATCCTCACCGATGGCACATGCATGGCTAAATACGGCGCCAATTTCTGGGTGCTTTTGGAGAAAAGCGTATTGCCGTTCTAACTTGTGGGGTTCCCAAACATCATCGGAGTGATGAATGGCGATGTACGAACCTGCTGCCACCTCGCTAATGGCGCGGTTTATCCCGTATATTCCGCGTCGGTGTTCTTCATTGCGAAAGGCCCGGAGACGCGAATCACGGTAACTTTGAATGATTCCCCAAGACCCATCCGTCGAACAATCGTCCCAAATGATGAGTTCAAAATCACCGAAAGTTTGTGCCAAAACGCTGTTGATGGTTTCGGCGATGTATTTTTCGTGATTGAACGAGGTCAGAATGACCGATATTTCCGGCATAACGAATATCTCCTGATTTCATTCATTGCCTATGGCTCTCTTAATTATGACATGTTCGCTTGCGGCACGGGCAACGACATCGGGTGGGTTCCACATCAGTATATCAAGCATAGATAGGTAAGGTTCATAACGATAGCCAATGGTGCGATAGGAGAATTCTGTGGGCTGAGCAAAGCAAAGATCAATCCCCCGTTTAGCAAAGCAAGTCCGATTAAACAACGCCTTCCCACTGGAGGGATTCAGGTAACCGTCCGCCCCAAGCTGACTACAGATTTCAAGAGCCCACTCACCAGAATTCAACGCAATAGGCAAATCAAGATTCATTTCCGAACAGATGCGATAGCGAAACGAAATACCCAAGTAACGGCAAACTGCCGCAAGTCCTCTGACATCGAGTCGCACTAGGGAATCGTCTCCATCATCGAAGGTTTCTTCAATCAAATTTAGCACGGCGTCGTAATAAGGCGCATTTCGCTTGTAGTGACTCAATTTCCCCTGCACATTTTTTCGTGCTTCAACGGGGTCAAGAATCTTCGCTTCATGGATTTTTATGGAAATCGAACCATTGGCCAGAGGGATGCTCACATATTGCCATCCTTGGTTCGGGTGCAAAATACGGTTACGATTTATCCAGGTTTTCGGCGTGTACTGCGTGAGATCAAAAACCAACCACTCATCCACAGCAGCGATCAGAGAAAAATGTCCCAGATAAGGAAAAAAATAGGGTTGCATGATGCCGAATCTGTGCTTACGCGTCATGCCGACTCCGCAGAATGGATGCTGCACAATGAATCCGCGCCAGAAGATCGCACAGACGTTCAATATCGATGGTCGTGACCTGAGCACCCAGCGGTAGCTCAAGGCAAGAGTCGTATAAGTGACGAGCATTGGGCAAATCTACTGCTGTACCAAGGTGAACACCCTGAGGAAAACCTCTCCGAGCATATACTTTTTCTGCTGCCAGCACTTCGATAAGCCGCTCGCGGGACAAACCGTAGCCCAGTTGATCAATGCTCACAATAAGGTGTTGCCAATTGGATTGAGTCACTCTTGATGGTTCGTGGAGTGTCAACCCCTCGATACCAGACAAAAACCCACGGAGATAAGCAGCGCGCAGCATGCGGTTATGGGCCTGATGGGCGCGAAAATCGTCGAGATTCATGAGCGCAATGGCGGCCTGCGCTTCAGACAATCGCGCATTGGCCACGCGAACGATACGAGCCGTCTGCTCTAGCCCATAGCTTGGACGAATGCTGCGCGCGCGCAGTGCCAACTCGTCATCATGGGTGACAATACAGCCACCATCTCCCGCCCCAAGGATCATATCCTCATGAAAGGAGAAGATTTCGGCATCGCCGAAGCCTCCGATAAAACCGGCAGGGAGTGCGCAACCGAAGGCGTGAGCCGAATCAAAAATCAGCCGGATACCGTGGGCATCAGCGATCTGCTGCAGTTGACTAACATCGCAAGCCCCTCCCCACAAATTCACAGCCAGGATAGCCGACACCTTTTCATCGATCAGCGCCACCACTTGTTGCATATCGAGATGATGGGTGCATTGGTCAACATCGCACCATACCGGTTCAAGTCCGGCCCATAGCAATGCTTGAATGGTACCTGGATGAACAAACGCCGACACAATCACCTTCCCGCGTAATTGCAAGGCATCTAGAGTAACCATCAAGCCGAGCATAGAATTACTGGTGCAGATGACATGACGAACACCGAGAAATGTCTGCAGTCTTACTTCCAGTTGCTCGTGCAAAGGGCCATTGTTGTTATAATACTGACGTTCAAAAATGCCCGAAAAAGCCTTCTGGTAACGTTCTCGATCTGGGAACCGATTCTGTCCGCAGGATAGTGGCTTCTGGAACAGGGGAGATGCTCCAGTCAGGGCAAATGAACCGATACTCATGAGTCCACCTGACTACGCAGCAGAGTACTGATCGGTTCTGCTTGTGCAACGATGAAGGCCAGTATATCCGTGATATGTCCGATGTCCTCATTACTAACCAAATGGCCACATGGCAAATTCATAAAGCGGTCTGCCAACCATTCAGTAACTGGAAGCGGAGGAGCAATAAAAGCAAATTCCATGGATTTACAATGTAATGGAGGTGCGTAGTAGGCTCGGGCAAGAATTCGTTCGGCATTTAGTATGCGGATTGTCTCCTCCCGTGACAAGGGCCAATCGTCGAGGAGTTCCACCACGATATTCTTGTAAGCCGTTGCCTGCTGTTCATCGAACGTTACCAGACGTAAGCCAGGCACATGGGCCAGTTTGCTTTGGTAAACACGGTAGCGTTTCTGGTTACGCAAAACTTGCCGTTCAACATCGTCCAGACTTGCCAAAGCCATAGCTGCATGCATGTCATTCATGCTGGCATTCATACCGTGTGCCAGAACCACATTGCCACTTTCGTCCATACCATAATGACGCAGTGATATCAATTGATTAGCCAATAGGGTATCTTGAGTGGTGACATAACCACCTCCGAACCCATTGATCAGCTTGCAGGCATGCAATGAAAAAGCCTCGGCGTGGCCCTGGCCCCCTACTTTTCCCTCAGCAGTGGATTCGTACACCGACTCGACAGAATCGAATACCAGGGGCAATTTTCGGTCTTCGGCAAGTTGTAACAATCCCCCTACATCACAGCAATTAACGATGGGATGAGGGGCCAGTATCAGTGCCGTATTTTCATTGATGCAAGCGGCCACGGTTGCCGCGCTGACCGACAAGGTCTCTGAGTCCACCTCGCAGAAATGTGGAATAAGGCCCAACCAGGCGACGATATCAGGCATTCGGCGATAAGTCAGAGAAGGCATAATCACTTCTCGTTTACCCGGAATAACTAACGCTGCGATAGTTAATGCCAGCGCCCAGAATCCACTACAAAAGGTAATACAATAGGATACCCCATGAAACTCTGCTAGGCGGCGTTCGAGCAACTGCACTGCAGGACCTTGATCGATATACCGCTGCGCCTGCAGAAAAAGGTCCGAGTACTCCATAAACCGTTCAAAATCGGGTTGCAGCAAGTTAGACGTGGATTTGGCAGTGGCAAACACAGGGATCCCGCCAAAGATAGCCAAATCGTTAACCTGCTTTTTCCCGGACATGGCTTTTACCCTTGACGAGTCAGCGTAACGTCGTAACGGTAGTGTGCCGCATAAAACTCATACGGCATGATTGAAAACTCCACCAGCCAACCAGCGGTTTCTGCCAATTTTTTGAAGGCTTCACGCGTACGCCAGATACCCAGTGCCGTGCATGGATCGGAGAGTTCATCATCGGTGGGGATGGAATGGATAAAAAAGTCGGTAAGGTGCGCACGATCCGGCAGGTTGCCCAGGAATATCCGTTCCAGCTTTGTAAATCGTTGAAACAGCACTGTCAGTACGTGCAGAATATCTGAATCTGAAAAATACTGAAATCCGGCGTAACATAACGCACGTGTGAAACGCTCAGGGTGCGGTTCCTGATTGACGTATTGAACTCCGCCAATTACTTCAAACCGATGATTAGGCTGGCGTTCGAAGTGCTTTTTGGCCACGGAAATCAAGTAATCTGAAATGTCGGTACCAAGATAGCTATGACAACCATCGAAGAGTTGAACCGAGAGAAACCCATTTCCACACGCCAATTCAAGTAGCACATCTTCGGACCGCAACTCCAACCCCTTAGAGATGGCTGCCATGATCATGTGCAGTTGTTCTTCAGTCATTGGTACACCATGAACTGTGCGACGCGTCTGCCTCAGAAAATCATCTGGGGCACAGGTCCTAGCATGCGCATCATAACTGAATGTTGTGTAGGTAGTCTGTTTCGAGTTCATCACCCATCTTTCCTGCCAAAGGAATTCGTTCTCAATATTGCCAGAATCTGCTGCCCAAGACTATCTACTCGTGTCAGATCTAAACGCTGATCAATGGGCAAGAACAGCGTATCTTGCGCCAGCGTCGCTTCGATACTTCCCGGTTTGAGGCGAGGCAAAGCATCGGGCCAGTAAGTAGCAGTGAAGATATTCTGGGCGGTAAGCTGGGCCTTGACTGCAGCCACATCGATCCCCCTTAACACCAGTGGATAACAGAGCGGTATATCCTCTTCTGTTGGCAACCATCGTATCGCATTGAAGGGGTTTAACCATTCTGCGATAAGAGCAAAATTATCTCGACGACGGGATCTAACCCGCGACCAATCAATGCTGCATATCAACCTTCGGGTCAGTCGTGACATAGCCAAAGGAGGGAGGTTCTGAAGCGAATCGCGCGCTTCCTGGAAAGCCTTATAACCTTCACGAGCGGAACAGGATGCGCGCAGTAACAAGTATCTCATACGTTCAAACGAACCCTGATCTTCCACAGAAGGAGCAGTGATGAGGAGCGCAGGCGAATGCAAGAGCAGTCCACCATCGGGTAGACCAGCAAACTTTCGCGGTGAGTAGATGGTTGCCAATACACCATTGTGTGGAGCGAATAAGGCATGACTATTATCGATGATCAGTTGTTCAGGGAGATAATGAGTCTGCAACCGCTTTACCAGCGACTGACACAAGCCGAAGTAATTGACATAAAGAACGATTTCTCCATCAGACAACGTATCGGGCAAATCAGATGGATAAAGGGAATCATCGAGCCTGTAAGTGCTAATGTCAATCCCAGTCACTTCAACTGCTCTCAGAACCGAATCGCATATGTATCCCGGCATCCACACACGGCGGAGTCCATTGCTTTCAAGTACTGCACGAATCGCGGAGCGTGCCGATTGGTAATGTAGAGCCTGCGGATACAACGCCCCATGTTCCGGCAAGTCAAGACCGAAATAACCACCAATTTCTTCCCTCAGATGATTCATGGATATTGCGGCGGTCAAATGGAGGTCTTCTGCACGAAAGAGCTTACCAAATGTGCGATGCGCTCTTGCTCCTGTTCTTCCAGTTCGGAATAAATGGGCAAACATAAGACTTGTGATGCGATTTCTAAAGCCATGGGGAGGTTATCATGACGAGCGGAAGGAAAACCGCGATACATGGGAAATTCGGAAATCAGCGGATAGAAATAACGACGTGGGTAGATGTTGTGCTGCCTGAGTCGTTCATTCAACTCATCCCTTGACAGCGGATATTCGGGTCCAACCAGTATCGGAAAATAGGCATAGTTACCGCTTTGCACTTCCGGCAAAGGCAAAAACCGAATGCCAAGGATACCATCCAGCTTTACGCGATAAGCACTGTCGATACGTTGTCGTTCGGCCAGTACCTGATCGACGTATTTCAACTGCAACAGTCCTAAAGCTGCGTTGAACTCACTCATTTTGCCGTTGATCCCAGGGGCTACGACGGTCAGTTCATCCACATAGCCAAAGTTTTTTAAATGATCTATGCGAATTTTGGTCTTGGCATCTGGACAAACAATAGCACCACCTTCGAAGGTATTGAATACCTTGGTGGCATGAAAACTCAGCACCGATAAATCCCCATGGCGCAGGATGGAGCCTCCATCGTCACGTACGCCAAAAGCATGGGAGGCATCGTATATAACTTTGAGGTTGTAATTGTCGGCAATGTGCTGAATGGCTTTTATATTGCACGGGCGGCCATAACAATGGACCGGCATGATCGCCGTGGTTTGGGGCGTGATGGCGGCTTCGATCAGGGCAGGATCGAGGTTGAACGAGTCCGGTTCGATATCGACAAAAACTGGTTTGATGCCATTCCACAGTAACGCATGAGAAGTGGCCACAAAGGAATAGGGCGTGGTGATGACCTCTCCCGTAATGCGCAATGCCTGAAGTGCCGTGACTAACGCCAACGTCCCGTTAGCAAACAGTGAAATATAATCTATTCCAAGATAACGGCATTGAGCCTGCTCCAATTCACGGTGGAATGGGCCATTGTTGGTCAAAACTTTACTCTTCCATATTTTTTCAAGATAGGGTATAAATTCTTCCAGTGGCGGTAGGAATGGCTGGGTAACATAAATAGGCTTTTCGGAACTCATGGTCAGGAAAGTGTTTTACTTGAATTCAAGGGGGCACCGTCCTGTGGTTCAGGTCGGGTAACGATGTACAGAATGCTGGTGGGTGACAAGCCGAGATGGTTGATCAGGTTGGCTCCGATGACCTTCTGATCCAGTTGCTGTACGGCAAATCCGTTGCGTTCCAGTGTATTCACATAACCACGGTGTGAGTACAGCCGGACATGATCGTCTTGTCCGAACAGTCGCCAGCGGTCACCGTCGCTTGTGGCCGATGGATCCTCGAGCGTATCGTCAATATCCACGCAAATCGGAGCCATCAAGATGCCACATCCGTCGCCACGTGTAATGCGCGCCAACTCTCTCACTGCCAAATTGTCATCGGAAACATGTTCCAGTACATGACTACAGATGAAGAAGTCGCAATATTCATCTTCGAAAGGGATATTCATGAGGTCGATCTGAAAATCCACATCTGCCATCATAAAATCTGCGGTTTTATAATCAAAAAGATCAAGTTTCCTGATTTTTTTGGATAGAGCGGCTTCCGGTGCAAAATGCACCACACGCGCCCCGGTTTTCAATGCGCCAGACTCAATCTGCGCATTGATCCACCAAGCATAGAGACGCTCCCGATCGGATGCCCCGCAGGTCATGCAGGAATAATTATTCAACGCAATGGTTTCAGCTCTTCCGAAATGTTTAAATCCGTGCAGGAGGGAATTCTGTCGGTAGTCATCCGGTAACGGGGCAAACCGAACACCAGAGCGCTCACACACAGGGCAGTAGGTTTTTGCATCCACTTGGAGTGATCCCCTCCTGTAAAAAAATATGTAGCTGTTCGATCATCTATGCCGGAGTTTTTCGCGCTTCAACCAATTTTTCTCACTCCCTGAGTATATCAACTGTTGTTGCCGATCGCACATGCATTGTTGGATATGGGTTTCTCTGATATACGGAAAACCCACAACTCATTCTGACAGTATAAGCGGTGTGCCAAAACGACTGAATGCAATCGATCCCAAGAAAACAAAGGGCTTGGTTCGATTCTATAATTGAACTTCTGGAGGACTGATGAAGTGGACTATAGTGGACCCTGAAATCAAGACAGTAGTTTATGCTGTGCGCTGTCATAAGGGATGAGCGAAATGAGCGAAGCGAAGAAGAGGAAAGTTCACACCCCCGAGTTCAAGGCGAAGGTAGGCCTTGA
>NZ_JPOQ01000054.1 GCF_000735045.1 Ferrovum myxofaciens
CAAGGTTCAACTAGCAAAAAGACGCGCCAGGGGCTACCGCAATACTGGAAATTTCATCAACATGATTTACTTTTTGTGCGGCAAACTGAAATTCAGTTACCCACTGTATTTCACATAGAGCCAAAATAAAAGGAGACGCTACCCTTTTCTGTCCTATTGAGTTTTTTTGGTCGGCCCTGTGGATAGTACTCTAGGTGGCGTCCCGCTATCTTCCCCAAACTTCGAACAAAATTTTCACTGCCACAGGGCAATCCTTTTTCCACATTTTTCCTCAATATCCCGATTTTCTCTACTTCGCCCGCATCGGACAGCCATGCAGACCAGTCATCAATCGCCGCAAATTGCTCACGCCAACTTGATTAGAGATTCAACACACTGTCGGTTCTGTTCCCACACTGTGCTCCAGCGCTTGACCAGCGATAATCCTCGGCCCGTTCCACTGGGTTTTTCTTCTATGCTTTCACAGCAAACGCCTTCACAATACCCTCTGCCACTGTTCATCCCACAGCGCCGGCGGGTCGACCGCCAGATCGAACAGCGTGATGTGGTCCGGCAATGCATCGTCGAGGATGGCGGCAACGATGTCGGGCGCCAGCGTAGTCAAGTTGACCATCCGGCTGACGTAACTGTTGTCGATCCCCTCTTTGGTGGCAATCTCCCTGAGCGACTTGGCTTCGCCGGATTCGAGCATGGATTGCCAGCGATGACCTCTGGCCACCGCCAGTTGCATGGCCGTCGGTTTCAGTACCACAATTCATTTCATCAAGTGCGCCAAAGCCCAAATTTGCCCCAAAACTACTACAGACAGCCCCGCCGCAACAAAGTGCAGACGTTTGATGCTCTTGGATACCTCTTGCTGGAACACCGCCATGGCGCCATGATGGGTTTGCTGATGTTCAACGCAACTGGTCAGCCCGGCTTTGGCACCAGCAATTGCAGTGGCGAGATCATTTGATCGGGCAGACAGCCCTTCGACTGCACCATCAATCGCCCCGAATTTTTCCTGATGTGCAGCAAACTGTTTGTCGTGTTTTTCGAAGAGATCAGAGAACCGTGATTTGAGATCCGCGTGTTTTGATTGCAACACGGCCTCCGTTTCACGCTGGCTTTGTGCCAGCCTTTCCATGCCTTGGTTCAAGGCGTTCTGTACCTCTTCCTGATGCGCTCGCTGGCTTGCTTCGTAGACGGTAAGCGCCTCACGCGTTTCACGTTGAACACCTGCGATTCCTGCCTGGGTCTGCTCCGCACTCAAGCGAATACGCTCATCCACCTGTGCGGAAACGATTTCCATGTGTAACTGCACCTCAGCACATACCGCCTCCACGCTTTGGGAGCGCGCTTCGAACTCCTGGAGCATCCCGTCCTTGGTTGCCTTAACCTCGCGCGCAATTTCGATCAGCTTTTGAGCGCCTTCTTCCGTCAACCCCTTCAGCGAGAAGTATTCATGCACCAAGGTTTCGAGCTTTTTGGATTGTTCAGCTAGAACCTGATGTTGCTCCTGCAATTTGCCTGCATGTTCAGCAATTCCATCCGCTTGGGTTTTCAATTTACCCTGTTGATCATTCAACTGCGTTTGCTGCTCAGAAAGCTCTTTGGACTGCATGATGCTGATCATCATCAACTGTCCAATCGTCTTCGAAAACTCAGCCTGCACTTCTGCTGAGTCCAACTGCGCATCACGAAGCTTGTCGTTGTGCCACCATCGCATCAACCAATTTTTCTTTTCATATTCTGATCTAAAGTTCTTCAGATTGTCGAGATTCCGGTAATTTTTGCTGAAAGACTGACAGATACCGCCAAGATCCAACTGCTGCAGAACTTCATTGCTGACTTCAATTGTGGCCAGTTCATTAATGATCTGTGACATCACTCCTCCGGTTAATCAGTACAGTTTTCAAAAAGACTTCAGCGCATCTTCAAGGCGTTTCTTGCGGTCGATCTGGGATTCTACAGCTTCAATCATGAAGTTTCGCGCGCGGATTGATTCGCCGGCCTCAACCGTAGCCGCTTCCATCTGAAACGATATGACTGCAAAACTTTGCTGTACCTGCCGATACTCCGCGACGCATACCTCATACAGGCGCGAGTTCTCATACTGAATACTTAGCCAACTTTGCAGACGCCCCATGACAAGCACCTGCGCGTCAGCATTCGCTTCCTGCGCAGTCAGTAACTCTGTTCCAGTTGAACTAAGCCAGTCAAACAAGCGGTCAACGCCGTACACGATCAACGCTCCCGTGATACCGGTCATGATGGCAGTGAGCGCCGTAGCCAGCACATCAGCGATCGGGACGAGCACAGGGATCGTCATGATGAAGCCTTTGACCGACTCCTCGAGCAACATGCCGAGCCCCATCGTCACCACTGCTGCAATGATCTTGGTTACCTCACGC
The DNA here is from genome assembly GCF_000735045.1 of Ferrovum myxofaciens. Lineage (GTDB taxonomy): Bacteria > Pseudomonadota > Gammaproteobacteria > Burkholderiales > Ferrovaceae > Ferrovum > Ferrovum myxofaciens. The sequence continues at coordinate 2,394 of NZ_JPOQ01000054.1, forward strand.
GTGATTTCCAGCGCCGACATACCTTCTGGCGGGTTCACCATCAACTTGATAGCTTTCCACAGGCTCTGCATGCTCTCGCGGATAATGGTGACGATTTTCTTGGATGTCGTGATCAGGTTGTTGATCAGGAAGGTCAGCAGATTGCTGATGAAGCCTTGCACCCCCCCCTGAATGGCTGTATCGAGCGCTGCTTTCAGCTTTTTGATCACGCGGTTCATCACACGCTTGAGGCTTGCGACCAGACGGTCGATCAGGTTTTCCTCACTGCTGCGTTCCTTCAGCAGCGTCTTGATCTCGACAAAACTGCCGTTCACAAACTCATGCAACAAAACACCAAGCGCCTGACGCATAGCGTTCTTGCCTGCCTCTTTGGCTCCAGTGGAAAGCAACTCGTCAGCAAGTCTCTTGTTTTTCTTTCTTTGGATATAGCTCCGTGCTTGTTTATCATTCGCCTTAATCTGCTTGATGTGATCACGGGACAGATTGTGCTTCTGAACAAACTCAGGGTCATTAAGGCATTCATCCCAGCTTCGTTCGCCTTTCGATGTGTTCAGCGAAGCCTCGATGAAAGCCATGTTCTTTTCGTTGTTCAGGATCTGCTTTCGTTCCTCCTCACTGAAGCGAAGATGCAGCGCCTTGTCACCATGCGCTTCCTTTAAAGAAACCGTGTGATCACCATGTATCTCACCTTTGGTCATTGGCTTTTGAGTTGCATCGCTCAAAACCTCTTGGCCCGCATCAAGTGCCTCATTGTTTGCCTTGTGAATTTTGCCCCGTGCGCCCTTGTCATCCCAATGCGTTTGTCTGACTTGCTGGCTGTATAAGTCATTGGCAATTTCGTGATTCTTTTCATGCTGCTCATCAGGAAACATAGATTTATCTGCGTTGTGCACCGTAGCCACATTCCCACCGTCCTTGTCATCGAACATCACCGGCGTGAGCCCAAAGGGGCCGATGATCTGGCGCAGCACTTCTTGCTGGCAACTTTCCATCAGTTGCTGCAAGCGTTCATCCCGAAGCGTTGAATTACGTTTGGGATTGTTCTCAGGCTGGAGGGCTTGCTGGGTGTCGCTCATGCTTGTCTCCTGATAATTTAATAGACCAATTTTTGATTGTTTTGCAATTCAAAAACGTCGTTTGTTTGTGGCCGGCTCTGATTGGGTCAAAATTCTTCCAGAAATCCTTCACGCCGGTGGAAGATTTCACTTCGACCATGTGCCAGACGCGCTGACCAGCTTGCTCGCCGAGCATCATTCCATCAGCAAATGCCAACACGCCTTCGATGGCATAGCCCGTCTCGAAGATGAGGTTACATCATCCACAACCATATGACAAACTGCGACGCACAAGTTAACTAGGTTGAGTCGCCCACACCACCGGCGGATCGACCGCCAGATCGAACAGCGTGATGTGCCCCGGTAAAGTATCGTCGAGAATCGCCGCAACCGTCCACGGCGGCAAAAGCGTCAAATTGATCATCCGGCTGACGTAGCTGTTGTCCACGCCCTCACGGGTAGCCAATTCCCGCATGGTTTTCACCTCGCCGGATTCGAGCATGGATTGCCAGCGATGACCTCTGGCCACCGCCAGTTGCAGAGGCGTTGTCGTGGTGTCCCAAGGTCTGGGTTTGATGGTTTCCCCATTGGGCAGTGTGACCAGTTTTCGCCCGCTGCGTCGCTTGATCTGGATCGGTACCGACAACGTCAATCGACCATCGCTGGCCTCGATAACTCCAGGTTTTCCCATCTTCTGAATGTGGATCTCGCTCATGCCAATGCCTCTTCGGGCCGGGAAATATCCGCCGGTTGCAATTCAAGCACCAGACGCTCGATGCCGTTGGCGCGCAGCCGTACCTCGAGGTCATTGTGCGACACGATGACTTTCTCCACCAAAAGCCTGACGATCCTAGATTGCTCGGCCGGGAAAAGCTGGTCCCAAATCACGTCGAGCCTGGTCATAGCCACGGTGATTTTGGCTTCGTCCAGGGTGGGGTCGAGTTTTATCGCCTGTGGCAACATCTCACGCAGGAGTTCCGGGGCGCGCAGGACCGTCCGCAGTTGCTCCAGTACCGCCGATTCGAGTTCTGCTGCTGGCAGGCGCGGCAGGCCTGACGCACCGGCGTACTCCTTGGCATCCCGTTGCGGCACATAGTATCGATACCGACGGCCATTCTTTTTCGTGGTGTGCCAGGGTGATAAGGCACGGCCGTCGTTTCCGAATACGATGCCCTTGAGCAGATATGGCACGGTCGCTCGAGTCGCATTGCCGCGCACCCTGCCATTGGTAGCCAGGATTGCGTGGACTTTGTCCCACAGTTCGCGGTCAATGATGGGCGGATGCTCGGCTGGGTACCACTGCTCCTTATGACGCAACTCCCCAAGGTAGGTTCGATTGCCAAGCATCTTGTAGATCAGGCTCTTGTCGATTGGCTTGCCTTCCCTGACTTTGCCGTCCTGCGTAGTCCAGCCCTTTGAAGTCACTCCATCGAGTCGCAATTCCTTCACCAGCAAGGTCGATGAGCCGAGTTCGAGGAAACGTTGGAAAATGTGACGGACAATTTTGGCCTCGCGTTCGTTGGGTATCAGTCGCCGGTTCTCGACGTCATAGCCGATCGGCGGCACGCCGCCCATCCACATACCCTTGCGTTTACTGGCCGCGATCTTGTCGCGGATACGCTCGCCCGTCACCTCTCGCTCGAACTGGGCGAAGGAGAGCAGGATATTCAGCATCAACCGACCCATTGAGGTGGTGGTGTTGAATTGCTGAGTGACTGAAACGAAAGACACGCCATAGCGTTCGAACACCTCGACCATCTTGGAAAAGTCAGCCAAACTGCGCGTCAGACGGTCGATCTTGTAGATCACGATCACATCGATCTTTCCAGCCTCGATATCCGCCATCAGACGCTTGAGCGCGGGCCGTTCCATATTACCGCCGGAAAATGCCGGATCATCGTAATCGTCTGCCACCGAAATCCACCCTTCTGCACGCTGGCTGGCGATATATGCATGACCGGCGTCGCGCTGAGCGTCGATCGAGTTGTATTCCTGGTCGAGCCCTTCATCAGTGGATTTGCGCGTGTAAACCGCGCAGCGCATGCGGCGTTTCAGGGCCTCGCTCATCGACGAACTCCTTTTTTGGAGGTGGGTTTCGTGGCTGACGGCTTGAGCCCAAAGAACAATGGACCAGACCACCGTGTCCCGGTGATTTCTCGGGCAATCATGGAGAGGCTTGGGTACATACGTCCCTGAAAATCATAGTGACCATCGGGGGTTACCACGATTCTGTGAATAATCCCCTTATATTCTCGAGTCAACATCGTACCGGCGACCGGTCTGTGATCGCGATCGCGCTTTTTGTTCTGGCCCGTTTCTATGATGGTTTTGATGCGGCGCGCATTCCGGTCCATCAGGTTCCGATCAACTTTCCGGAACTCAATCTCCTGCAACCGGTAAGCAATGCGCCGTTCCAGATACTGGCGGTTATAGATAGGCGTATCTGATCGGAACAATTCCTTCCAGAGAGATCTGATCTCGGCCATTTGCAAATCTGGCAACCCGGCAATCTGGGCGGTCACAGAGGCGGGAGTAGTGTAACGGTTGGTGGTTGCATTCATCATGACTCCGTTTCTTCGTTGTTGACGGTGTCTGTATGAACGCTCTGGTGGCCACTAAAGCCAAGTAAAAACTTGCCCTCTCCGATAATCTTTGCAGTCTTCGCAACAGGTGCCATACGTAGTCGTACTAGCCCCTTGGCCAGTAGGAACGCGATTTCTGCCAGACGCTGATCGGGAGACATGAGTTCAGGGGGATGATGGTTGATTTCATGCATTGGTGACCAATCCTTTCAGAGCAACTTGCTTGAAACGACATTGTCCTGAAAGATGGTCACCGACACCATGAGGGAATTTCGGGCGCGTGCGGATTGCTGCGGGAAACTGCAAAAGGGTATCCTTATTTTGTAATTGATCTGGATTTATGCAGCGCGGTAAAAGCGAGTGCCGTTTTTACGTGAAGGCACTGTTCGGCGCTAACGGCCAATTTGGGCCATTCACCACTGGCAGCAATGCGGCATCCAATATGGCAGAATGAACTACCAGATCGTGCCAGGAGTTGCCGGTGGTCACTGGGCTGGCAACGGCAGGATAGAACCTATTGCGGTCACACGTACACCCAGATATGCTGTCATTTGAACGGCTGCTGCACTTCGGAACCGGTCGGAAGGCCAATTCACACTGCTCGGCCTTTGCGGTCGTTTCAGTAATCTGAATCTTCGTCTGCTGTTGTATCCATTGCGGAAGTTCTAATCACTTCCGGCGTACCAATCACTCATGGAAGTGGGCAACCTGTCAGGTTGCCCATTTGTTTCTGCATCGTTTTCGTAAAAGTCGAATCGCTGCCCCTGATGGTGACTGTCCAGCCGCTGGCGTAGTGCGAGCGGTCAGTCGTTGCACAAGGGCCAAATACTTCTCCCTATTGAAATACAGGGGTTTCTAGGGCAGCATTCGCGCTTCTCGTATTCATAGCCCCCCGTGTTACTTGGACGGGGAATAACCAAAGGCGCGGCCTATGCAAGAACGCTTTTTTTATCACAGCTTCCCTCGCAGAGGCTCTTCCACAAAGGAAGAGGCTGAAAAGGGATGCAAAATTCTCGCTGCAATAAGAGACTTTGGTCTGTTGTTGACACCCGAAACTATCGAATGGAAACAGCCGTCTGTAGGAAACGCGCAGCCCCGTATTTTTCCGCTACTTCAAAAGCGCGTGTGTTTTACAGAGTTAAGCCCTTCGGAGATTTCTGAGCACGCTGAAAAGTTCGGTCATTTCGCTTTGGAATTCGAGATTGATACAGTGCGCCGCCTTGGTGCTGCACCTGTATTTTACGTACCACAACCAACCAGTAACGCAGCAGATGGAAGCAGTATAGGTACTTCCCTGCTAGCTATGGCAATGGATTCACATGCAATCATTCAACGAATGGCGACTCTCAATCAAGTCTTGCAAGGCCCAACACCAGTATCAGAGAGTTTTAATTTTGATGTGGGTTTTGCGCGTAGCCCTGATGGACGAGGCTCCTATTCAATCAATCGTGATGAAGCAAAGAATTTGCTCGCAGCAATTGGGCACGCTGTAACTCCGTGGAACGACCTAAATGCAGGAACTTTTGCGTTGCTCAATTTCTTTTATCCTACTGATAACAAACGGCAAGATAGATCGCTAGAATATTACCGCCAGCGAGAATGGCGCATAGCTTGCAACTTTCGTCTTAATAATAGTGATGGAACAAGTGTTGATGTGTTGCATGTACCAACACAACAAGAGCGAGCGAGATTTTTGGATATTGATAAGCAATTTTTTGAGCGACAAATATCTACTGACACAGGGATGGCCGAGACATTGGAGCAATCGTTGGTTTGTCCTGGCTTGCATGGCAAGCGACTGATTGAAATGGTTCGGCGCATCGTTGTCCCTGATGAGGCAATTTGCTGCACCAAAGAAATTTTGGCTGTATTACCTGAATCCGTGTTCGAAGCCCTTAAAAACATATACAACCGTTTGAATTAATGAGATAATTAGTCATATTCTTTCTTCACCCAAACGAACATGGCACACTTTGAAGTCCGGCAATCCGAGAAACT
>NZ_JPOQ01000055.1 GCF_000735045.1 Ferrovum myxofaciens
GAAAGCGGCTTCGCACTGATCCTCACGCCCATAGTGCGCGATGAATTCACTCATCGACAACCCCTTCTGAAACTGGATACTGTTGATCGCCATGGTTCACCTCAAACGGTTTTCGCAAGAGGTCAGAATACTGTATATCTGTACAGTTATCCAGTGCGGCCTGAGATAGAGACATAATCAGGATGAAATATTTATTGAGGATTTAATTACCGATCAAAAGTATTCTCTCCATGAGCTGGCTAACAAACTTGCACCTCTGGATTGTAAAGAGCACGGGGTGTTCGAGACGGAAGTGAAATTCGAGAACGCTTTTATTTATTACAAAGATTTAAAGTTAAAGATCGCGTCCTACAAGATCGAATACTCCATTGAAAAGCCCATTGACACGCCAATTGAAATAGACTTTTCTAAAGAACTGATTGGCGTTGTTGAATATCTTCAGAAAGGGACGAAAAAATCGATCTTCAGGGATGGCATTATAAGATGAGGCGAAAGATAACCTTACATTCGAATGGGACTGGCTACGCCAGCCCCTCAATTTAACGTTGAGGCTGTGAAAATCCCCATCCATCAAGCCACTGAATGACGACTGTTCGCCATATTGCAGCCGGTCGAACAAGGTGAGGCCGCCGTCTCCTCATGGCACATTGTACTCGATCAGAATCTCGAATTGCCTGCTCCGAAGCGGTCACTCAAAGTTAATTGAGTATAGACGGGCGTGACCGTCAGCATTGGCCGAAGTGTGGAGACACAATCCACATTGAAAAATTTCTGCCAGGCGGTTGTAGGTCAAATCAGCACCATACTTCTGTAAGTATTGATGGTATAGGGTTCAAATCATCATTCATGACCTCGACTGTGAGGGTACAATGCCCTATCATCGAATCGCTTGGTGTACCGCCTCGACCCTAGATATCTATGCTAAAACTGGAACAACTCACCCCCAATGCCTCCGTGCGTGGGATCGTCCCAGATACTCTGGTGACGGTAATCAATGTGAAATGGTTCGGTTCTGAGGCTCTTGAACTCACCTATAAAACGCCCAACGGAAAAGTCGCCAACGAACTGCTCTACCGTGATGCCGAACCCCGCCTTGATCTCGTGGAACAGGGACGGCCATGGAGTTTCGATGGAGATGGTGCCTTATTCCGGCTTGTTTCCGAGGCCCAACGTATCCGCTTGGCACACTTGTTTGACCCCGTTTTAGCGGTTCATACCTCGCTGGTCGATCCCCTTCCGCACCAGATTACGGCAGTGTATGAACATATGCTGCCTCGGCAACCCCTGAGGTTTTTGCTGGCAGATGATCCCGGAGCGGGTAAAACCATCATGGCCGGTTTGCTGATCAAGGAGTTGGTGGCCCGTGGGGATTTACAGCGTTGCTTGATCGTCTGTCCCGGTAGCCTTGCCGAACAATGGCAGGATGAGTTGTATCGTCGTTTCCATTTACCCTTTGAGATTCTGACCAACGATAAACTCGAGGCTGCGCGAACGGGCAATTGGTTTCTTGAAACCAATCTGGTTATTGCCCGTCTCGACAAACTGGCCCGTAACGAAGAAGTCCAAATGAAATTGCAGGCTCCTGACTGTCGTTGGGATCTGGTGGTATGCGATGAAGCACACAAGATGTCCGCCACGCTTTTTGGGGGGGAGGTGAAATACACCAAGCGTTACCATCTGGGACAATTACTTTCCAGCTTGACGCGTCATTTTTTGTTGATGTCTGCCACTCCGCACAATGGCAAAGAGGCCGACTTCCAACTGTTCATGGCTCTGCTTGATGGTGATCGCTTCGAAGGCAAATACCGGGAAGGAGTTCATTCTGCCGAAGTATCCGATCTCATGCGGCGGATGGTAAAGGAGAATTTGCGCAAGTTCGACAATACTCCTCTTTTTCCCCTGCGTATGGCCTACACGGTTCCTTACCATCTTTCCCCGCAGGAAGCCGCCTTATACGGGGCCGTCACGGAGTATGTGCGCAATGAATTCAACCGTGCTGAAGCCTTGGAAAACGACAAACGGGCCGGCACCGTCGGATTTGCCCTGACCATCCTGCAGCGCCGACTGGCATCCTCTCCGGAGGCGATTTACCAATCTCTGCGCCGTCGCCGTGAACGGTTGGAAAGCAAGTTGCGGGAATTGGAATTGTTGCAGCGCGCCGAGCAGGTGTCCCTCGCACTCTCCGTTACAACGCCCACCCTGGATGCTGAAGAAGTGAGCGATCTGGAGGAGGCTCCAGACACTGAAGTCGAAGAGGTAGAGGAAACCATACTCGATCAAGCGACGGCGGCACGCTCTATCACGGAACTGAAGTTGGAAATTGAAATACTCAACGATCTGGAACGGCAGGCCCTGACCTTGAGGCGCAGTGGTAACGACACGAAATGGACCCAACTTTCCGGGTTGCTGGGAGAAATCTTTGCTCCTATGGGATCTCCTCTGGAAGTCGGTGAAATCACCTCCCCCTATGGCGCGGGAGAAATTCCCCCACCTAAGCCTTCGCCCCATCAAAAACTGGTAATTTTCACTGAACATCGAGACACGCTGAACTATCTGGAAGATCGTATAACCCGATATTTGGGAAGACAGGAAGCTGTGGTCACCATCCATGGAGGCACAGGACGGGAAGATCGACTCAAGGTGCAGGAGTCTTTTCGCCATGACCCTACCGTGCTGATTCTTCTGGCCACCGATGCTGCAGGTGAGGGTATCAACCTGCAACGCGCCCACCTGATGGTGAATTACGATCTGCCCTGGAATCCCAATCGGCTGGAGCAACGCTTCGGTCGAATTCACCGGATTGGTCAAACGGAAGTCTGCTACCTGTGGAATCTGGTGGCGGATGATACTCGCGAAGGAGATGTTTATCGCCGCTTGCTGGATAAACTGGAAGAAGCCCGTCAAGCCCTGGGGGGACAAGTCTTCGATGTGCTAGGCAAGTTGGCCTTCGAGGCCAATGGCAAGGTCATGTCCCTGCGCGATTTGCTGATCGAAGCCATTCGCTTTGGGGAACGGCCCGAGATTCAGGCATTCCTCTCGACTGCGATGGAGACCACTCTGGATGGTGAGCATATCCGCTCCCTCCTCGAGGAACGACAGTTGTGCCATGACTCCATGGATGCCAGTGCGGTTCAACGTATACGGGAAGACATGGAAAGGGCCGATGTGCGGCGCCTCCAACCTCACTACATCGAATCATTTTTCCTGGAAGCATTCAAGCATCTGGGCGGACAAGCCAAACAGCGGGAATCACGCCGTTTTGAAATTACCCATATGCCCGCTCCGGTGCGCCACCGTGACCGGCTCATCGGAATCGGGGAACCCGTATTACCCCGTTACGAACGCATTACCTTTGAGAAATCCCTCATTGCTCCTCCGGGCCAACCCCTAGCGGCATTTGTCTGCCCTGGGCATCCGGTGCTGGATGCGGTCATTGATCTGACCCTGGAACGCCATCGTGATCTTCTGAAGCGAGGAGCCCTGCTGGTCGATGAGAATGACCAGGGGACTCAACCGCGGGTTCTGTTTTACCTTGAACACTCCATTCAGGATGCCAGTTTGAATCGGGATGGTAGCCGTCATCTGGTTTCCAAACGCATCCTTTATGTGGAATTGGATGCAGAGGGTAAAGCGCGGCATGTCAACTATGCCCCTTACCTGGATTATCGCCCGCTGACGACAGACGATCCCACCATGGAAGCCTTACTGGCCCACAAAGAAACACAATGGATTACCCGCGAACTCGAAGATCAAGTCCAGGGTTATGCCATTACCCATATCGTTCCAGAGCACTTATCTGAAATCAAAAGCACCAAATTGGGCATCCTCACCAAGACGGAAGCGGCTGTCAAGGATCGGCTCACCAAGGAAATCAACTATTGGGATCACCGTGCAGAAGAACTCAAACTGCAGGAACGAGCCGGTAAAATCAATGCACGGCTCAATTCTTCAGAGGCTCGGAAACGGGCCGATCTGTTGCAGGGACGCTTGCATAAGAGACTCGAAGAATTGCGCCTTGAAACTCAACTCTCCCCGCTACCCCCCGTGGTCTTGGGTGGCGTGGTGGTGATTCCCAAAGGACTGATCCAGTCCATGCAGGGGATTGCTGTTTCTTCATCCACTACCGACAAGTTGGCCGTGGCTGCACATGCCCGCTCCATCATCATGGAGATGGAACGCTCTCTGGGGTATCAACCCATTGACCGAGAATTGGAAAAGTTGGGTTATGACATAGAAAGCCGGGTGCCGGGCACCGGCAAACTTCGCTTCATCGAAGTCAAGGGCCGCACCACTCATGCAACCACCCTGACGGTCACACGCAATGAGATTCTCTATTCCCTCAATAAACCGGATGATTTTATCCTGGCAATTGTGGAGTTCATGGAAAACGGGACGCACCAGGTTCACTATGTGCGCCAACCTTTCAAACTGGAACCTGACTTTGGAGCCATCAGCGTCAATTACGATTTTTCTGATTTGTTGACGCGCGCTGGGACCCTATCATGACCAATAAAACAATTATTAAAGGATGTCTCATGGGGCGCTACGGAGCCATTCCCTTCGTTGGGGACTTGTAACCTCCATGGCACGCTCACCCATTACCCGCCTCTTGATTCCCTGTTTTGAAGTCTGGATTCTGCTCCACTTTGAACGAACAGATGCTTCGTTTGGCAGTTGCCATGAAGTCATCCAGCGTGTTTGTTCGCATCTTCCACGCTATGAAAAAACCGATAAAGAAATATCGAAACACCTGATTGACCACCTGGACACGGCCCTTGCCAATGCCCACTGGCTGACCGAGCGAGGCGAAAGCAACCGTTATAATCCTTACACCACCGTGCAAACATTGCTTCTTCATCTCCAGTCCGTCTCCTCCCAATAAGCCCCCCATGAAAAGAAAACTGATCGAAGTCGCCCTCCCGCTCGAAGCCATCAACAAAGCCGCGGCCCGTGAAAAATCTATCCGGCACGGTCATCCCTCCACCCTGCACCTGTGGTGGGCACGACGACCCTTGGCGGCGGCACGAGCGGTGATCTTTGCCCAAATGGTGGATGATCCTTCCGCCCATCCCGATCTTTTTCCGACGAAAGAGAAGCAGGAAAAGGAAAGAAACCGGTTGTTCAAGATCATCGAGGATCTGGTGCTATGGGAAAACACCACCAACGAAACCGTCCTGCAAGCCGCACGCAATGAAATCTGGCAGAGTTGGCGTCGCACCTGTGCCGAGAACGCCGACCATCCCAAAGCACAGGAATTGTTTGATCGGCATCACCTGCCTGCCTTTCACGACCCCTTCGCAGGGGGTGGAGCTCTTCCCCTGGAAGCCCAACGGTTGGGACTCGAAAGTTATGCCAGTGACCTCAACCCAGTGGCGGTCTTGATCAACAAGGCCATGATCGAAATTCCCCCAAAGTTTGCCAGCAAGGCCCCTGTCAATCCTGACGGGCAGAAACAAAAAAACCAGATGGACAAATCCTGGTCAGGGGCGACAGGATTGGCCGAGGATGTGCGTTATTACGGCCAGTGGATGCGCGACGAGGCCGAGAAACGCATCGGCCACCTGTACCCCAAGATCACCATCACCCCGGAAATGGTCCAGGATCGTCCTGATCTCAAACCCTACGAGGGGAAAGCCCTTACCGTCATCGCCTGGCTCTGGGCTAGAACCGTCAAAAGCCCCAACCCGGCTTTTGCTCAGGTGGATGTCCCCCTCGCTTCCACCTTCATGCTCTCCACCAAACCCGGCAAAGAAGCCTATGTGGAACCCGTCATCGAAGGGAAAAGTTACCGATTCACGGTGAAAGTGGGCAAGCCGCAGGATGCGGAGGGTGCGAAGAACGGCACCAAGCTCTCGCGCGGTGCGAACTTCAAGTGCCTGATGTCTGGTACACCCATCTCCGGCGACTATATCAAGGCCGAGGGGAAGGCTGGACGCATGGGCGTGCGATTAATGACCATTGTTGCCGAAGGAGCTCGCGGACGGGTCTATCTCGCGCCAACGCCGGAGCATGATGCAACCGCACAAGAGGCAAAACCAACCTGGCGGCCCGAGGGAGAAATTGCAACCCGAATGACCGGCGGAAACTGTACGCCCTACGGACTTACATCTTGGGGCGACCTCTTCTCCCCCCGCCAGTTGGTGGCGTTGACGACATTTTCTGACTTGGTGACTGAAGCGCTTGACTTCATCAAAACCCATGCCATCAACGCCGGAATGCCCGATGATGGCAAAGGATTGGATCAGGGTGGACTGGGGGCCACAGCCTATGCCGAGGCTGTGGGGGTTTATTTAACATTTGCACTAAGCAAGCAAGCCGACCTTTCGAACAGTCTCTGCAGATGGGAACCAGTCGCTCAGTGCCCTCGACAGTTATTCGGACGCCAAGCAATTCCAATGATATGGGACTTTGCCGAGGGAAATTCACTCGGAGAAAGTTCCGGAGCATGGATTGTATTTGTCGATGGGATCGTCAAGGCTTTTGCAAAGGCATTTCAGGTTGTTTCAGAGAAGGCATATGGTTACGCAAAACAATTAGATGCAGGACGACAAGAATTGTCGATTAGAAAAGTCATTTCTACTGACCCACCTTACTACGACAATATCGGTTATGCTGATCTTTCGGATTTCTTCTATGTCTGGTTGCGTCGGTCATTGCGCCCGGTTTTTCCCGAACTCTTTCAAACCATGGCAGTCCCCAAGACTGAAGAATTGGTGGCGACACCCTATCGACATGGGAGCAAGCAAAAGGCTGAAACCTTCTTTCTGGAGGGCATGACCCAAGCCATGCATCGACTGGCTGAGCAGGCACATCCGGCTTACCCGGTCACGATCTATTACGCCTTCAAACAGTCCGAAAGCGATGGTGCTGAAGGAACGACCAATACTGGCTGGGATACCTTCTTGGCTGCCGTCATTGAAGCCGGATTTGCTATCAGTGGCACTTGGCCAATGCGGACAGAGAATGATAGTCGAATGATTGGGCAGGGAACCAACGCCCTGGCTTCCAGCATCGTTCTGGTCTGTCGTCCCCGTGGGGCAAATGCCTCGGTGGCAACGCGGCGCGAGTTTATGGCGGTATTGAAGGCTGAGTTGCCTGCGGCCTTGGCGCATTTGCAAGCGGGAAACATCGCTCCGGTGGATTTGGCCCAGGCCGCCATTGGGCCGGGGATGGGGGTGTATACCCGGTATTCCAAGGTGCTGGATGCCGAAGGAAAGCCTTTGTCGGTGCGGGAAGCTCTGTCCCTGATCAATCAGGTGTTGGATGAAGCACTGGCAGAACAGGAAGGGGACTTCGATGCGGATAGTCGCTGGGCTTTGGCCTGGTTCGAGCAGTTTGGCTTCGACGAAGGGGATTACGGAGTAGCAGAAACCCTCTCCAAGGCCAAGAATACCAGTGTCACGGGCTTGGTGGAGGCCCATATTCTGGTGTCTCGTGGGGGTAAAGTGCATCTTTTGACTCCGGCTGAATTGCCGCCAGATTGGAATCCGGAGAAAGATCGTCGCCTCACGGCGTGGGAGATGGTTCATCAGTTGATCCGCGTGCTGGAAGGTCAGGGTGAAGCAGCGGCAGCAATCCTGGTGCGCCAACTCGGATCACATGCTGAAGTGGCGCGGGAACTTTGTTATCGTCTGTTTGCCCTGTGCGAAAGAAAGAAGCGCGCCACAGAAGCCTTGGCTTACAATGCCCTGGTACAAAGTTGGCCGGAAATCGCGCGTCTGGCCCGTGAAAAACCCCGCGCCACCGTGCCGGGCACCGACGATCTATTCGACAAAAGGGAGACCTGAGCGATGTCCAAACTGCGCACCCCGATAGGGGATGATCATCCCGACGCTGCGCTCAAACACTTGCTGGATGCGCAAGCCTTGCTCAGTCAGAGTCGTGCCGATGGGTCGGCATATTTGAGCGGCTATGTGGTGGAATGCGCGCTCAAGAGTTTGTGGTTGCTCGAGGTAGGAGTCCCTCTGGACAATCCAATGCCATGGACAAGGAAGGACGGCCATAACTTGAACGAGCTTGCCAAAACGGTTGCAGGCCTGGCCTCCATAGCGGATGCAAAGACGGCCCGCTACTTCAAGACGACAACCCGCGGTGTACTGTCGTCCGCGCTGGTGCAATGGAAACCTGAAATGCGTTATCAGTCGCCATGCATGTCAACTCATGATGCACAAGCATGGGTCAACATCGCCAATGATATCTTTCTGGAAACAATTGCCCAAATGCAACTTGATGGGGTGATCTAATGCCATTCATTCATTTCGACGAAGCCAAAGAGTTCGCCATCGCTCAGGCAAAAGCCTGGATCGCAAACCAACAACCACAGATCCAGGTGATGCTGATCGCAGATCTGTTCGGAAAATTGCGACTGATACTCTGGGCCTGTTGCGAACTCGATAAAAGCAAAATTGAGCAGGACCTTGCAACCCAATGTGGTGCATGGTGGTCAGATGAGTTGCTGTGTATCGAGAGGCTCGATCCGGTAACTCGGAAGGTTTACGAAACCGGATGGGAAATGGCGCGGATTGATGCCGACGAACCACGCTTGCGCGTCCTTGACCGTCACCGCAGCCGTACGGCCTGGTTCATCACCAAGCCGGTCAATCCTCCCTGGGTTGCTCCCCGTGCTGGCCCTCCCATCATCGTTTTTTATTCGTTTAAGGGCGGTCTCGGCCGTAGCACGCTCCTTGCCTCGTTCGCGATCCAGCGGGCGCACTTGGGCGAGCGTGTCTGCGTACTTGATTTCGATCTGGATTCGCCGGGCATAGGACGATTACTTTCCGCAGATGCCGAGGGAAAGACTGCTCGTTGGGGGGTGGTCGATTTCCTGTTGGAACGATCACCGGCCGATGCGCCGTTATCTGACTATTACCATCGTTGCGACCGTGTATCAGGAAGTGGCGAGATCGTGGTTTTTCCGTCCGGCTACATGGACGAACATTATGCCGACAAGTTAGCGCGCGTCGATCTGGAAGAAGCACCCGAAGCCCACGAAAGCGGACTCTGGAAATTGCTCTCGCGGGTCAGTAAAGAACTTAAGCCGCACTGGATACTGCTCGATGCGCGCACTGGCATCTCCGAGCCAGCAGGGCAGTTGCTTTCCGGCATTGCGCACCTGCATGTGTTGCTGGGAACGACAAACGATCAAAGTTGGCAAGGACTAACCTTGGTGCTTGATCGTCTGGGCACGGCACGGGTGTTGGATGATCGCTCGCAAGCCGAAGTGCTCCTCGTGCAAGCAATGGTGCCTTCAGGCGATCTTGGCAAGGTTGCGAAGACACAATTTGCCGGTCGTGCCGATGAGGAGTTTGATACGCGGTATTATCTTGCCGACGATGAGGCCGATCAAGATTGTTTCTGGACTGTTGAAGACAAGGACAGCCAAGACGCGCCGCATGCGCCAATGCCTGTGGACTACGACAGTAAATTGGCAAACTTTGGGGATATCGCTGAGGTTACCGATGCACTGTGCAGTGGTCCCTATCCACCAATTGTCGAACGCATCGTAAACCGCTTTCTGACGGAGCCGGAAGCATGAGCAAGCAGTGGGACGAAGAGCGTCGTACCCTGTTACAGACGCTACAGAATATCGGTAGTGTGGGCAGGGCAGAAGGCTCCCCCATAAACAGGATTGGGCTAGGCTACTATCCCGTTGCTGAGCACTTGCGTCTGCTTGACCCTGATGTGGTGCTGGTGGTAGGTCCGCGCGGTTCGGGTAAGACGGAGATCGCGCGCGTACTGTCTGACGCCGCGTTGTTCGATGCGGTGAAACCTTATGCGCCAGCCGTGCGTCTCCCGGAAGGTGATTCGCAATGGTTACGCGTATATCCAGCAGGAATCAAAGGCTTTGAAGGCATCGGTTTGCGCACTTTTATGCAAAGTGCGGGCGACAGCACGGAGATGTTGCGCGAACTGTGGTTCGCTTATCTGGTGCGCGCTCTATATGACAAACTGGACGCTCAAGGTCAAGCTGATGTAAGACCATTGAGTGTGCCCGAAGCGGCAGATGTCGAAGCCATTCACCGCGCTTTCCGCGAGTTGGGAACAAAGCCGGTCGTAGTATTGGATCGTCTGGACGAGCAACTGGCGAACCAAGGCCGCTATCTGTTCGCGACATACGACGAACTGGACACGCTCGGCAATGGCGATTGGAAGTTGGTCGAAGCCGGTGTTCGTGGCCTGGTGGCATTGTGGGCCGCCTATGCGCGCCGTTGGCGCCGCATCCGTGCCAAGTTGTTTCTGCGCTCCGACTTGTATGAACGGCACGCCAAGGCTGGTGGCGCAGACTTGGCCAAACTCGCAGCCGGGCGCGTGGAATTGGTGTGGAGTGACCGCGACCTTTATGGCCAGTTACTCAAACGCATGGCCAATGTGGACGATGCTCTGTCCGGTTATGTGCTGTCCATCAAAGGCGTGTCATGGAGCGATGATTCATCGCTCGGCTGGATTCCGAAGTTACAAACATGGCAGGACGCCCGCCCGGTGGTAGAACGTATGGTCGGTGTCTACATGGGTGCAAACCAGAAAAAAGGGTTGGTTTATCGCTGGCTTCTCGACCATGTACGCGATGGATTGGGTCGCGGCTATCCGCGTCCGTTTGTGCGGTTGATGGAGGAGGCCGCACGCCTGGAATTGCAGCACTTCAGCACATTGAGGTCGCCACGCTTACTGGAGCCCGCATCTTTGCGACGTGCGCTTGATCGCGTATCAGACGACCATGTTACCCAATCGCTGGACGAATGGCCCTGGCTGGAAGCGATCAAAAGAAAACTAAGTGACGATCCACTTGTGCCTTACGCCGAGAAGGATGCGATCAAGTTGATGGAGGGACTATCAGGAGCAAAGGGCGCAATGCTACCACCATTCGAAAGCCGTGAGTTGCTCGATTATTTGTTGCAACTCGGCATATTCCGCCGCCGGCCCGACGGTCGATTGGACGCTCCCGACTTATACTTGGCAGGACTGGGGCTCAAGCGTAAGGGCGGCGTGAAGAAGAAGAAATAGGGCACAAGGGAATCGAAGACATGGCAATCACCAACCACGAACGCATCAGCAAGGCGCTTGAACTCCTGAAAATTGGCCTAGGGCCGTTTGTCGAGCGGGAATTTAAAGCGAAGTACGGAGACAGTTGGGCTTTCGAAGTGAAGGACCTCCTCTCTGATACCCGTTTGGGCGCAGGAAAAGGCGACTTACCCAATGATGTTGCCGCGTTGCTGGTGGTCATGGACCGCAGGTGGGGGGAGGTGTTCCGGCAGATATTGGGCAAAAGTGAGCGCAGTCTGGTGAATGAGATTCTGGCGGTGCGTAATGGCTGGGCGCACCAGCAAACTTTTTCGGGCGATGATGCTTACCGCGCACTTGATTCGGCGGGACGGTTACTGTCTGCCATATCGGCACCGCAGTCCGACGAAATTGAAAAAATGAAAACAGAGTTGCTGCGTGTGCGATTCGATGAGCAGGCGCGCAGTGAAAAACGCAAGACTGCGGGTTCCGCTATCGAAAGCGGCGGAGGTACGGGACTCAAACCCTGGCGGGAAGTGGTGATTCCCCATGAGGATGTGGCCAGTGGTCGCTATCAGCAGGCCGAATTTGCGGCGGATCTGTGGCAAGTCCATTTGGGCGAAGGAACTCCGGAGTATCGGGACCCGGCAGAATTCTTTCGGCGGACTTATCTGACCGAAAGCCTCAAGACCATGCTGGTGGGCGCCATGCGACGTCTCACGACTGGAGGAGGAGACCCGGTCATCCAACTGCAAACCAACTTCGGGGGTGGAAAGACCCACTCCATGCTGGCGTTGTATCACCTGTTTTCCGGAATTACCCCAGCCGAGCTGGTGGGCGTGGACAATGTCATGCAAGTTGCCGGTGTAACAAGTTTACCCAGGGCTCGGCGTGTCGTATTGGTGGGCAACAAAATTTCTCCCGGCAATCCCTCGGTCAAACCGGATGGGACAACGGTCCGCACCCTGTGGGGAGAATTGGCGTGGCAACTGGGAGGAAAACCGGCTTATGCCCGAATTCAGGCCGACGATGAAAACGCCACCAGTCCGGGGGATGTCCTGCGCGAGTTATTCAACGACTACGGTCCTTGCATCATTTTGGTGGATGAGTGGGTGGCTTATGCCCGCCAACTCCACGACCAGAGCGACCTGCCCGCCGGGGGATTCGAAACCCAGTTCACCTTCGCCCAGGTGCTGACAGAATCCGCCAAACTGGCCAGGCAATGTCTCCTCGTGATCAGCCTGCCCGCCTCGGATACATCAGGGTCCCCCCACACCCAGGCCGATGATGTGGAAGTGGGCGGAACCCGTGGGCGTGAGGCTCTGGATCGATTACGCAATGTGGTGGGCCGTCTGGAATCCTCCTGGCGCCCGGCCAGTGCCGAAGAAGGTTTTGAAATCGTGCGTCGTCGCTTGTTCCAGCCCATGACCGACCCCCAACACTTCAAGGATCGGGATGTGGTGGCCCGCGCCTTTGCCGATTTCTACCAAACCCAGCATGCGGAATTTCCCTTGGAATGTCGCAGCCCTGATTATGAACAGCGCATCAAGGCCGCCTACCCTATTCACCCGGAGATTTTTGATCGTCTCTACACGGATTGGTCCACTTTGATCAAATTTCAGCGCACGCGGGGGGTATTGCGGTTAATGGCAGCAGTCATCCACAGCCTGTGGGAAAAAGGAGATCGTAGCCCCCTTATTCTGCCTGCCAATATCTCCATTGATGATCCCCGCGTCCAGTCGGAATTGACGCGCTATCTTTCCGACAACTGGGTTCCCGTCATTGAAAAGGATGTGGATGGACCCCAATCCTTACCCCTGCGGTTGGACAGCGAATTACCCAATCTGGGGAAATATTCTGCCTGCAGACGGGTGGCTCGGACCATTTATCTCGGATCCGCTCCGACGACCGCGGCAGCCCATAAAGGCATCGAAGACCGGCGTGTCAAATTGGGATGCGTCATGCCTGGAGAGCCTCCTGCCACTTTTGGGGATGCCCTGCGGCGCATGGCTGGCGCAGCCACTTATCTTTATCAGGATGGCCCCCACTACTGGTATTCCACTCAACCCACGGTCACCAAACTGGCTGAAGATCGGGCGGAACAATTAAAACGCGACCCGGACAAAGTGGCTGAAGAAATTGGTCGCCGTTTGCGTCAGGATTTGGAAAAGCGCGGAGAGTTTACGCGAATTCACCTATGGCCCCACTCGGGAGCAGATATTCCGGATGAGTTGGACGGGCGTCTGGTCGTTCTAGGCATAGACCATGCTTACACCAGAGATGCCCATAGTCCAGCCGAAATGGCGGCTCAAGCGATGCTGGAAACCCGAGGCAATACCCCTCGGCTTTACAGAAATACACTGGTTTTTCTGGCTGCTGATAAAAACCGGCTGCAGGACCTGGACGAAGCCGCCCGCAAATACTTGGCCTGGAAATCGATTCAGGATGACAAAGACACCCTTGATTTGTCCAACCACCAAAAGAAACAGGTCGAACAGCAATTGGACAGTGCAGATAAGGTAATCATTGCCCGTCTGCCTGAAACCTATCAATGGTTATTGGTGCCCAGCCAATCCACCCCGCAGTCCCTTGCTACTTGGGAAACTCTGCGCTTGACCGGAAACGATGCTCTGGCGTTGCGCGTCAGCAAGAAACTGCGTATTGACGGACTTTTTCTCACCAGTATTGCCCCTTCCATGCTGACCATGGAACTGGATCGCGTGCCTCTGTGGCGTGGAAATCATGTGGCTGTGAAACAGTTGGTGGAAGATTTTGCTCGTTATCTTTATCTGCCTCGTCTCAAAGATTTCATGGTGTTACTGAAGGCCATCGACGATGGAATCAATTTGCTGACCTGGGAGCAGGATGGTTTTGGCCTTGCCGATTGCTTTGACGAAAGTACCCAACGCTATCGCGGACTGACTGTCGGAAAAATGGTAAATCTCACCGACCCTCATTCAACCAGTCTCGTGGTAATACGGGGGGTTGCGGCACTTCAACTCCAGTCAGAACGTTCGGTTCCACCTGTTACGACAATCGAACACGCTGGAGATGGTGGCGCAGCAGAAAATCATCAAACCGTCTCACCCCATAATCCCACTGCCATATCAGCCTCAAGGCCCCGTCGATTCCACGGCTGCGTCACACTCGACTCTGCTCGTGTGGGGCGGGATGCCGGAAAAGTTGCCGAGGAAGTCATCGCCCACTTGGTGGGTCTCATGGGCGCATCGGTCACTGTCACACTCGAAATCGAAGCCCAGATCCCAGAAGGAGCCCCGGATACGGTGGTGCGCACCGTGACCGAGAATGGCAGGACATTGAAATTCTCCAGCCAGGGATTCGAGAGTGAATAGCCATTTCCAAATAAAAATGGGCTCTATAAGGTTTTGTGGTGGATAACATACGAGAACCGGCTTTCAGAAAACGTAGCCGACCAGTGAAGGAGCGTCGCTTTTCAGGATACCAACCTCGCCAGCATCATATTCCCCGCTAACAGCAAATGATTTCCTCTGCCTGTTCGAGGGTCCACAACCTGAATCCCAATCCATTTCTCATAGGCTGTTTTTGTTACATTAGGGGGAGCGATATGTTTTATATGGATGGTGGGTGGCAGGATCAATGCCTTGATCCATCGATTCAGTGAAGTGACTTCGCCGGGTTTGGCGCGAGAGATTATCTGGATACTTTCAGAACCAAACCCGATCTTCTTCAGAAACTTGAGATATTTTAGGGCATGGGCAGCATTCTCAGGATTTCTGAAAATCACATCCCGCTTGTGGGAACTGAAATTGTCCAGATGGATACTCAGTCCTTCGGCCAGAAGGGCAGGGTCGCTGGTTTTTAAGTGGGACAATGCCGAAAGAAGATTGGCATGAAATAACCTTTCTCGCTCCCCTTCAGGAAGAGGTGGCGCTAATTGACGGTGGAAATTTTTCAGTGACTTTGACAGTCCGATTTTCTGGGCAAAGGGTCGAGCAGCATCAATGATCCTTGTGACTTCGGACTCCTGCAACCCCTGTTCTTTGACAATGGTGGGAGTGTCGGCACCATCATCATGAAGACGAAGCACCCGCCATGCGGATTCAAAATCTTTGATAAAATCTTGTCCAAAGGTGGATGTGGAATCGGTGGAACTCTGTGACCGAACGGTAGTTAAATTTTTCGAATGTGCATTTTTCTTGTCTGGCGTAGACAACGGATCCAGAATGTACTGTCCGGAATTTCTCGCCCTGAATTTCTCCATCAAGCAGAATTTTGATTTCGTCAGATAACGAAACCCACTGCGCGCAGGCAACCCCGAAGCCCCGATCAGTACAGGCCCTTCCATCTGTTCAGCATTGCGACAAGTCATGCCATAGATCAGCAGGTCTGTGCTGTGAATGTAATGGTTGAGTGATATATTTGGCCCAGAATGACCAAGAAGCCTGGAGACACAGTAGGCGTCACTACGGGAGGGAATTGAATGCTTTCCGGGAATCAGTTGATTCCGCAGTTCTTGGGGTTTTGAGAGGTAGGCATGAGTTTTTTGGAGATGCTGAAACAGGTCTGCCAATTTTGGATAGGCAACTGATCTGAGTTTCAGGTATGTCCAGGTTGCAAATGAGTGTCTGAGGTGGTGCAAATGTAGGTCACCCTCTCCGGTGACTTCCCGCAGGGCACGATGAATGAGATCCACCGCCCCTTCAATGGAAACCATGTCACCAGTAGGTAATGCAAACAGCCATTCCGAATTCTCATTGCTGGCTTTTGGCTCCCTTTGGATTATCCACTGATTCAATCGCTCCAGTTCATCGGGTTCCATCAGAGCGCAAATGGGAATTCTGCGGCGGGATGAAATGCTCTTCAATCGCCGTTGGGCATGAGGCCGGACCAGAATGTCCCCAGACTTCTCAAGGTGGATGTCACTCAACCTCAGCATGAAAATCTCCATGCGACGCATACCTGTCCTGAAGGCCAGGGTGAGGGCCAAACGTGCCGCATTGATCAGATGTGGGGATATTTGCTGAAAAATGTATCCCTTCAAGACCGAATCAGCACGGTAATATTCATCGACCGAGATAATTCTGGCTTCTACCACTGCCACTTCGGCTTCCTTACCAAAAGTATCAACGGGATCGACTGGGTCGAACTGATAATGCCTCACGAGATGTTCGTGAAGTTCCCTCATCCCTTTGGCCAGTGTGACCCGGCGTATTCCCGCAGGAATGAGTTCCAGAATAGTGCCGTAACTTTCCACAACGCGCTCTGCTCCCACATTCACATGGAGTTCTTGTGTTCCAAACACACTGAGCATGGCCGGAGTCACTTGTTTGAAATAACCCAGAATGGTCTCTGGTTGCAATGGGTTTCCACTGGAAGATGCTCCATCCAGCATGGCAAGCAGCCATTCGGTGTAGATCTGGAAATAAGTTGGAAGATCACTACTCAAAGCACTGAGTATGGCTTCACAACCAACCTTGATGCCGGCTCTGGATTGACCAACGGTGGAGATTGAATCCAATTTATCCAGAAGTTCTGGCCACCATGTGATCAGAGAATTTTGGTCATTCTGGACAGCATGGATCTCATCCGAATTATTTCCCAGGACAGTGTCATCACGCACTTCTACGCCTACAGAAGTGGTTGATGGGTGGCTTGCAGAATGAAAAGCTTCTGATTTTTGATCAATCCCACGGTTGAGCCTCAGCCATACTTCACTTTTGAGGGACTGGGAAATGAACCGATTACGGGCATAGCGGATATCAACCTGGGCACCTCTGGACTCCCAGTAAATGGAACTGGTTTCCGTCAGCGCAGCCAATGAACTTGGCAGCAAATTCTTGGAGATTCCCATTGCTTTCATAAACTGACGCAGTTGATTAAAGATGTTCCGGTTCGAAGAAGGTGCGGAGGGGCTCAGAGGATCAATTCCCCTCACGATCAACATTTCGGTGATCGGGTCAGGGAACCAGCGCTGATTTAGATTGCCCGTCAGGTTTCGATACGGAAGCGCGAATTCCACATAGGTCAAGGCTCCCGATCTTTTCAGGGGACTGCCAAAAATATGATGTAGTCCGAGAATCTTGCGGGGGTCCAGTAGACAGCCGCACAACGCAGAACTCAGCATGGCAGCAGACCTGAGTTGTTCGGCAGTAGCTGCAGTACCATGAGTTTTCAGCCAGGAAAACAGTGCCTCACGCCATTTCTCTGCCCGTTCGATCAACATGATTCGTTCAACAATAAACGGGCTGCGCGGTGGTGGAATGTCCACCGCCAACCTGATGGGATGAATTTTTGCCAAGTTCTGAGCATTCAGATAAGAAATGCGTTGATAGGCAATTCGCAACCAGGCGATGATTGTCGATTTGTTCCCTCCCGTGGGTTGCAGTTCGGCAAGAATGATGTCCTCAAACTGTCTGGCATCAGACTCCTGGGTTTGAACATTGGGATCTGGATTTAAAATCAGTTTGGCAACAACATGATTCTGCTGCCTAAGCCAAACATCAAAACCTTTTTCATGGGGCAGTAGTTCGGCGGTCAGTTTCATGAAGCACCGAAATAGGTTCTTGAAATAAAAGTGGGGGAAAGATGACTATAAATGGGATCAAGCCCGATGTTTTTGAAGAGGGTGTCCAGATATGAAGTCAAAGTCTCTTTGAAATTCTGATAATCGAAACTGGAGTAGGCATCAAAAGGGCTCTCCCCTTTATGGGCATGCCCCAGAAATGCGTCGACGACCTGACTTGGGCAACCTGATTCAAGCAGTTCAGAGCGCAAAAATGCACGATGAAAATTTCCAGGAAGTGCAAACCCCAACTGTTCCAACTCGCTTTCAATCCAAGATCTCGTCAATATTTCAGGCTTATGTCGGTTATCCAGTGAAAACAGACGAAGTTGACCCTTGAGACCTGACTGTATTCCATCGTGAAGGCCAAGACTATTGACCAGATAATCCCGGTGATGTTGATAATGAGACAGTTGGGTTTTCAGAAGTTGTGGCAAAAATATTGGACGAGCTCGATCTCTGTGAATTCCCTCCTTGTCTGACAGACTGTGAACCCCGAAGGTGATTTCCATTTGCTCCAGCAGTTCACTGGGATTATTGATGGCTCGAAACGCACTACAAAAGGCTTGGACCAGCCATGTGTAGAGGGTAAAGTAATTGTGATATTGGACAATCTCAGGAAAATTTACAGGGTTGGGTTTCGATTGCATCTTCTCCTTGATCGATGCCAAACATTTCTTGACTATTTCTGATCTGACCACAAATCGGGCGCCAATATACCCAAGTGAATCGGTGGGGAACAGATTTTTGTCGCCAGGAAGAAGGCCAAACAACTTGTGAATTCCCTCAATATATCCTTCAACGAGACGCTGAACTGGATAAACCGTGTAGAACATTCGTGGTTCGTTTCCTTTGAGGGTATTCCCTGAAACGCACCAGGCCAGGGTTTGGTCACCCGTCTGGCCCATCACCTGATTCCCCAACGCGCGAGTAACTCGCCCTTCATTGAATCTGGAGTCATCACCAAGCGTCGAAACCACACTTTTGAAATTATCCAAGGCAGTCTTCGGTTCAAACGAAAATATCCGCTCGTGGGTGCGATGTGTTCGATTCAGAAAAGCAAGGATCCTGTCACCCAACCCAGTCATATCTGGAACCACAAAGGACTCCACCATGTTTCTATTGTGAACTGAAAGTTCTATTGGAGCGTGTGTCTGATAATTCGGCCTGACACTGGGAATTCTCCATCCAAAAACCTGATCATCTCCGTTGTCATCTGCTCGCACAAGCAAAGCAAACTCGGCGACAGGGTTGGTATCAAATTTTCTGAGTCGAAGATTCCTGGCGCTCTCCAGAGAAACTCCAAAGCAAAGCATGACTTCAACCAGCAGTGATCCTTGGCAAAAGTCCGTTTCTTTACCTTTTGGTCTGGTCAGGGTTGTGTGATGATTCCATATTTCATCCAGGCCGGATTTCAATCTGGAAATTTCCGTGGCTGTCAGCTGATTGTCATCCCACATGAAACGCTGGGCAGCCGTAGTTTTTATCCGCTCGGCATAACGTGCGCGTCCCATGGCACCGCCAAATTCCTCGGGAGAATACAATGCTAACACTGGCCTTGAGAGTTCCCGTGGCGCCTCTCCCGATCGTTCCTCTTCCAGATCGCTTTCCTCATTTCTCAGGAAAACAATATCGACTGAACCAAGTTCAGGTTCGAGTCCATAATCTTCCGGTTTGGATTGAGATCGAAAAACATGGCTATTGATATTGACAAAGCCATGATGGATCTTTCCACCTCCACTTCCCCCACTTCTGATCGGTACCGTTGAGGAAGTCAGTGTCTTTCCTGTTCTAAGTTCTTCGGCTACATGAGTCAGATAACTGGAAGTTTTTGAAATAAAGTTTTGTGCATCACTAGCGGAAACACCGGGTATCGCAGTTCTTTTATTGGCAAGAGTTTCCAGATTTTTCTGAAAATCGTTAAAGTCGGTCTCTGGAGCCATTGCGTTCAGCATCGACGAGTACTTATTCCAACTCAATTCCCTGATTACAAATGAAGCCGGGTAGATATGGATGGGTTTGCCGCAAAACTCCTGGTCTTGATCGTGATGTTCGTATTCGTCCTGTGTTGAGTGAAGCATCAGTGCTGTCATGTGGGCAATGCAAAACTGAGCTTGTAGACATTGATAATGAATACAATGAGGTGATCCAGAAAGAATCCCATCACCGCTTTCATGCCGATTCCAGAGCGATGCATATAATCCATGACGCGTAAGACCAGAGCGGCTCAAGGGGTGGCGAATGTTTTTTTGGCTGGGATGAACGTAGAGAAAAGAAAGTTCTGGCGTAACTGACAAGGTTTCCAAATTCTGGTTTACCCAATCCACAATGTCCCTCCAACCGGACATCTGGTTTGCCCATGTGTGATCCTGGGGATTGATCGACTGGAATGGGACGCTGGAAAAAATTGTATACAAGTTTTCTGAAATTTGCCCAAAACCCAGCAGGTCGGGATGTGCATTGATCAACCAGAGCAGTTTGCGTAAATCATCGGCTGAATACCCTGCTTCTTGAACCCTTTGACCAAGAGCCGCTATGGTCGGACTATTCGCGGGTTTTACGAATTGCATTTTGTATGGGATCGTTTTTTGTTGCGTGGCAGGAACCCCATGGCCTTGTCAAAATCACCATCCCTCCTTCCCGTGAGCAGAGAGACCTTCGTTTGCAATTGCTCGGTCCACAATTTGTAGTAAGCGGGTGAATCCTTCCTGTCCGCCCGTTCGACCGCCGCATGAATAAAGATCTCTTGAGCGACAATATTCATGCGTTCTTTGGAAGAAAGTTTTCCGCTTCTGAGGATTACAGTAACGGGTTGATCTTTGCTTTCCTCATAGAGGTATTGAGCCAACCTGAACCGGCGAAAACCCCCAATGCAGAAAAAACCGTCAGTTGACTTACGCACCATGAATGGATTGCTGTTCAAATACGCCCTCAAAGCGTTTCTATCCCAAAACTGAAGATCCATTCGCAACATGAATTCGACTGCTACTTCTTCAGTGATCTCAAGGATTTTTTTGTCAATGCCAATGATCTTTGAAAAGGGCGTCTCTACCAACCGATATCGTTCTGGCGTCGAATCACATTCTGAAAGGGAAATTTCCGGGTCATCTGCACTGGAGATGAGGCTCGGTAGTGGACTGTCTCTCTCGATCTGTTCCATGCGGCACCCATGGCATGATGGATCCGGTCCATTGTGTGCGCATTTATCGGAATTGTCTAGTGCCAATTATTTGTGAAAAATATCGGGTGAATTTTTAAATATTATTTGTATATCATAATTACATACGACAAATCAGTATGATGGGAACATATTCAATCATTTTCAGAAATATGGTATACCATTTTACAGCATGTAATTGACAGGTATCCGGTTAGGCTGGAACGCATGTTGCGCATCTGATTTATTCAGCAGCGGTTCAACCTGTCTGATCCGGCGACTGAAAAAACTCCGCATAACTCACTGCCATGCGGCGGTTTGTGGGTGTCGATCTGGGCCGGAAGGCTGGCCCGGATGAGACCACCATCTGCAAATTTCGTCACCTGCCGGAAAGAGCCTGCCGGAAGACCAATTCACACTGCTCGGCCACTGCTGATGTTCCATTCCGTTTATGACAACGACCGCTCTGGGGATCGAAGCAGTCCTCAGACATATCTATAAAAGTTGTGGCGATTCGCTAAAGTGACTTCCACCAGCGAATCAGGTGCTGCAGCCAGTTTATACTCGGTTTCCATTTGTGAGTAGGTGTAATTTGGGCGTTTGGTTTTGAGACTATCGCGGCCACCTCCTTCGCGTGATTCGTACGGCGGATTTGAGCGGCTTTATCGGCGCGATCATTTACTTTTACACGCTGAATCTGTCGATTCGTCATTGCCTTTGCTTCAATTACGCGACTATCCTGTATTACGTAGTGTGAGCGACATGGATAACTCCAGTTGCCGATCGAGGGCCATAGCGATACCCGATTGCTATTTCGCTTGACCGACCATTCTGCCGGCGACAGCGGCGTCACAACTTCTTTCCCGCATCCGCAGCAGCACTTATGAACAGCCGTGTGGTATCGGTCGCTGATATAGAGTACGCCTTCTTCGATGCGATCCGGAATAAATTCGACGGTTTCTGGCGTAATTTGTTTAATCTTCATGGCGGTTGAGCGCGATCAGCGGTGGAGGTTCCGTGTTTCTTCGCTGCGTGTCAGGGATGCAGAGTCAATTGAATAGGTGTGGTGGTGCGGTTTCCAGTGGTCAAGGTAGAAATTGCAGTGCTTTTTCCACAATTGCACTGCGAGGACGGCATTTAGCATGTTCATATCTGCGACCTGAATGTTGCTGCGGTAGAGATCATCTCCCTGCGCATCGCCTTGTGGTGTGCGGCTGAAATGGTCCGACTTCCCTGCAGTGCACAAGGTTGCTCGGCAGGTGCCCAGAATGGCGTTTGCCTCGGGCAACACGGTCAGCTCCATCCCGGTGTCAACAAACGGAATGCCGCGTGCGATGAGGTATTCGCCCAATATCCTGCGCACGCCGCCCTTGTCGACGCACAGGAACACGAAGTTGAACTTGTCCAGTTTGGACAGGTTCTCATCGTCGAGGTAGAACGGATGCGGATGGATTCCCTTGTGCATCCTTGCGTAGATGGCGGTGAAGTATTCGACCTTGGGCTTTCTGGCCGTGATGTCTTCAATTGAGGCAGCGCCGGGGGCTCGGAAGGCGCTGTGCTGCTCGAACTGATCGCCATCGAAGAGGTGAATTTCGCGCACGGGCGTCTTGGCCATCAGGTCTAGAACATAACTTCCGGTACCCCCTAAGCCGACGATAGCCACGCGGTGATGCGCGAGTTTCGCCGTCACGGCCAGGATGCCGACACGGGTCGAAGCGGTGTCCCAGTAGTTAAATATCTGTTCTGGGTCGAATGAAACCAGGGGTTCGAACACATAGGGCGTCGCCTCCGGATCGACGGCCTTGGCCTCAGGGGCAATCAGCGAGAGATAGTGGCGGATCTTGGCTGAGTGTGTCAACGGAAAGTCCGGTTGCCCCGTGGGTTTGCAGGAAAAGCGGTGATCTACTGCAAAACCTAGCCAGAGATCGCGTCCGTTTTCGGAGCGGTTGAGCGACCTGATCGGCGTGCCGTTGGCGTGGCAGGGAACATCGCCTACGAACCAGATCTGGTGGTCGCGTGGCTTGTTCAGAGCCTCGAGGTTGCCGGATAGGTCGGTGACCATGATGCCGCGGGCCACCTTTCCGCTTGCATTGACGTAGGGCACCTTATGCACCAGTAGGTGCCCCTGAGCCACTTCTACGCTCAGCCCCTCGTGTTGAAGGGATTGGATATCGGGGTCAAGAACGATTGGTCTTAGTGACATTGAACACCATCCCTTCTTTTACATGAACGTCCTGACCGGCGACCAGTTCGCCGTCCTTTCCATGGGGGTTGGCATAGGCGACAGTGAAGTCGATGTCCTGGTTGGACGGATCGTCTGGGAACGCCAGCTTGACGATCTCCTCGTAGGAAACGGTCTTGCCAGTTACCTCACGCGGGCGGCCATTGACGATGATGGTGACGGTCTTATTCTGACCGGGAGCCTGACTGGTGTTGGAATCGCTCATTTCTTTCTCCTTAATGGGATGAAGGGTTGTCGCTCGCATGCAGTGTAATTCACATTGACTGTATGATATCGTGTCTAATAGTACGATTGCGCTTCAAAAATGTCAAGTAATGTGTATGATTAACGAAAATAGAAGTAACATCCCACTCATACAATAGGAGATATGACCGTGAGCAATCACAATCAGGCGCTGGGCAAGTGGCCCAATGCGCCGTTGGCCCTTGTCCTGGCGCAAGTCCGTTTTGATCCCGAAATCGATACCGAGTACAAGGACGTTGCTGCACGCCTCAAGGCTGCGTTGCGCGAGCGCTTCCCTGCCATGAAAGCAGTGCGCCAGGTGTCGCTTGTATTTGGCAACGCACCCGTCCAGGAAGGGGAATCCAAAGCGAACGAAAGCGAGGTCGGCCGCGAGTTGCGTAGCGACGATAATCGCAGCGCTTTGCGTCTTCAGAACGGAGTGATGACCTACACCACTTCCCTCTACAAGGATTCGCCACACTTCCTCGCGGAATGGCGATCCATGCTGGACTGTCTGTGCGCCGCTGGCGGCATCAAAGTGCAGCGGCTAGGTTTGCGCTACGTGGACTTTATCATCCCCACCACCGGCAAGAAGCCCGAGGACTACTTCAAGGACGGATTCGGCCACTCGACCGACGTTTTCGGCGAAATCGCCCAAACAGCATTCATGAGCCACGAATATCCTAGGGGGGTCGATGGGGCAATGCGCGTCCAGTATGGACGGGGCTTCGCGCCACCCTCCCTGCCACCGGATCTCGATGGTTTGGTCCTGCTGCCTCCAGCCTTGTTGGAGAAATACACTGAAGGACCATCGGCAGTTCTGGATATCGACCGCTGGCGTATTGATTCTCGCCGGTTGCAGGCAGGAGAAATCGCCGAGGTATTCCAACGTCTTCGCGACGATATTTGCAAGGCATTTAGCAGTATTATCACAGTTGAAGCCGAGGCCGAATGGACAGGCAAGCAGACATAAGGAGGATAGAATGCACAATTCACAAGCGTTGGCCAACCGTAATTTTGTGATCCGTCAGGGTGACATGCGCCGCCTTTATGAAGAAGGGACCGGAAGTGTCATGGTCAAAGCACAGTCTGTCCCTTTCCAAGGCGTTCCACGCGTGTGGGATCTGTTGAGCCCCGCCGCTCCAAATTCATGGAAAGGTCATATCGCGACGACCGGCGCTTGCCTTGTTTTCATCAAGAATCGCAGTTCTTCCCCGGAAGCCCCTGCGGCGCGAGAATTCAATCTCGAGGCCGCGCGCTCCCCGGCATCCGTGTTGGACGTGGTGCGTACCATCTTCGGCATGAACATCAGCGATACCGCAGAGGTTTTTGGCATCACACGACAAACAGCCTACCAGTGGATAAAGTTCACTGACATGGAGCAAGTGCGCTCCAATGAGAATCGTGTCCGCATCAAGCAGCTCTACGGCGTAGCGCAATCATGGCAAAACTACCCGCCGCTCAAGGGGCGCTGGCTCCATGCTCTCCTACCCACCGGCAACACCGTGCTCGACCTTCTCAAGGCCCCCCAAATCGATCACGATGCCCTGCAGGCCGGCTACCGGGCGCTCGCCGCCAGCACGGCTGACAGGCGTCGCGAGGAGGGGGGGCGCGCAACCCAGGCCGCAACCGCGCTGACTGGCGCGTTCGCTGGCCTCGGTGCTGGGCGCAAGTCTCGAAATGGATGATCTGAGTCCGGCCGATGTCTTTCTGAAGCGATTGCGGGCGCGCTTGCATAAGATCCCCGAAGAGGACCGGCGCCTGCTGGTGGTCATCGCCGGTCATAATGGTGCTGGCAAAACCACGATCTACCGCGAGCGCATCTCTGACGCCCTCGCTGGCCTCTTGGCTGAACACCTCAATCCGGATGAGATTGAGAAGGCCATTACCCTCGATCTGGGTGAGCACAGTCTTTCCAAGGAGGAGTTCGAGGAATGTGCGGTGAAAGAAACTACCCGCTTGCGCCAACAATACCTCGACCAGGAGATCAACTTCAGCTTCGAGACGGTGCTTTCCGATCCCAAGCAGGATAAGGTTGGGTTCATGAATGAAGCTAGTTGCCGTGGCTATTTGGTGCTGCTCATTGCCGTCGGCCTCGAATCGATTGAGAAGTCCAAGGCGCGCGTGGCCATCCGGCACGCCAAGGGCGGACACAATGTCCGCGAAGACAAGATCGAGGGGCGTTACGAGCGGGTGCTGCTGAATTTCTCGCACGGCGCTCGCGCCGCCACGCTGGCCATCTTCTTTGACAACAGCGAGGATCGGAGTGATAACGACTTGGATACCTACTGGGACATTGCTTTTTTTGAGGATGGAGAGTTCGTTCTCAAGGATGAATCTCCTCCGGCATGGTGGCATCAAGTTGAGAGTACCTTCTATCGGTTAAAGGCCGGTACAATGTGAATCGTCTCAACTTCTTTTTGCGGACGTAGATTGAGGAGGATTCCACCGTCCGCAAAGGCCGAACCTCCTGACAGTGGGGGGGACGCGCTAAATGACCGCTCGACTCTGGACGCAAACGCACAGGAGTGAGCATGCCGGAATCAGCAGGGTGACTGATGGTCAATTTATGCAATTTTAAAAATGCCAGATTTCATATTAAAAATGTGGGGTATTCAGCTTAGTGCTGTGCCTAGCTTCTCCATGGGTGCGAAGGCACAGAAATATCCAGCGAAGTTGGCGCTTTATGGCGAAGCTTGGCTGACACCGCGAACTCATGCGCCACAACTTTTGGCTTGGGATTAGCTACAAGCTCACGGAAGGACATAGGATGCATGGAAATGCACTGTTCGATCAACCTGTA
>NZ_JPOQ01000056.1 GCF_000735045.1 Ferrovum myxofaciens
GGTGCGACTCAACTCATCCTGAAATCGGCTGAAAACGGGTAAATCAGCCACTTTTGGTACAGGAAACTGGTGTAGTTGCCCGGTTAAAAGTGGCTTTTAAAAATATTCAGGGCGTTTGAGTCCACAGCTGGGTGGCAGGTCGAAGAGATATTTGCATAGCCTTTGTCATAGCTTAACCGGGCTCGTCCAACAAACGGTTCAGGTCGTGGCTCGCTTCGCGATCACGACCTAACCTTATTCGTTATAAGCCCTAATCCACGAAATTTTCAGATTCGTTTAAACCGATACTTATCATCGCAAGTAATAAGGTCTGTAACCTAAGGTTTAGGCGTGTGCGTGCGGTGTCTGGACAGACTGCACCGCTAGGCGCAGACCCATTGCTTTGAGAATGGCAGACAGGCTGCTAAGCACAGGATTACCCTCTGGTGACAAGGTGCGGTAAAGTTGTGTCGTGCTCAAGTGAGCAGTTTCAGCTACGGTTTGCACTCCGCCAAAGGCTTTCGTCATTTGACGTAGGGTAATTAGAAGTTCGCTCTGATCGCCGTCCTCAAGAATACTATTGAGCAATTGAATCGCATAGCCGGGATCATCCCGGAACATCTCGGCCATTGCCTCGTCATGCGCTCTATCTTTCATCGTTTGATCTCCTTTGCCAGTCTTGCCAGTATCCACATGCCCTATCGATATCTGCATCTTGGGTTCGCTTGTCGCCGCCACACAGAAGCAAAACAATTTCTTTACCAGAAACCGCGTAATACACCCTATAGCCAGAACCAACATCAATGCGTAGCTCCCATACTCCATCACGACAAAATTTATGATCGCCAAAATTGCCAAGCTCGATGCGCGTCACTCGTCGATTCACCGCAATTTTTGCAGTCACATCGCGCAATTCTCGAAGCCAGTCGAGATAGATATCCTTCTCGTCCGTAGTTAGATAGTGTCGGATTTCGTACATGGTTAATTTTCGTCTATAAACGAATTACTGTCAAGAGTTACGAGATTCGATAAAGGAAGTAAATTTGTTTCAAAACTGCGGCAATTGCAACTTCTTGCCTGTCGGAAAATAAGTGATTGTCAATGGCCAACAGATTTGACCCACTTTTGGCCATTAATTTTGACCCACCCCAGAACCACCGCCTAATTTTTGCCTCAGACGGTAGCTTTCACCCCCAAGCATGAATATTTGGGCATGGTGTATCAGTCGATCAACAATTGGTACGACCACATTTTCATCAATAAAGAAATCTCCCCAGCGTGTAAAGTCCTTGTTGGTGGTCAGGATGATTGATCTGAACTCATGCAGGGCATGGATCAGTTGAAACAGATTATGGTTGCTCTGTCGGCTCATCGGCAGGTATCCCAATTCGTCGATTACGATTAAACCCAAATTGTTCATTAGAGATTTGGGTTGATTTCTGGCAAACTACCAAGGCCATTGACTGAGGGGGTCATGGTTGCAAAGGTTCTAATGGACATAATTAGATATATTCTTTTTTATCATGTGGTTACCGAAAATGGCGCAATCTGAAATTCTTTCTGGCGATGATTTTTCCGTGGGATTCAGTGACCGCGAGGTGACTGCCTGGGGTGGGCTGGCCCTATTCAAGAAAATGCTCGACAGTATGGGGTTTTCTGAGGCAGTCACGACCTGGGGGCTCCCCGAACCTGGTTCCAATCGGGGATACGACCCGAGGCAGTTGGTGGAACAATTTCTCGTATCGATATGGTGTGGTGCCTGTCGGTTTTCGCATCTTGAGATGGTGCGTATGGATAACACGCTGGTACGTTTGTTTGGCTGGACGAAAGCGGCTGGGCACAAGGCTTTGGTACGTTTTTTCAATCGGTTTGACATGATCCGTAACGAGCAGGTGCAGTGCGAGATTTATCGCTGGCTGTTTGATCAAATTCACGCGTTGAAAAGCGTGACTCTGGATCTGGACTCTACCGTGATCACGCGCAATGGGGAGCAAGAAGGGGCGGTCCGAGGGTACAACCCGGGGCGGCGTGGTCGGGCCAGTCACCATCCCTTGTTGGCTTTTGTGGCTGAGGCGCGCATGGTGGCTAACTTCTGGCTACGTCCGGGAAATACACACTCCGCCAACAATGTTCTGCAATTTCTTGAGGCCACATTAGCCCATCTTGGGGAGAAAAAAGTTGGGTTGTTACGTGCTGATAGCGGCTTTTTCGAAGATGTTTTCCTGAAGGTTCTGGAAGAAAAGAGAATCCCTTACATTATTGCGGCACGCCTGAATCAGGTATTGCAACGGGGGCTTTATCAGGCCACGGGTTGGTGGGCACTGGAGCCCGGATTAGAATTGACGGAAATTAGTTATCAAGCGGCATGCTGGAGCCAACCACGCCGGGTTATCGTGGTACGACAAAGCATCCGACAAAGGAAAAATGCTCCGGGAAAACTTTGCCCCTCTTCGAAGATGATCCTGACATTCAAGGATGGCGTTACGGGGGCTTTTGTCACTACTCTGGAACTCCCGGTTGCGGAGGTCTGGCGCACTTATCGCGGACGTGCGGATTGCGAGAACAGAATCAAGGAATTGAAAGCCGACTTCGGTCTGGATGCATTCAATCTCAGGGACTTTTGGGCGACAGAATCCGCTCTTGGATTTGCCATGCTGGCCTACAACCTGATGAGTTTATTCCGTCAATCCGTGATGCGCGCACGGGTGCAACATACCTTATCTACCCTGCATGGGCTCGTGCTGTCTATCGGAGGCGCATGGAAAACAAATTCGAAGACCGATGAGCCAAAACGACTGATGCTATCAATCCCAAGAAAACATAGGGCTTGGTTACTTCGCGCAACCGTTCCGGCATCTGATCAATGATGTCGAAAACTTCTGCGCCGAAAGCCTTGACTAGCCTGCCTGCATATACCGGACCGATGCCCTTGACCATGCCTGAACCCAGATAGCGCTCTATTCCGGACAAGGTATTGGGGGGAGAGACTTTGACGACGAGGGCGCGAAATTGCCTACCATGTTCTCGGTCTATGGCCCAGTTTCCGGATGCCGAGACATATTCTCCTGGAGAGATCATGGGGGTATGTCCGATCAGGGTGACGAGTTCGCGTTCTCCCTTGACCTTGAGGCGCAGGACGCAGAAGCCGTTTTCGGCGTTATGGAAGGTGACGCGCTCGACCAGACCGGCCAGGCGCTCATGTTCGCTGGTGGTTTCTTGCGGAATTCTTGGATTCAGCATGGGAGGCGTAGCCGAAAAATACGAAAGGACGGCAAGCGGTGCAGAGTACCGTCTCAATCAATGGAATAACTCATCGGATCCACAGCACTTCTTGAATTTCTTGCCGGAACCGCACGGGCACGGGTCGTTGCGTCCCACTTTGGCGTCGCTTCGGCGAAAGGGCTGTGTTTCATCATCGTTTGAAGTACGAATATTCCCGATACGCGACTCAATTGCCTGCATGCGTAGGGGCTCGAAATAAGCGTGCAGCGCCACTATGGCATCGGGAATGGAATCATAGGCTTCCTGAATCGCGCGTTTCTCGTCGGCACTCTCTGAAAGAATCTCCCAACCCGGCTCGGTTCCCAGGAGCACCATGGGTGCAACCAGTTCGGTGCGATCCTTCATGATGGATCGCCACCAGGGTTCAAGAAATACCGCGGCACCGAGCATGAATCCTTCGCACCAGCCTTCAGCATCGTAAAACTCACTGTTGTCAGGTTGAGGTAGTACAAATAGCAGGGGGCCGAAGCGGTCCTCGTCGATTGTGGTTGCTACCGTGTTGTAATGGCGCATGATCAGGTTCGAGATGCGGCTCGCCTCATCCAGCGTGTCGAATTCGGGAGATTCTTCGCCATTGTCCATATCCCATACCCATGGTAACCAGCGGCTGGGAAGGATTACATCGGGATTGAGTACGACGGCTGCCAGAAAACCATCGAAAGTGGAAATATCCATACAGGATCCCGGCGATTTATCGGAAAGCAGAAAATCATCCAGTTCGTTGATTTCATCATCGGTAAGAGGCTGGTTCACATTCATCGGAGAATCCCTTATCGAATAGTGCTGACGGTTTCGAGTTTTTAGTTCAACACCTGACGGTGGCTGCCGTAGCGCACCGTTACTTCGAATAATACTTCTTCTGAATCCAAGTGCTTTTTTGGGTCTGTGGTTGAGGCGATTCACAGCCTGCTATTCCCTGTTTCGGTCGCCTACGCTCACCCAATTCGTGATCATAACCGATGAGCCGGAAACCCGCATGAATCCTGGACGCGACCTCTTGAGCGCTCAAGAGGCCAACAGAGAACAGAGAGAGGAAAACAAGGAAAGTGGTACCGGAAACTGGGTCGGTTGCAGGGTAACGCTCAAGAGAAAAACTGCCGGAACCGCGCCAACAGGGGCGTTGCGGGCAAAAAAATCCCAACCGATACGGGTTGGGATTTAAGGTAATGGTGGTGGGGCGCAATCCCGCGCCAAACCGCGCCAGTTCAGGCCATTATGCCCGCTGCCAACTGCTGCGGAAAGGTGCGAAACCTACCCGTTACTTCCGTGGATGGAAACAAATCCCAGCGCTTCTGACGTCAGCATGTGCCGCAAGATCGACAGCCAGTTCGATTCCCGTTTACGGAATTGAACCCGCGTCCGCAGTCCGACAAGGATAGCAAGGTTTTGATCTTGCGGTCGTGGATTCGAGTATTTGGCCGAATTCCATCCGCCCGCACTTACCGTGCGAGGGCGCATCGCCCTGCGAAACCTGTGCTGTAACGGCCCAATCGTCGAACGCCCCAGTTCGATCCCCGATTCCGCTATCGAACCACCGCCCCAGGAGCGAAACCCGGTACCAGACGACCTGCCTGGATAGAGTACGCCGTTTAGTCATCATCATTAAGCGATAGACTTCGCTGCAATATGCGACGCTTGACGTTGTGTATTGAGTCGTATAAACTCTGCTAAACAATACCGATAGACCATCGAAGCCATAGCAAATGTCCAGCGACCAACTTTCAGCAATGACCCAATCGCAACGCGACCGCCTCGCGTTCCTTGAGTTGCGCCTGCGTTTTGTCGGGGAATTTCGCCGCCAGGACTTGGTGGAACGGTTTGGCATCCAGGCGGCGGCGGCAACTCGCGACATCGGCCAGTACAAAGAACTAGGCCCTCGCAATCTTGACTACGACACCAAGCGCAAGGTTTATGTGCGCGCCGATTGGTTCCGCCCGGTGTTCGACTTTGCAGCAAGTCGCGTCCTTACGTGGCTGTCGCAGGGCTTTGGTGACGGCGAGCCGATGCGTGTCCGCCAATTGGTGGCGTGTGAAGGTTCGGAGCTGTCGATCAATCTGGATCTCGAAATGTTGTCGGTGCTGACTCGCGCCATCCACAAGAAAACAGCTGTCGAGATTTCTTACCGCGCGCTGTCCAGCGGATTGACCACCCGTGAGATCGTCCCATTCGCCTTGGCCGACAACGGGCAGCGTTGGCACGTCCGCGCGTTCGACCGTCGCAGCGGCGACTTCCGCGATTTCGTACTGACTCGAATTGCTGATGCCAGACCGGTCGCCGGTGCGGTTCAGGAGCACGAAAACTCCGACCAAGACATTCAGTGGAACCGGATCGCTGAGATTGAACTGGTTCCTCACCCGGCCAACGTTCAGCACCCCGATACCATTGAAGCCGAGTACGGCATGGAAAACGGCGCGCTACGGATGCGCGTGCGCGCGGCAATGGCCGGATATCTGATGCGTCGCTGGAACGTGGATTGCACCGAAGACCACAGTCTCAAGGGTGTCGAATACCACCTCTGGCTGCGCAATCGCCAAGCGCTTTATGGCGTGACCAACCTCGTGCTTGCACCCGGGTACGAGGTTTAGGAGAAGGCTTACAAATGCTAAAACTAGAAGACATCAAGAAAAACGCAGCCATCTCCGGTATCGAGCCCGGGCATGTCGTGCGCATTGTTACCACGGAACCTGTCGGCGACAACGCCCTCACCGTCTACTACAAGACAGCGGATGGCAAGCTCCTGGAACGGATGCTATTCCGCAACGACGAGGTGAAGTTGTCGCTGGCCGAGGCTGGCCGCCCCTGGGCGTTTGATGCGCCGGGTGAGGAATTTAAGCTCGCAGTCGAAGCCTACCGGATCAATCTGGCCCACCTGTTCGATCCAATGATGGCCGTCCACACATCCAATGTGGAGCCGCTGCCGCACCAGATCACCGCTGTTTACGAATCAATGCTGCCACGCCAGCCCCTTCGTTATGTGCTTGCGGACGATCCGGGTGCGGGCAAAACCATCATGGCCGGGCTGTTCATCCGCGAACTGTTGATGCGTGCCGATGCCAAGCGCATCCTGATTGTTGCGCCGGGCAGTCTGGTCGAACAGTGGCAGGACGAAATGTTCGAGAAGTTCGGCCTGTCTTTCACATTGTTTTCCCGCGAGCAAGTTGAGCAGTCACGCGGAGGCAATCCGTTCGACGATATCGACCTGATGGTCGCTCGGGTAGATCAACTCTCCCGCAACGAAGACCTCCAAGAAAAGCTGCGACTATCCCATTGGGATCTGATCGTTGTCGATGAAGCGCACAAACTGTCAGCCAGCTACTTCGGCAACAAGGTCAACAAGACCAAGCGCTTCCAACTGGGCGAACTGCTGGGTTCGATCACGCGCCACTTCCTGCTGATGACGGCAACGCCGCACAACGGCAAGGAAGAGGACTTCCAGTTGTTCATGTCTTTGCTGGACTCCGACCGCTTCTATGGCAAGTTCCGCGACGGTGCGCACAAGGTCGACGTCACCGATTTGATGCGCCGCACAGTCAAGGAAGAGATGCTGCGCTTCGATGGCACCAAACTGTTCCCTGACCGCCGCGCGATCACCGCCAACTACAAACTCTCTG
The DNA here is from genome assembly GCF_000735045.1 of Ferrovum myxofaciens. Lineage (GTDB taxonomy): Bacteria > Pseudomonadota > Gammaproteobacteria > Burkholderiales > Ferrovaceae > Ferrovum > Ferrovum myxofaciens. Next base: position 6,873 of record NZ_JPOQ01000056.1, read on the forward strand.
ATCCTGAAGCTGCGCTTTACGCTGCTGTCACCGACTACGTCAAAGAGGAAATGAACCGGGCCGATCAACTGGACGGGCAGCGCAAAGGTAACGTCGGCTTCGCCTTGACATCCCTGCAACGGCGATTGGCGTCGAGCCCCGAGGCGATTTACCAATCACTCAAACGTCGGTGCAACAAACTCAAGCGCCGTGTTGAAGATGAAAAACTGCGCAATCGTGGTCAAACGCTGGCTGAAACGCTCAACGTCAATGGCGCTCCAGAAGACATTTGGGAGTCTGCCGACGCCATGTCTCCCGACGACTATGAGAATTTCGAAGAGGCCGTGGTCGATCAAGCGACAGCCGCGCAAACGATTCAGGAGCTCGAGGCTGAAATCATCATCCTTGACGCCTTGGAGGAGCAGGCAAAGCAGGTTGTCCACTCCGGCCAAGACCGCAAGTGGGACGAACTTTCCAACCTGTTGCAGTCGCCGACCATGCGCGAAGAAAGTGGCCGCCAGCGCAAGCTGATCATCTTCACCGAGCATCGCGACACGCTGAATTACCTCGCGATCAAGATTCGTGGACTGATCGGCAACGAAGAAGCCGTGACGATGATCCACGGCGGCGTCAAACGCGAAGAGCGCCGCAAGGTTCAGGAACTGTTCCGCAATGACCCGGCAACGCGCGTACTGCTGGCTACCGACGCCGCTGGCGAAGGTGTGAACCTGCAAAACGCCAACCTGATGGTCAATTACGACCTGCCCTGGAATCCCAACCGCTTGGAGCAGCGCTTCGGTCGTATCCACCGGATTGGCCAGACCGAGGTCTGCCACTTGTGGAATATGGTCGCCGCCGAAACCCGCGAGGGTGACGTGTTCCAGCGCCTGTTCGAGAAGCTGGAAGTCGAGCGCGAAGCATTGGGTGGTCGTGTGTTCGACATCCTCGGCGAAGTGTTTGAGGACAAGAGCCTCAAAGATCTGCTGATCGAAGCGATACGCTACGGCGAAGACCCCGAAGTCCGCTGGCGCCTGCTGCGCAAAATTGAAGGTGCGCTCGACACTGTCCACCTTGAAAACATCATCAAGCGCAATGCCCTGTGCGAAGAGGTAATGAGTACCGAGCGCCTGTTTGCCGTCAAGGAGGAAATGGAAAAGGCAGAGGCCCGCAAGCTGCAGCCTTATTTCATTCGCTCCTTCTTCAATCAGGCATTCCAGCAACTCGGCGGTGAACTGCGCCCGCGCGAACAAGGGCGCTACGAGATCACCCACGTTCCAGCCAATATCCGCGAACGCGACCGCCAAATCACCGGACGTGACCGCCGCAACGCCGACACCGTACTGCGTCGCTACGAACGCGTTTGCTTCGAGAAGCAATTCGTCCGTCTAATCGAGCGTGTCGGTGCGCCAATGGCCAGCCTGATGCACCCCGGCCACCCGCTGATGCAATCGGTGACCGACCTCGTGCTGGAACAGCATCGCAACAAACTCAAGCAAGGCGCAGTGCTGGTCGACCCCAGCGATATGGGCATCACCCCCAAGGTGATGTTCATCATCGACCAATCGGTGCGAGAAGGTGCAGATCCCGCCCACGTTGTGTCTCGCCGGATGCAATTTGTTGAGATCGACCCACAGGGCAACACCATCAATGCTGGCTGGGCCCCCCACTTGGATATGGAATCCATAAGCAAGGCCGATCTAGCACTGATTCAGGACGTGTTCGAAGCACCGTGGCTCAACGGCACCGATGCGCAAAACCTCGAGCAGGTTGCGCTGGCGCACGCCTCCACCCATCTCGTGCCAGAGCACTTCGACGAGGTGCGTAATCGCCGCGAGAAGAATGTCGACAAGACCCTAGCCGCAGTTCACGAGCGCTTGGTCAAGGAAATCAATTACTGGTCAGACCGCTACATCAAGCTTCAAGACGACATCGCCGCAGGCAAAGACGTGCGCCTGTCGCTCGAAAATGTCCGCCGCACTATTGACGACCTCACAGCCCGCCGCGAATCACGCGAAAAAGAACTGCTGGCCATGCGCCACGTTATCTCAGCAACGCCCGTTGTTGCCGGTGGTGCCTTGGTGATTCCTGCAGGCCTGTTGGCGCAGCGCGCAGGCGAACCTGAATCAATCGCAGGCTGGACAGCCGATGCCGACGCCCGCGCCCGGGTGGAGTGGGCAGCCATGAACGCCGTGATGGCTGCCGAGCGTGCCCTTGGCCACGAGGTCATTGACGTATCGGCGCAAAAGTGCGGATGGGATGTAACCAGCCTGCCAAAAGCGATAGATGGCAAGTTGCCCCCCTCACGCCACATTGAGGTCAAGGGTCGCGCCAAAGGTAGCAGCACGGTTACGGTCACCCGCAATGAAATCCTCTACGGGCTGAACCAGCAGGACAAATTCATCCTGGCCATAGTCATGGTGGACGGTGACCAGCACGAGGGGCCGTTCTACGTGACCAAGCCCTTCACGCAAGAACCGGATTGGGCAGTCACCAGCATCAACTTAGACCTTGAACAACTGTTGGCTCGATCAGCACTACCAGGAGGACAAATATGAAGCTCGAACGGCTACATCTAAAAAATTTCCGATGCTTCGATGAATTGAGCATCGACTTTGGCAAGCGCCTCACGGTCATCATTGCCGAGAACGGTGCTGGTAAAACGGCGATCTTGGACGCAATTGCAATCGGATTTGGTCGCTATCTGATTAAATTGCCTGGTGTGTCTGGTAGAACCACTAAAGAAACCGATCTGCGCGTCACGCAAGGGGAGCGGCGCGAGCCATTCATGATGCTCGCTTGGGAAGCTCGCACACGAGAAGACGCTCAACTTGCTTGGGCAGGCGGTCGGAAGCGGGATGGCACGGTGAATGCGTCGGCGATCAAGAAACTACTTTCTGAAGAACAAGCAGCCCTTTTGGGCCGTGGATTGAAAGATCTGGATGAGTTCACTCTCGGACTCGTTCAAGCCGAATCCGAACAACAGGCGTACTTCCTTCCTGTCATTGCCTACTACGGCACCAACCGCGCTATCCGCGAGGAGGTGCAACGCCGCCGTGGCTTCAAGAAAAACTTCTCTCGGTTTGATGCTTTGGCTGGTGCGCTAGAACCAGATTCACGGTTCAGAGCAGCTTTCGAGTGGTTCAACGCAATGGAGGATGCCGAGCGCCGTGAGCGTGAAACACGCCGTGACTTCGACTATCAACATCCAGAGCTAGAGGTAGTGCGAAGAGCCATCGTTCGTCTGCTTCCAGTCGGATTCAGCAAACCACGTACCGAAATCCGTCCTCTGCGTTTCGTCATTGATCGGCTGGCGCCTGACGGCACCACCCGTACCTTGCGTATCAGCCAACTCAGCGATGGCTACCGCGTGGTGCTTGGGTTGACTATGGATTTCGCTCGCCGCTTGGCGCAAGCAAACAGTCGGATGGTAACTGATGGCATGGAGATCATGAATCCTCTCGATCTCCCTGCTATTGCCTTGATCGATGAGGTTGATTTGCATCTGCACCCATCGTGGCAGCAACGCGTGCTCACTGATCTGATGCAAACCTTCCGCAACACCCAGTTCATCGTTACGACCCACAGCCCTCAGGTTCTTAGTACAGTCAAGCGCGAAAACATCCGGGTCATAGGCCCCGATGCCAGTGGAAAAATCATTGCAGCACCTCCTTTGGCCATGACCTACGGTGAGCCCAGTGGCGACGTGCTGCACAGCGTGATGATGGTTGACCCGCAACCGCCCGTCAGCGAAAAAGCTGACCTGCAGCGCCTAACCGAGTGGGTTGATCAAGGCAACTATCAAAGCTCAGAGGCAACGCAGTTGATGCAAACCCTGGTTGCCGCGTTGGGTGCACAACACCCGCAATTGCAACGACTGCAACGCAGCATCCAGCGGCAGGAGGCTCTGAAGCAATGAGGGCCATCACCAAACAAGGCAACGGTGGCTATCACCTCAATCAGTCACACGCCAATCCGCCTACTACGCCGCAGCAGGCCACCAGTCGCTGGAGCAGTTTCAGTCACAAAGCAGCTGTCCAGCAATCCATTCTCAATGAGCAGTATCAACTGTGCTGCTATAGCGAAATGCGGTCTGATGAAGAAGGCTTGGGCTACCACATCGAACATGTAGAGAATAAAAGTCAGAACCCGGCGCGCACCTTTGATTACAGAAATCTTGCTGCAAGCGCGCTTGACAGCTCCAATGACCTCGCCGCGTTCAAAGCACAAGGCCACGAGGTCTTTGGTGGTCACGCACCAGGCAAACGTGATTCGGTTGACCTAGCGCGCTTTGTCTCTTGCCATCAACTGGATTGCCGACGCTATTTCGCCTACCTGTCCGATGGCCGTGTAGTGCCTGCGGGCAATCTGAATGCGCAGGAGCAAGACCGGGCTCAATACACCATTGATCTACTTAACCTTAACAGCCCCTACCTGATCACCCGCAGACGGCAATGGTGGGATGAGCTCGATCAGCTTTTTCAAGAGCACCAAACCAAAGGCTGGAGCCTGCCCGATCTGGCCAGCATTGACTTGCTGCCGCGCAACGAGCGCCTCAGCCGTTTCTTCAGCCTGACACGCCAGTTCTTCGGCCAGCTTGCCGAACACACCTTGCAGCAGCACGCCCCAGGACTCGTATGACCACCATCAAAACACCAAAAAAACTCATTGAGGTCGCACTGCCGCTCGACGCAATCAACGCCGCGTGCGCCCGCGAGAAATCAATCCGCCACGGTCATCCAAGCACGCTTCATCTGTGGTGGGCACGTCGTCCATTGGCTGCTGCGCGGGCTGTAATATTTGCACAAATGGTCAACGACCCTGGCTACCAGCAAGGTGGTGGCTTCAAGTACGGGGTTAACAAGGAGAAGGCCGAGATCGAGCGTGAGCGTCTTTTTAAGATCATTGAAGACCTCGTGCTTTGGGAAAACACGACCAACGAGGAAGTGTTGGCCCGGGCTCGGGCCGAAATTGTGCGCAGTTGGCGTGAGACATGCGAGCTGAATAAAGGCCACCCACAGGCCGCCGAGCTGTTCAATCCGGACAAGCTGCCCGCCTTCCATGATCCGTTTGCAGGTGGTGGCGCATTGCCTTTGGAAGCCCAGCGCCTTGGACTGGAGAGCTACGCATCTGACCTCAATCCTGTGGCGGTGACGATCAATAAGGCGATGATCGAGATTCCCCCAAAATTTTCTGGACGAGCACCGGTAGGGCCGCGCGCTGTGGGCGACAAGCAGGGCAAATTATCCGAAGACTGGAGTGGCGCGAGGGGACTGGCCGAGGATGTGCGTCGCTATGGCGCGTGGATGCGAGCAAAAGCAGAAAAGAAGATCGGCCACCTCTATCCACAGATTGAGATCACGGAAGCAATGGCTGCCGAACGCCCCGATCTAAAACCACTGCTTGGACAGAAACTCACTGTGATTGCTTGGTTATGGGCACGCACCGTGCGTAGTCCAAACCCGGCTTTTAGCCACTCAGAAGTGCCGCTGGCATCGACTTTTGTGCTCGCAAGCAAGTCTGGCAAAGAGGCGTATGTTGAACCCGTCGTTGAAGGAGATCAGTACCGCTTTGAGGTGAAAGTTGGCACCCCTACAGAGGCAGCAATAGCTGGTACCAAGGCACTCGGTCGCGGTTCAAATTTTGCATGCCTGTTGTCGCAAACCCCAATTGGCGGTGACCACATTAAAGCAGAAGGCCAGGCTGGGCGCATGGGTAGTCGGTTGATGGCTATCGTGGCAGAAGGTGTGCGCGGTCGTGTTTATCTGTCGCCGACCAAAGAGCAAGAAGCTGCTGCTAAAGGAGCGCAACCGACTTGGAAGCCGTCAGGAGATGTACCTGCGCGTCTGACTGGCGGCACTTGCGTACCTTATGGCCTTAGGGAATGGGGTGACCTATTTACCGCCAGACAACTGGTGACATTGACAACCTTTTCCGAATTGGTACAAGAAGCTATTCAATGCTGCAGGCAGGATGCACTGACAGCAGGTTTCGCTGACGACAAAATTGGGCTAGATGCTGGCGGTAATGGTGCAACGGCTTATGCACAAGCCGTCGGAGTGTATTTGGCTTTTGCGGTGAGCAAAGTTAGCAATATCGGTTCGTCCATAGCCACTTGGATGAATGACCGCGGAGCTTTTCGGGAAACATTTGCACGACAAGCTATTCCGATGACTTGGGATTTTGCTGAGGCAAACTCGTTTGCCGATGCTGGAGGAAGCTTCGAAACTGCCATCGATAAGGGAGCAATGGCAATTCGTGATTTCCCCAGAAATGGCAACGGTTGGGCTCAACAGGCTGATGCTTCGACACAAATCATAAGTGTCAACAAGGTTATTTCCACCGATCCTCCCTATTACGACAATATCGGATACGCTGATCTGTCCGATTTTTTTTACGTCTGGCTGCGTAAGAGTTTGAAGCCGATATTTCCTGGCATCTACGCCACCCTTGCAGTACCTAAGGCCGAGGAGTTGGTCGCTACAGCATATCGGCACGGCGGAAAAACTCAGGCAGAAGAATTTTTCCTCAACGGCATGACTCGTGCGATGCATAGCCTGGCTGAACAGGCGCATCCAGCTTTCCCCGTAACCATCTACTACGCGTTTAAGCAGGCAGAGACGAAAAGAGACGCGGGCACCCACAGTACAGGTTGGGAAACCTTCCTTGAGGCAGTGCTGCGTGCTGGTTTTTCACTATCTGGCACATGGCCGATGCGGACTGAAGGAGCTGGGCGGATGATCGGCCAAGGTAACAATGCGCTTGCGTCCAGCATCATTCTCGTCTGCCGTAAGCGCGCACCCGACGCTGCCACTGTAAGCCGCCGTGAATTCCTACGTGAGCTCAACGCGTCGCTCCCTGAGGCGCTGCTGGATATGACCCGTGGAGGCGTGAATTCCCCGGTAGCACCGGTGGACTTGTCACAAGCCATCATCGGCCCCGGCATGGCCATATTCAGTCAGTACGCGGCGGTGCTGGAAGCGGACGGCAAACCGATGAGCGTGCGCACTGCGTTGCAGCTTATCAATCGTTTTTTCGCCGAAGATGATTTTGATCACGACACCCAGTTCTGTTTGCACTGGTTTGAAAGCCAAGGCTGGGCCACTGGCAAGTTTGGGGACGCCGATGTGCTGGCTCGTGCCAAGGGCACCAGTGTTGGTGGTCTGCAAGATTCCGGGGTGATTGAAAGCGGCGCAGGTAGCTTGCGTCTGCTGAGATGGGCAGAACTTCCCAAAGACTGGTCGCCTGAAGGCGACGCCCGTACACCCGTATGGGAGGCCCTGCACCAACTAATTCGAGCGTTAAACCAGGACGGTGAGTCGGCTGCGGGCGCACTGCTGGCGCGTATGCCCGCCCGTGCCGAGCCAATGCGTGCGCTGGCATATCGCCTCTACACCCTCTGCGAACGCAAAGGCTGGGCAGAAGAGGCGCGCGCCTACAACGAGTTGGTGACGGCGTGGTCGAGCATTGAGCAAGCGTCTGCGGACGCAGGCATCCTTGGTTCGCAAACAAAACTGGATATTTGATTGGGGAGATGAAGATGACTCTAAAACCCTGGCGTGAAATCGCCGTTCCGCATGAAGATGTCCTGAAGGGCACATTCCAGCAAGCTGAGTTCGCAGCAGACTTGTCGCGCGTCCACGATGGCACGGCGACGCCGGAATACCAGAACCCTGCGCTGTTCTTCCAGCGCACCTTCATCACCGAAGGCATGCGCTTGCTGCTTGATTCCGTGGTGAAGCGATTGTCCGGCCAGGGTGGCGATCCGGTCATTCAGTTGCAAACCGCATTCGGCGGCGGCAAGACCCACACGATGTTGGCGGTCTACCACCTTGCCAAAGGCGAAGTGCAAGCCAGTGACCTGCCGGGTGTGCCTGCCATTCTCGATGCGGCCGGAGTGACTGAACTACCGCGCGCGCGGATTGCAGTGCTCGACGGTATCAAGTCATCGCCTAACCAGCCGCCGATTCGGCAGGATGGTGATACAAAACAAGCCATCCGCACCCTTTGGGGCGATCTGGCGTGGCAGTTGGGTAAGGCCGAGGGCTACGCCCTGGTTGCGGATGCGGATTCTTCAGGCACTTCGCCCGGCAAGGCCGTGCTCGAAACGCTGCTCAGTCGCTACGCGCCTTGCGTCATCCTGATCGATGAGCTGGTGGCCTACGTGCGCCAGTTTGAAGAAGGCAAGACACTGACCGGCGGCAGCTTCGATTCCAACCTGAGCTTTGTGCAGGCACTGACCGAAGCGCTGAAAGCCGTGCCTACCGCTGTGTTGTTGGCCTCGCTGCCAGAGTCGGACAAGGAAGCGGGCAGCCAGCGCGGTGTGAAAGCACTGGCAGCGCTGGCGCACTACTTCGGACGCATTCAGGCGTTGTGGAAACCGGTTGGCACAGAGGAAGCGTTCGAAATCGTCCGTCGTCGGCTGTTCAGCAGCATCAACGACAAGCTGGCTGCTGAAACGGTGTGTCGCGCCTTTGCTGATTACTACACGGCGAACAGCGACGACTTCCCGCGCGAAACACAAGAGAGCCGATATTTCGACCGATTGATGCACGCCTACCCGATCCATCCAGAGGTCTTTGACCGACTGTATGAGGACTGGTCGTCGCTGGATAACTTCCAGCGTACCCGTGGTGTGCTGAAGTTGATGGCAAAGGTCATTCACCGGCTTTGGGACAAAAACGATAAAGACCCGTTGATCATGCCCGGTAGCTTTCCGCTTGATGATGCAAATACGCGCAACGAGGTGATTTACTACCTGCCTCAGGGCTGGGACCCGGTCGTCGAACGTGATATCGATGGCGAGCGTGCCGAAACCACCGAGATTGAAAATAAAGATACGCGCCTTGGTAGTGTGCAGGCCTGCCGCCGCTCGGCTCGCGCCGTCTTTCTCGGCAGCGCACCAACCACGGCAAACCAGATGGTGCGCGGCCTTGAACTAGAACGCATTGTTTTGGGCGTGGCACAGCCGGGCCAGCAGGTTGGCATTTACAAGGACGCGCTGCGTCGCCTGAGTGACCGCCTCCACTACCTGAACAGCGGCAACAACCGCTTCTGGTTCGATACCCGCCCGAACCTGCGTCGGGAAATGGAAGAGCGCAAACGCCGCTTCCAGGACAAGGAAGATGTGTTCCCGGCCATCCGCGACCGTGTGCAGAAGAGTTTTGCCACCGGCGTGTTCGGCGGCATCCACGTTTTCACGGCCAGCGGCGACGTTCCCGATGATTGGCAGCTACGCCTCGTTGTGCTGCCGCCCGACGCTGCGTTTAGCCGTAGTGGCCAGAGCCTTGCCATCGAGCGTGCGACTGAGATTTTGAAGGCCCGTGGCGATCAGCCGCGCTTCAAGCAGAACCGGTTGATCTTCATTGCCGCCGACTACGACAGCGTGAGCCGTCTAAAGGATCAGGTGCGGTCAACCTTGGCGTGGCAATCGATTGTGAGCGACATCAAGGAAATGAAGCTCAACCTCGACCAGTTCCAGTCCCGGCAGGCCAGCAAGAGTTTTGAGGATGCGAACGATGCCCTGCGCCGCATGATCCGTGAAACCTATAAGTGGATGGTTGCGCCAATGCAGGAGGCACGTCCCGGCAAGGGGCTGTCTGAGATTCAGTGGGAACACTTCCAGGTCAATCCGGGCGCTCAAAATCTGTCACAGGAAATTGAGCGCGTGTTGAAGGAAAACGAACTCCTGATCACCGAGTGGGCACCCGTCCACTTGACCAAGGTGCTGAAAGACTGGTTCTGGAAAGACGACAGCAAAGACACCAGCGCGCTCAACGTGTGGCAGCAAAGTTGCCAGCAGCTCTATCTGCCCCGCATCAAGGACGACACTGCGTTTCAACACACGATGGCGGTTGGTGCGGAAAGCCGGGATTTCTTCGGCTTCGCGCAAGGCAAGGAAGATGGTCGCTATGTTGGGTTCAGCTTCGGCAAGCGCACATCACTATTCCTTGATTCCTCGCTGTTGCTGATCGAGCCGGTCGCTGCTGCCGGATACGCCGAGGCACAAAAGGCGGCTGATGACGCCGCGCGGCCGACACCGGTCTATCCAACTGCCAGCGACACAGGTGACAAGCCGCACCGTGCCGAGGATTCGGGCAAGCCGCCAATCTATACCTCCGGGGATGCTGCGGCTCCACAGCCAGCAAAGAAGCAGTTCTACGCCAGCATCGAACTCGATGCGATCCAGGCCAAGAAACAGTTCGCAGATCTCGTCGACGAAGTGATCATGCAATTCACTGCTCGCCCCGGCGTAAAGGTGAAGATCGCCATCGAAATTCAGGCTGAATCCGCTATTGGATTCGACGACGGCATGCAGCGTGCGGTGAAGGAAAACTGCAATGTATTGCGGTTCAAGAACGCGGAGTTCGAATAAATGGCAAAGACTGAGCGTTCGCCCTCGCTAAAGGCGCAGAACAGCAAAGCCATCTGGTTGCTGGTGGTCGCCGATGTTGTGATCGTGACTCTGGTTCTGACCGGTTTCGCATTTACACAAGCATCTATCACGGAACTCGCCCATTCAGCATTCGTCAGAGGAATTTTGCTTGCCGCCACCGGCCCGCTTATCGCCGTTTTTCTAAACGACTTGCTTTCTTCGGACGCCAAGGCATCGATTGTCTTCTGGCGAATCAAAGATGTATTGCCGGGACACCGCGCATTTAGCAAACACGCGGAGGCCGACCCAAGGATCGATTTAGCGGCCTTGAAGGCCAAGGTCGGAGAGTTTCCGCAAAGTCCAAGGGATCAAAATTCCACTTGGTATCGCCTATACCAGAAGCATCAGTCAAACGTAAGTGTCAGCGATGCTCACAAACGATTTCTCTTATTCCGTGATGCGGCAAGTTTGACTGTTCTGATCACTATCGTTACGAGTGTTGCAGGTGTGTTGGCGGGTATTCCGTTAAGTCTTCAAGCCATGCTTTTTGGCGGACTCCTCGTCCAGTTTATGTGGCTTGCATTGTCTGCTCGAAACACAGGTATCCGATTCGTCCAAAATGTTTTGGCAGTCGAAGTGACTGACGACGGGCGGAAGAAGAAATGACCGCCCGATCTGTCATAACCCGGTTTCGTGCCTACCAATTAGGGCAGGCAGGTTCCTCTTTTTCGCTTTTCGCCGATGGGCGCTTTACCCTCATCGAGGCACGTTTGACGGAGATTAGCCGTGCTAGCGTTGATCAAGAATTAAAAGGATGTGGCAAGACGGCTATCGATGTGCTGCACATTACTGGATGGGATCAAGATCACTGCGCGCTTGCAGACCTAAAGGAAATACTCTCACGTTACATGCCGACTACGGTCGAGTATCCCGGCTATCTGCCTCATTCGGATACCGCCAAGCAGTGCTTGCAGGTTATCCGCGATTATCAGACATCTGCACGAGTTCGGGGACGTTCGGTGAGCTGCGTTGCGATCAATCCGGATTACGTCAAAGGTCTAAAGACTGCGGAGGATCTAGCATATCGCGACGTTCTATACCATCCCCGATACCTTTTCGATGGGGAATCAAACAACAACTCAACCATCAAACTCTTTCGACAAGGTTGTTTCAACGTCGCCAGTTTGGGTGACGTTGAGGACGCAAACCTCGGGGCATACCTTCGTCGCTGCAAAGTCTTCAAGCGTGAAGTGGATGTGCTGCTGCTTGCACATCATGGCGCAGATTGTCCAACTAACTCGAAAACGTTTCTCGAAGCAATTCGGCCAAGGATCGCGATTTGCAGCAGCCAACATAGCAACCAGTTTGACCATCCAAAGCCGGAAGTTCGCCAGAGACTTTTCGATCTTGGAATTCCTATTATGACAACCAAGACAGGCGACGTGATCATTCGATCACTTGCGCCGCACTCGCAGAAATTCCGCGCTACAAATCTGATCGCCAACTCGACGACAGTTTCAAGAGAGCTCGATTTTGTGACCCGAAAGAGCCACTGGCTATCAATGAATGCAGATACGCTTCGGAATCTTTATCGACCAGGCTTCAAAGGACTTCGTTAAACGGTGTGGAATGGAGAGAATCCGAGGGCTGAAGAATGGAACTGAAAATATTTGATGTGGAACACGGTGCCTGTGCCTTGCTTACATGCGACAACGGTACTCGGCTCATGATTGATTGCGGACATAACGGTGACACCGACTGGAGACCTGGAGCATATTTGCGGAACGAGGGCATCACATACCTCGACATGCTGGCAATCACCAATTATGACGAGGATCACGCAAGTGGTTTACCCGATTTGCTTGCAAATGTAGATATCGGGTGGTTATGGCGCAACCAGTCTGTAACCCCCCAAACCATCACAAATTTGAAATCTGAGAATGGGATGGGGCGAGGCATAGACGCCTTGGTCAATATGGCTTCGAGCTATACCGGGGGAACCGACGCTGTTGCTCCTGATTTCTTAAACGTTGAACGTCAGGTCTTCTACAATAATTATCCCGAGTTTGATGATGAAAACAATCTCAGCATGGTCGTCCATCTTGCTATTGCAGGAATCAACTTCTTGTTTCCGGGGGATGTGGAATGTGCAGGCTGGGAGGCGTTGCTCAGGCAGCCAGAGTTTTGTAAAGTTGTATCCGAGACTCACGTATTGATTGCCTCTCACCACGGTCGCGTAAATGGAATCTGCGCCGACGTTTTTGACACCTACAACTGCAATCCTTTTTACGTAGTCATTTCTGACAAAGGATACATGCACGACACGCAGGAGACCGTGCCGTACTACCGCAGCAAGACACGCGGAGGGCCATTTCGCGGGGAGACACGGCACGTATTGACCACACGAAATGATGGGCGGATTGCGTTTGTTTTTCAGAACGGACAATGGTGGCCAGAATGAGGAATAGGATGGAAGCGAATCACTGAAGGTATCGCAGCGATTCTGCTTCTCGTCGCATGATAAGACCGCGAAGCTTTAAGCGTTCAGTCGGCGGCTGTCCCGAGGGCTTCTGCCTTCTTCCGATGCCACCAATGAAACCCCACCTCCATCACAGTGGTCTGCCCATCTTCAAACCGAATTTCTACGCTGCTCCGTTCACCCGTTCCGCGACATGTAGCCCCCCAAGGCCCAACATGCCAAGCGTGAGCGTGGCCAATGTTCCAAGGTCAAGCGACGGTAGGTTGAGAGAATGCTCAACTGCGGCCACCGCGTTCGTGACCGGCCAAATGTTGTGTAGTGTCGTTTACTCGTGAGGTGCTGCGTGTGCCGTCGCCTGCTCCCGATACCACCGCTGAAACCCCACCACCATCAGCGTCGTCTGCTCCGCATTTCCAAGTAAATCACCTACAACTTCACCGCCCCAATCCCAAATGCCACATTTGCCAATGTGGTGTCTGGCGTCGTCGGCGCCGTGAGTGTCAGAACATCTCCTGCTGTAAAGTTGGTCTGACTCGCTGCGGTCAGTGTCACGGCACCACTGGGTGAGATAGCGATGGTTCCAAATGATGTGCCGTTTTTGGCCAGGGTAAATATCGTCGTTGCTGTGGCTGCAGTGCCTTCCGATGCCGTGGTGCCTGTGAGCCCGGCGGGAATGAAGAAACTGCCTGCAGCGATGTAGCGTAACACCGACTGGTTCGCGGATAAGACTCCTGACGCAGAGGCCTGGATGGTGAATGGGATCTGGCTTCCCAGCCCCGTTACGGTGTAGGGGTAGGCCGTGCAGGTGGAAATATCCTGAGTAGCGGAGCCGTACAGGTTGAAGCTCTGGAATTTGAGGGTGATGGTTTGCCCGATGAGGCTCGTATTGGTGGGGAGGGTGAACTTGAAGGTGGTGGTGCTGGGCAGGAATGCAAACTGCGCCCCTAGCGGATGGGATGAAGCGGTGGTTCCATACATCCCCCGATACAGGGTCGTGAGGTTGTAGTTGTTGGCCGTCGTCAGGGTCTCATTCTGATAGGCGATTAGTTCCCCGTCTACGTAGCACAGCGACAGGCCTTGGGCCGCGCCTCCCGTGGGAACCGGCTGAAGCACTCCCACGCACTCACTCAAATCTACCGCCAGAATGTCGCTGTTGTCCGGGCTTGCCCCGCTATAAGCGGCAAGGCTGGCCGTCAAAGTGCCCTGGATTCCCTGACCGCTGACAGTACCGATCTTGACGTAACTCACCCCGTCCGTGGAGGACCAGACGGTGCACCCGCCCCAGGTGGCCGGAGGGCCGGAAACTACCATCCAGACCTGCGGGCCTGCCGCTCCGCACAGCACGGCGGGGGGCTCAAAGACCACCGGGGGATTGATACTTCCCGGTGCGATCATCGAATTCGGAATATACCCCTGACTTCCTTGCTGCGGATAGGCCACGGACCAGCCCACGCCGGGGAGGTATTCTTCCGCCAGGATCTTGAGACTGCCATCGCTTTGCTCCGCGATACTCTGGACCCGCACCAGTTTGCCATTGAGTCCCATGTTGGCGCTGGTGAGCGAAACGATATCCATGGGTTCGATCAGCACATTGGCCCAACTCACCGAGAACTCGTAGAGGTTGCGGATATAAAGTTGCCGGTTCTTGATGAGTTCCAGACACATCGTCGCCATGCTGGCGTTGGCCAGGAAGTGGGCCGTGATGGGGGAGGCGAGGCGTATTCCCGAGGGAAGCAGTTGCCCCAGAGCATCGATGCTGGCCTGATCTTTGGTCTCGAGGGTATTGGCATTGTAGTCATAGGCCCGATCCTTGATCTCGATTTTCCAGTCATTGAAGGCATCGAGTGGGTCAGAACGACTGATCTTGAGATAATCCCCATGCCCCCCCTCCACGAAGTCGTCATCTGTCAGAAATGCCTTGATCCCGGTGTCGGCTGTATAGGTGATCCCATAGCCCGAGAAGGTCACATCCCCATAGGGAATGAATTTGAGCACCCCATCAGCCCAGAAGGCCGCCGTGTTGGTGACCTGCAGCCATTCCTTGAGGGAGTCGATGGCGGGACGGCGTTGGTTCATGAAAACACTAAACCCCACGCCCATGGCCCCCACATATTTCTGGTAACTGTTCTGAGCCAGCACCAGCGTGTTGAGGTCGATCTTCGACTTCGGGAACCCCGCGCCATAGGTGGGATGGGTCAGAAAGTCATAGATCACTTGGGCGGGATCGGCATCCGGGGTACCCGCCGTGCAGGTGCTGTTGAGATTCCCAAAACATTCCAGCCACATCACCGGCAGATCCGGCGAGTAACCGAGGTTCAGGTTGGCGATGGCCATATAGGCCGTATCCGGATAAGGCAGCGCCTGATCGGGATGAACGGAGGTGAGATAACCCCAGGGTGCCTGACCCGGTGCCCCACTCAGGAGGGCCGCGCTGAGGTTCGCGAGAGTGGTCATGCCCTTGTTGACCCAAACCGTTCCCGATCCCGCACTGGAAGGGGTGGTGCCGTAAACAGTGGCAGCGCCATAGACTGACACCAGATCGGTGTAGAGGGCGCTGTTCACGCCACTGGACTGGATGCCATAGGTCGTGAAGATCACGCTGGCCACCGCCGGGGTTACTACCCCTTCGCCGAGGCCCACGATGACGGAAGCCGAATAGGTGGATTGCCCACTGCCTTTTCCACCTCCCTTGCCACCGCCTTTGCCGCCTACCGGGTTTTTGGAGAAATCTCCATACCAGAGCAGATTGCCACTGACTTTCTGGGCTCCGTAAATAATTGGAATGGGGAGCCCTGTGGCTGAGGTCTGGACATTGAGCTGGGTGTAATTGGGCTGTGCATTGTTTCCTGCCGCCGTATGCCCTAACAATCCCCCCATGGTTTAAGCCTTTACGGTAAAGACCCGGAAGAGCCGATCTTTCAGAGGAGAGAGGGTCAAATCCCCCCACACCACGGCACGCTCCTGGGCGTGGGCGTGAATCACGGCAGGGGAACGAATCACAATGGCCGAATGACTGAATGTCCGCCCATAACGAAACAGCAGGAAATCTCCCGGTTCGGGAGAGGTGAAGATTTCTTGGGCATAGGGCGCAATGGTCTCGAGGTAGCGCTCCTCTGAATGGTGCAAATGCCAGTCCACCGGATAGGGCCGGGGATCGATGAAGGGGACCACCCCGGCGGCACTATAAACACGGGCCAGAAACATGGCGCAGTCCACTCCCTGGCCTTTCACGTCGGCACAGTGATGGTATGGCGTGCCAACCCAGGTCCGGGCTTCACGTACAACAACTTGTCTTTGTTCAGGGGTCATAGGGCAAGGGTAGCAGAAGGAATGTAAGGATACGAGCGATTGTGGGCGGTATTGTTAAAACGGTTCTGGCAGGTCAAATAAGTTTTGTCACAGCCGGGGTAAGCAAAGAACAAATCCCCGGCGACTGGCATCCAGGGCAGGGGCAGGTGGAGCATCAACTGATTACCAGTGGCCAGTTTGATGGTGCGCGAGAGCCCCATGTTGGGGCCCGAGGTAAACGAGATCATGCCCTGCCAGTAATAGCCGGAAGTCGCCCCGCTCCAGTTGAGGGTGTTGACCGTGGAACCTGCTCCCACCTGTCCGCTCACCTGATAGGCGGCTTTGGACAGTTTGCACCCCGCATCGAAGAGGGTGTGCAGGCAGGAGGTTTGCCAACTGTTGCGCGGCATGGGCTGATTGAGCAGGCTGAGATAACTTTTCACCTTGAGTTGGCACTGGGTCGTGGTGAGGGAATCGATGGTGGAGACGATGCCATCGAACAGGATGACCGAACCCACCGGAGGGGAGTTCCAGTCGGGGGCAAAGACCCGTTCCCGACGAATTTCGGCATTATCCAGCAGGCCATTGGCAATCTCATCAAACCAGGGCTGTCCGTTGATGAGTTGATCGCGGGTGGCGCTGATCGAAAGGCTTTGCTCATCCACCGAGAGTCCCACGGATTTTTTGAATTGCAGCCCCTCGATGGCGAGGGAATAGGGGTCATAGAAGGTGTTGTTCCACCATACGGGTCGGTCGACATTGGTGACATTGATCGTCTGCCCGGTGCGGGCCAGGGTGAGGGTAAAGAGATCGGCCATCACGAATTGCCGGGTGGCGAGTAACACTTTGAGGGCATTGGCACCCAATCCAGATCCGGAGAGCAGAGCCTTGCCCTGTACCGCCCCAGCGCCTGTCACGAACAGTCGGGCCAATCCCACTCCGGAGAGTTGTGCCTGTCCCGAGATGCTGCCGTGGTAACCTGCCTGACTGACCCCACTCAAAGTGGCTTTGCCCTGGACGCTCCCCGTCGATGATGCCAGAGCGTGACCCACTCCGGTCAGGGTGGCGTTGGCCACAAGGGTGGCGAGCGCAGGCTTTGCTGCAACACCTGAACCGGACAGGATTGCCTGCCCCGTGATCGTGCCGTGCCAACCGGCAACGCTGACCCCACTGAGGGCAGATTGACCGGCAATGCTCCCTTGAGATTTGGTGATTTCGGAACTGATGCCGGAAACGACGGCTTTGCCCAGGATCGATCCGGCTCCAGTGGCCACGGTGCCAGAGGAGCCGGTGGAGAACGAGAACGAGGTTCCATTCCCCGCCGGAGGGGTATAGCCGCTGACCGTAAAATCAAAGTTGGCGGAATTCCCGAGTGCAGGTGTATAGGACATCGCTACACCGGGGTCAGGTTATCGAGAATAAGCGCATTGTCATTGGGCGTATCAAAGGCCACGGCATAGACCTGAGTGCGCCCCATCCCGGAAATCGAATAAACCCCGGTGCTCGGGTCGGAGACAGCCTCCCCCAACAGCCAGCCCGACTGCTCGTCATAGAGCCGAACGATCTGGGCAGCGGCGACCCCATTATTTTGAACGGTGCCGGAGATGTGGCCGCTGCCTCCCAACTGGCCATTTCCAAAGGGCGCATATTGGCTGGGGCCGTTGGCCCCTGCACTCATCGCGTCACTGACAAATTGCCCCAGGTTGACGGTTGAGCCCACCGTGGTGAGATCCACGCTCACAAACCCGGCAGGAGGCGTATAAGCAAAGGGCCCTGTAAAGTTGGCCACTACCGTGGGGTCAGAGGAAACCACCTGCGCACCGAAGGCGGGGTACAGGCTGCTGAAGGCCGACATTCCTGACAGACTGATCCCACCCACCCCGGTTGCCGGATTATTGGCGGCGGCATTATTCCAGTTGCCCCCGTTTACATTGAACCAGATGAGCCGGTTCGCAAGATCCACGGCGACCTGCACCACAGCGCCCTGGGCATAGGACTGTAAGGTTGCCACAATTGCATTGTTGAGCAGGACACCGCCATTTTGCTCGAAACCGATGCCGTTGCTGTCAACGCCGAGCAGGGTGGTTCCTGTGATGTTGAAGCTGCCAGTGCAAACCCCCAGGGACATGGAGGAGGGGAGTTGGCTGACCGTGACTTCCCAATAGGAAAGCGTACTGGTCAGTTGTCGGTTGGCCCGGATGTTGCCGGTGCCTGTATAGGTGAAGGCCATCAAGCCTCCGCCGATGATCAGACTTCCATCCGAGAACCCCACTGCGCCGTGATTGTTGGCATCCCAGAGCGTTTTGCCGATGCTGGGGGCCCCGGCAGGTGTCCACAGTTGGACATTGAGCATTACGGCTCCCTGCGAATCCATGCTTCCGTTGAAGGTGATGGATTGGATCCCGGTAGTGGTATTGGGGATTTCATAGATCGCCCCATCGTGATAATTGCCGGTGTTCTGCCAGGTGGTGGGGGAGAGCAGGGTCCAGCCGGTGGGGACGGTGGAAACACCCACCCCATTATCCCAGGCCAGTGCCAGCAGATTCAGGCCATTGGGATCCGCATTGACGGTCAATGGGGCGGTGGTTACAGTGGTGCCCGTCCCCGCGCAGGCATTGGCCAGTACATTGAGATTGGAAGCGGCTCCACTGATCTCGAAGACCGCGAGATTGCCCCAGTCATTCATGCCGGAAATCGTGAAAGTCGTACCCATCCCCGCCGTAACCGGGCCAATCCAGCATTGGGTGCCCTGGTAACTGTTGAAATTCCCCTGGTCGATTTCAGCCAGCGCCAGTACGGGCGAGAGACTCAGACCGGCATTGCGCCCGACATAAATCACGAGAATCTGATTTCCGAGCGTGGGTACTGCCGTCAGGGTCGCGATGGTGGGGCTGCCATTGTTGCGCGCAAAGGTGCTTTGAACCAGAGCAAGAGCCATGGCTTAACTCCAGGTGGAGGAAGTTTCCACCATCACCTGCCCGGCCCACCCGGTGTTGTTGGTCCCGCCGAGAATGTTCTGGGCCAGGAAACTTTTACCGGCAAGATTACCGGTTCCGGTGAAGGTGTCGTGATGATTGAGCGGCGTGTTGTGCAATGGCGCCCAGAGACCTTTCAAATAGCCCCGGATCGAGCCATTGTGCCCGATCCAGAGGGGACTCAGGTAGAGGCCGCCATCAGGCCCGTTGGGGTAATTCATCTGCAGGCCACCCATGTTGGGAATGCCTCCCCCGAGGGAGGATTGGCTGTTTCCATTGAGATACATGGAGGAACCTGCCCCTACGCCAGAATTCACCACACCTCCGCCATTGTTGGTGAAGTTCAGGGTAAATTTGGACACCGGCACAGAGCCACCCACGCCTGTCCAGCTGCGATCCATGTAGTGCCCCGCCATGGTGGAACCGCTGATGAGCCAGACACCGGGGTTTTGTGGCAAGCCGCCGAAGTTTTCGAAGGCGCTGTTGCCGTTGTTCTGGACATTGCGCCCGATCAGAATGGTGCGATACGCATCACTGGATTTGAACGCGAAGATGTCCCCAAAAGCAATGGTCATGGGCCCGAAGGGGTTCAAGTAATCCCCGCTGACGGTGAAGAGGTAAAAGCAGGTTTGATCCGCCACCAGAGTCCAGGGCCGTGGGGTGGTGTCAGCGGTCGTGCTTTTGCGACAGGTCACCGCGCCAATCCCCAGGGCACACTGGGCGCTGGTGGGAAACTGGCCCGTGCCCGTCCCTAACCCTGTAGGCGCTTCAAACCCGGTGAGATAGGCTTCCTCTGGAGTGGACCCTGAAATCGTGGCGGAATCATCCACGAAGAGCGAATTGCCGGTTCCCAAGGTGGGCGACATCTTGTAGACCCGCTGATTGGTCCCCGTATAAGCGATGGTCCAGCCGGCTCCGGCCTTGGTCCCGTAACCATTCACCAGACAGGCATCGAGCACCGCCACGAGCGAGCCCACAGCACCGGTGAGCACTGGGGCTGAAGCATCGGTGCTCTGATACAGAGTGACAGTGGTGGTCATGATCAGGATTCCGTGGCGGTGGAGGATGTAGTGAGTTCCGGCGTCACCCCGTTGGACACTACGATGCCGGGCGTAATGGCACCGGAGTACAGCAGCGTGCCCGCCCCAGTGGCAGCCCCCCCAATGCCCCAGAAAGTTTCAGTCTCGGACCCCGCGGTGGCCGCAGGAAAAACGATGGTGGAGGCAGGGCTCACGCTGTTGCCGGTCACGGTCCAGCCAACGGCGGAGCGCGCTACCGCCACCCGCGCATAACCGGTGTAGGCGGCTTCACTGGTATTCTGGGCTCCTGCAACCCCCGGATCGGCCGTGTGCAGGCTGATGTAGAGGTTGGTCAGTGGAGCGGTGGCTGCATTATCGGCAATGTTGGCAACGGGCACGGCCTGAAACAGGAGTTTCAGAAGGTCGTTGGCCCAGGGGGTGGTTTTACCAGCCATGAGAGAGTTCTCCTTGATGAGTGACTACGGTTCTTGCAAAACTCCAGAAATATCAAAATCCCGACGGCTACGTCCGCCGGTTTGAGACGATTTTTAACGTGTCGGCACAGTTGCGGCGGTGTTCCTGATCCTGATGGTCGGTATTCATGTCCTGGCTTGAACACTGTCCTGCGTCAATAGAGGTATGGGCTGTTGGAAATCGGGAGAGGGGGGTGGCAGTCATTGCCGCAGACGCATCAGTGGACCGGGCAGCGAATATCCAAGGGACTGGCCGCCTCACCTGGTGTGACCCTTTCCCGGCGTCAGGTGAGGGCTATTGGTCCGCAGTCGTGATTGGCGGCGTGAGGGGGGCGACAGATAGCCCTCTGTAATATTTACGGGCAGGACGCTTGCGAGATATCGAAAAACTTTACACTTTTTTACATATTTCCGTTCCGTTCCGTTCCGTTCCGTTATTATAACTAATTGTAATTGTTAAATTATATTAAAATATTCAAGTAAGCGGCACGATTAGTGCTTTACTATGAGATGAGGGGATGGAATCGGTTTCTTCGAAACTTTCCATGCAGGAAAGTGCGGGAAAGTCTGAACAATATGACTCATGGGGGGGACATATGAACAAGTATTCTGTGTATCGTGTCGCGGGGCTGATGTTTATGCTTGTAGCCGGTGATTCTGCTTTTGCTGGCGTTTGCCCATCTACTGTGGGCCTTGGCCCTTTTGGAGGTGGTGGAACGGGCAATGCAACAGACTGCAATTTTACAATCATATTCAATACGAACGGCAGCATTGGAACTACGTTCGGGCCTCAAACAACTTATGATAGTCTTGATGATGCTTTAATAGGTGTAGTGAACAACAGCGGCCATACAATTTCCAGTTTTAACCTTAGTGGTCGTGGTGTTTTTACGTTCGATGGTGATGGGGTTAATGGGTACACTGGAGTCACTAACACTGCCACCGGGCTTTCTTCCCAAGCTTTTTACAATTATAACGGTAGTGTTCTGGGAACAGATCAGTATGGTGGGGCGGATGCATACTTTACCAACGTTTTTATCGGTCTCGGCTATTTAGGTCAAAACAGCAGTGGAACAGTCAACTTCAAGAACGCAATCTTGGGTAATGGCGGGACTGATTACTTCGCATTGGAGAATCCGATTAACATCAATGCACCACCACAAGTGGGAACAGTACCAGAGCCCGCGAGCGTGGCGCTGCTTGGAATCGGGTTGTTGGGATTGATGGCAGGACTGCGGCGGCATCGGCGCTTCGGGTGATTCGATCCTTTCGAGGGTGCGGGGGGCACCCGCCCCCTGCAGACTGTCGAGAAATTTTACACCTGATGGCGCGATACGCGCATTCGCCACCCTGCAAAGTTACGGCTTCACCATCTCCAGGGTGAGTTTCTTCAACTCCCAGAGTTGGTACATGAAATTGTTGTAGTCCTGGACATCCTCGCCAAAGCGCACCCGGTAGTACCAGGTGTAACTCGCACTCACCACAGATCCTTTGGCCGGAGGTACCGGGAAACTCAGCGTATTGGGCGTGATCAGGTTCCATGTGGAAGGGGAATACACTTGCACTCCACCGACAAACACCTTCAAGGTGGTGACGTCCACATAGCCCACCGGTTCGATGAATCCGCCATAGGTTTTGGTCAGGGGATATTCTGTGGTGAATCCATCTCCTACGCCAAGGTCATAGCCCGATACCGTGTTGGGCTCCGCTGGATCGGCAAACAGGAAGGTATCGAAACTACCTGTTCGCGCCAGAAAAAACCCGCATAAGACCTGCAATTCTGCGAATCCCTGGGTCTCGCGCAGCAACTCATAGGACATCTCCCATTTCCACAGGGGATATGCGGTGTTGGACACACGGGTTTCCCGCCCGGAGGTGTGTTTGACGATGGTGGTGTGGAACTGAGGCGACTTCACAATGTTCCACTGCAGGCCAGGAAGCGTCGGAAACAGCAGGTTGCTCATGGTGAACTCCGCAAAAGGCGGCAGTGGGTAGTCATAGAGGATTTCAAAGACGATCTGGGAGGCGTGGGCGTGCGGGTCGTCATCCACCAGGATTTCGGTGACCATCTGGGACACCCGAGCGTGTACAAACTCGTAGAGAATCTCTACCGAGAATTGGGAGGTCCGAACCTGGGGATCATCATCAGCCAGGATTTCTGCCAGTAATTGACTGAGGGTGGCAGCGGGATTATCGTCTGCAAGAACTTCAGCCGCGAGAGTGCTGATGCGGGCAGCCGGGATCCCTGACTCCAGTACCTCGGTGGTCAGTTGAGTGATGCGATTGGCCATGGCTCAACTGATGACTTCGTAGCCGATCTCGAGGGCGTTGACATCGGTGGTCACCCAACTTGCCCCAGTCGCCGGATTCACTGCAAACACATCAGAGAGGTACTGGTAACTGGTCCCCACATTCTGGGTTGCACCTGCCGACTGGACCGTGCCGGTTTTGATCAGATTGGCGATCTGTCTGGTTCCGGCATCGTCCTTGCGATAAGCTCCCACCACGCGCACTCCATATACCGTGGCACCGGGGGGCAAGCCGGCTACTGTGCTGAAAAGATCTGCGGCCCCCACCGTGGCGCTACTGTTGTAGGTCTGATCCCCATCCAGCCCGTCCTCGGACACAGCGGCGTAGTTGGTCAGGGTATAGGTGTAGCCAATGTTGAGTTTGCCATTGGTGATGGCAGGGCCTGAGGGCAATGGACCGGGAATGGCGGGAGGGGAGGCATAGGTCAGTGGGTAGACCGCGGCCAGTGGATTGCCATAGGCGTAGACGCTGAAGGTATCAAAAGCAAAACTGGTGTCGGTGATAAACCCCAGAGCGTAGGGGGTGTCCTTGGTGACGGCTGCCGTGACCGCCGAGAAGGTGAGGGTGTTCTGGCCGGTGACGAGCCCGATTTTCTCATCACCCACATAGAGAATCCCAATCGGCATGCCATTGAGCGGATTGATTTGGGCGATGACCGGGCGGATTTTGAGGGCAGGGTAATTGGTCTGGGCATACAGGGTCAACGCTGTAATGGTGCAGTCATGCGCCATACGCGGGGCCACTCCCGTGAGGGGATCATCCATGTTTCCAGGGTTGACCCCCGGCAGATTGGTGCTCGGATTGTCAGAAAGTGTCAGAATCAGGTTGTTGGCAGAGAGCGTCTGCCAGTTGCCCCCGTTACCCATGGCCAACTGCCCCGCTGTGACGGGGTTCGAGGGTGTAAAGGCCGTGCTCACATTGGCAGAGGGATAGACCGTGCGGGTGCGCTTGTCGCCCAGAAAGGTGTTGCAGGGGTGAACGCCCGGACCCGTGGTGTTATCGCAGAAGTAGAGGTCATCAATCAGCATGGCCCCATTGAACTGGATGTTATTGATGCTGGCATTGGCACTGTTCTGGATGTTGATCCCCGAAACATTGAGCACCACATTGCCGTTGATGCGTACGGTCAACTGACCTGCGGCGCCTACCGTTCCCCCGATTTCCAGGAAATACCACCCGGCGCTGGGCATGACGCCCGCAAGGGACTGTGCCAGCAGATTGTTGGTAGGGTTGCCACGCCCCACCTGAACCACCGAATTGACTGCATACACCCAGAACTGGTTGGTGTTCACATCGTTGAATACGGTCTGGAATGCGCCGTTGACGGCGATCCCCATATAAAAGGTGGAGAAATTTCCCGGCAGATTACGGATCAATGGAGAACCCCACGCACCCAGAAAGTAGGCCTTGCCGGGAAGCCCGAAGCGACCCGGCACCAGCGTTGTATTGTTGCCACTACCACCTCCCGACCAACCGTCATAGTTGACATCGGAGGCCTGGCCGTATTTGTCGAATCCGTCCCAGAGAATGAGTGCCATGATTGTTGAGCCGATGAAATTTGAGAGGGTAAGGCAGGGGATTTCTCCCCTGCCAGTGGGATCACGCAGTTTTGATGGTATTCACGCCATTGACCACGGTGGTGGCCAGGGTGGCGATGGTTTTTTCCGAGATGGCTCGGCCCAAAGTGGTGAAGGCCGCACGGGCCGCATCGATGCCCACCGTGATGGCGGCTCCCGAACCACTGCCCGCCGCAGTGCTCTTCAAGACCGCAATCCCGACCTGTTTTACGGCATTCTCGAGATCCGTCACCGCCACTGTATTCAGTTCGGCTGCTGCTGCTTTGAATTCGGCCACGATCTGGGCTCCGATGGGGTTTTGCGACAGCCAGCTCTCGAACACCGCAAAATCGGTTTTCAAGGAATCCAGGGCGGATTTGGCATCACTTTCCAAGGTATCGATCAGACTCATTTGTTTCTCCTGAAATTTACATGTCGCGCTGAGGAGTAAAGGGCAGCGCGTTCCCTTGTACGACTTACTTCAGTCCCATGTCCTTGTTGGCAACCAGGTGCACCACGATGTTGGTGGCCGCCACAATGCCCCCGGCCAGCATCCCGGCCTGCTGGTCAGAAATTGAAATGGCCCACCCCAAGGCATGGAACAGATCTTCGAGTTTCAAGATCATGGGCGAGAGCAGGGTCACCGTGATGGCGCCGGTTTTCCAGAGCACGGGGTCGGCGACCGATTCGCCAACCTTGAATACGCTCCACAGAGCGAGAAGTTTTTGCATGGAATTCTCCTGAGGGGGTGAAAGAACATTGACAGGTTCAGACATTGCATCGAGGCTCTCCAGCCCATGGGTATGGATCACCCGGGCAATCTTGGTGCCGTAGTTGGGGTCGGTGGCATAGCCCGCGCTCGCGATGGCGTAACCAAAGGTGACGCCGCTGCCGGTCTTGAAAGCCCCCGCATAACGCGCACCTTTCAGAAACCGGGCGTGATCCAGGATCGACTCCTGCCAGTTGGCGTATTGGCGAAACCAGGCATTTATGGTTTCTTTTTGCCCTGCCACATACTCAATGGTGGCAATCCGGTAGCGCTCGTCCGTCCAACTGGCATCGGCCTTGATGCCGAAGAGGTTGTTGGCGGCTCTGGTCAACTGGGACTCCCCCCAGGCGGATTCGAGGGCCGCCTGCGCGATAGTAAAACTCGCAGGAATCCCTTCCTCCTTCTGACAGGCCAGGGCCGCTCCCTTGATCGTGCTGATAAAATCTTCCGGACTCATTTCCAGTGCTCCTTGAGGGTGGTGAAGAGTTGATAGGCAACTGTGCCGATGCCGCCCAATACGGTGATCACGAGCCAGCCCAGCACGCTCGTCTTGACGCGCTCGTTGCGCTGCTGGCGCAGGGCAGTGTTTTCTAATTCCTTCTTGATAAATTCGTGATGGTCACGGTGCACCTCCAGCGGTACCCCGAAACTCTCCAGTTCGGCACGCACCGCCTCGGTAATGCTGGCCACCAATAGCTCACGCATTTCCTCGGTCAGAGGAACTTGTCGACGCTCGATCATTTAGGGACCTACCCGAAGTTTCTGAGGTGATTCTTGAGGGCCGAGGCAATCGCCGCGCCATTGTTTTTGAACAAACGCTCCACGCTCTGGGCGTCGGTGGCGTGTATGTGCACATGGGTGGTGGAACTGCTCCCTCCCTTTTCCACCATGGAGCGCAGTCCTCCGGCAATCCCTGCCGGCAGAATGGTCTCGTTCCGGTGCACGAACTGCAGCCGGTCCACGGGGATGTTCCACTCTCCACCCGCACTCGAAGCCACCGATCCCGCCACCGCCGCCACGGCCCCCATTCCAACTGCTGCTGGAGCCGCCGCATAAGGCCCCATGGTGGGTGCCAGAAACCCGAAGATCCCGGCAAAGGTTTCTGACGCACTGTTCATGATGGATTTGATGATGGTGAGTGCACTGGTGGAAAGACTGGCGGTGCTGGCCATCTGACTGGAGGCCATGCGTACCTCGTCCTGCGTGGTGGTGGCCAGCGTCATGGCCAACTGTTGCGAGGCCCAGGTGCTCACCATCTTGATGCCGGTGTCGATGAACGAGGAGAGGATGGAGGTGAGGCTGCGCTGCCACGCCTGCTGCCAAGTCTGGGTGCCCATGATGACTCCCTTGATGGAAGTATCAAAGGCCGAGGTCAGGGGAGCGAACATCTGCTGGTAAGATTTCTGGTTATCGAGCACTGCCGTCTGGGTGGCCCGGGTCAACTGTGCTTCCCGATCGGCATTGAGTTTGACGATCTGATCATCGATCTTGGCCCGTTCTTTCGCGTCAGTTTTATAAAGTTCCAGCTTCTTGGCCAGCAGATCCAGAGAAATCGCATATTCCTGAGCCGCCACCTCCTGATCCCGTACCAACTTCTGGTCCTGGGTGATTTTGCCGATTTGAAGCAGGAACTGATTGCCCTGGGTCACCGTTTTGAGGTGATTGCGTTCGAGATTGGCCTCACTGTTGAGTTGCTGCAACTTGAGTGACAACTCTTCCTGACTGGCCTTCTGGGCCGATGAGACCTGCGCCCGATAGATCTGGCGTTGCAAATTCACCACCTGATGCAGCACCGCGTTGTAATCCGCCGAGCCTTTTCTGGCCAGCGCCAGTTTCTGTTGCCAGAACGCCAGTTCATCCTGTTTGGAGAGTTCGTGATAAGCCCCCTCCAGATCCTGCTTCTGGGTGAGTTCAGCACGCCACGCGCTCATCTGACCGTGAGAACTGTGACCAGAATGAGCGACCCCAGGCAGGGCCATTTGACCCAGAGGTGATGATTTATTGCCGGAAGATCCACCAGCCGAGGCGAGTTCTCCCTTGAAGGCAAGAATTGTGTGCATCATGGAGCCCACCTGCTGGTCCACCGCGAGTTTGGTTTCGGTGAGCCCCCGATTCCAGGCGGCCTTGATGCCGTTCCAGTCGAGATGTAGGGCCGAATTGATCACCCCGGCCACCGTTACGATGGCGCCTGCCATGGCGGCGGTGACCACCTCCAGTGATTGCCAGGCCAACTCCAGTCCCAGCACCAGATACTTGACGGCATCGGCCAGTGCCTTCAAGGTGTCTGCGAGAAACCCGCCGGGTTTTAAGCTGTCGGATAGAGCCCCCGTCAACCCCTGGATCGCCGGGGTCAAGTCAGAGCCAAATCCCACCGCCGCCATCTTGAGTTGGGACCCCAACTGTTTGAGGCTCTCGTTGAACTGGGCATCCTTGGCAATTGCCTGATCACCCAGCACCAGCCCCAATTGCTGTGCCTTCTGGGTCATGGCATCAATGTTCTGGGATCCCTGGTTCAGAAACGGAATCAGATCTGTTCCGGCGCGTCCAAAGAGTTGCATCGCAACCGCCGTCTTGGCGGCTCCATTCTGGCTCTTGGCAAAAGCATCACTCACCCGAGAGAGCACATCCTCGATACGCATATTCTTGAGGGAGGCCGCACTCAAGCCGACACTCTGAAAGGCTCCGGCCACCTGTTTATTGCCCTGGCCCACGGAGGCCATGGCCCGCGAGAGCCGGAACAAACCCTGCTGCAACTGGGTAAACGACACATCGCTCTGCCCGGCAGCGTATTTGAGCCCCTGCAGCGCATCCGTAGAAATCCCGGTTTTCTGCGAGGCGTGCTCGATTTCATCGCCATACTCGGCGGCAGACTTGCCCAGTTCCAGCAATTTGGCCCCGATCTCCGTGATCCCGCCCAGTTCGGTCAGAACCTTGAACACCTCGAGGGATTTCTTGACTCCATCCATGTGCTCGCGGATATTCTTCTGCATCTCAGCGACATGGCCCTGAATCCCCCGGGTGGATTTCTGGACTTCATTGCGCGCTGCCTGCATGTCCTGCGACAGGCGGGCAATGTTGGCCTTGATGTCGATCTCGAGCGATCCGATTTTGGATGCCATGATTATCCTCGCCGCCCACCTGCCGCCTGAAACATCTCGATGAAGGCTTTCATGTCCGCTTCAGTGTTCTGGATAGATTTGTGGGGAACTGCTTTTGGTTCAGTCTTGAACCCTTCGGGTTTGATGCCCAGATAGGCTTGCACCATCTCGCGCAAGGGTGGGTGCTGTGCCCAGTAGCGCCTCAGTGCATACAACCGGGGAATGTCCATGGAATGATCGATGTACTCCCAACTCCAACCGGTACGGTCGATGATCTGGCAGTAAATCTCATCCCACGCTATGACTTCCCCGCCGCTGCTTCCCCCGGTTCAGTCTCCTGGGGTTGATTGACCGAGAGACACACCCGAAACGCTTCACGGAAGTTGGCGATGTCCAGGTTCTGGAACTCGAACACCTCCTGCTGCAATTCCGGATAATTACGCCTGAGGCTGGTGAACAGGATGTCGGCCATCTGGTTCAGGCTCGCATCTGATTTGCCGGTAAAAATGTCTTCATACTTGCGCACACAGGCAAAGGGCGCAGGCGGGCAGAGGAAGGAGGCATCGCCCAGTTTGATTTCTGTCCCATCAATCATGATTCACCTCAGTCCGCAAAAGAGATCCAACCCAGGGTGTTGGATGAATCCACCATGATGCTGAAGTCCATCTCGGGGATCGCGTAGTCCTCGAGTTTGGTGGCAAAGGAGAGCTTGGTGGAGGTGCACTGGTTGAGTTTCAGGGTTGCCACCTTGGGTCCCACATGAGCGGTGAAGATAGCCATGAAGGTGGGGGTGGTGCCCATGATCTGGTTGGTGAGGGCAATGCGGGTACCCCCGGTGGCCGTGGTGTAGAGATAATCGATCAGCACCGGAATTCCCGCATCTCCGGCAGAGAAGGTATAGACCCCACTGGCCTCGGCGTACTGGCCGGTGGCCGGATTGGAAATCACCTTGGTGAAGGGCAACCCAGTGGCGGCGTAGACCACCCCCAGGTCGGTGTCGAAGGTGGCGGCGTTGACCACCGTCACCGTATAAGGGGTTGCCGCCGGAATGTTGCCCAACTCCCCGATGACAGAGAGAATCAAACCGGGAGTGGCATTCTGGCCGAAGAAGATGTCATTCACCAGTCCGCCACTGATGTTGGCGAACTTGGCTTTGCCGGTGAACTTGCCTTCTCCCCGACGCACATCCACTGCAAAACTCTGCTGTCCGTAGAGTTCCTTGGTGGTGAAGGTGAAATCAAAGGTGACATCCTGCAGGGTGCCGAATTTGCGCGGCGTCGAGTTGGTGGCGGAACTGATGCCGTAGAGGTATCCGGATCCAAAGTTAATCATGTGGGGTTCTCCATAAAAAAGACCGCTTGAGCGGTCACCAAGGGGGTGGTTCCGTGTTGACTGAGTTAGTGGATTGACTTGAAATACGGTGCCAATATTGATACCATTTGCTCATGATGGTTTCCCGAAAAATTCTCGAGCAAATGCGGCGTGAGCCTGCCAGTGTCCGGTTTGGCGATCTCAAGAAAGTCTGCGAGGAATATTTCGGCAAGCCACGCCAATCAGGTACCAGCCACGTGATCTTCAAAACGCCCTGGGTTGGAGATCCGCGGATCAATATCCAGGATGACAAAGGCAAAGCCAAGGCCTACCAGGTACGCCAGGTGTTGCTTGCAATCGAGAAACTGGAGGATTTACGCCATGAGAATTGATCACTACACTTACCGCGTCACCTGGTCTCCCGAAGATCAGGAGTCGGTTGGACTGTGCGCCGAATTTCCATCTTTATCCTGGCTTTCCCGGACTCCTGAAGCCGCCCTCAAGGGCATCCGTCAACTTGTGGCGGATACCGTTGTGGATATGCAATCCAACGGTGAGGAGGTTCCGATGCCCCTTGCCGAAAAGCACTACAGCGGCGAATTTCGTGTGCGCATTCCGCCCGAAGTGCATCGCTCCCTGGCACTGCAGGCCGCCGAGCAAGGCATTAGTCTGAACCGGTTGGCAAGCGCCAAACTGGCAGGCTGAGCACACCTGTCAGCGCAGGTAATGCACCATGAAATCCATGGGCTTCACATAAATGTTGACGAGTTCATCATAGGAATCGGTGCCAGCGCCGGACTGAATACAAGCCAGCACCGTCACTCCGCCAAAGGTGCCTGACTGGTTGTGGCAGGCGATCTTGACGGCCTCCCGCACATTGGCCGCATCCTCGGCCATCTGTCCCAGGCAGTTGACCTGGAGTCGTGCTTTGGCCGTTTCAAACTCTCCCACCCGGGTGTTGTCCTGTTTGTCGCTCACCAATTCGTACACCACGGCAGGCAGTGGATCTGCCTCGGGTCGGGTGTCGAGATAAATCCTGCTGGAGACTAATGTTCCCAATTCACTCGAGGCATTGAGCAGGGCATAGAGCGCCGTTTCGGCTTTCATTTGGCGACCTCGGTGTCCAGTCGGTTTCTGACATACTCAGCAAAGGTGCTGATGGCCTCATCCACCTTGGAATCCAGCGCCGGGCGCATGAAGGGTTTTTTCTGGGCTCCGGGGTGATCGATGACTTCCTTGAATAGCCCTGCAATAAACAGGCTCTTGCGATTCCTGGGTTTGATCAGGTGATGCGCCGTGCCGTACTCCACCATATGGGCGTAGTAGACATTGTTCTTTCCCCCAGCCTTGATGCTGGCTGTGATGGTGCCGTGTTTCGAGGACATCGAGATCCGGATGGAGTCGCGCAAGGCTCCGGACTTATGTCCCCTGGGCAGGTTCTCGCCCACCGGGCACAGACGCCGGGCTTCATCGCGGATCACCTTGGCCGCCGCACGCAATCCTCCCCGCACCATATTGGCCTCGATCCGGGCCGGAAGTTCGTCCAGCAATTTCTGCAATTCGGAGAGCCCCTTCACCTCTATATCAGTCATCGAGCCTCAAGCAGTAAAGTTCCAGTCGTTCTTTGCGCGTGACATGCCGGATCCACTCGATTCGGGCGAGTGAGCCATCGGAGAAGAGAATGCGCTGGCTGGCACGAACATCAGTGCGAAACCGGATGGTGATCAGCATGGTGGCGGCACTGCCCATGGCCTTCGCCTGGAAAATCTCGCGCCCGGTCATGTCCAGCATTTGCGCCCAGACGGTGGCCAAGGGGGACCAGGTCTCGTCGTGCCCTCCCAAAGCGCCACGCACCACCGTCAAGGTTTGAATTGTGATGCGCTGGTCGAGAAACCCTGCCGCGACGAGACTCATCAGAACACCACCGTATAGGGATCGAGCAGTCGGTCC
Source organism: Ferrovum myxofaciens (assembly GCF_000735045.1). Taxonomy (GTDB): domain Bacteria; phylum Pseudomonadota; class Gammaproteobacteria; order Burkholderiales; family Ferrovaceae; genus Ferrovum; species Ferrovum myxofaciens. The sequence goes on from NZ_JPOQ01000056.1 coordinate 38,452, forward strand.
ATAAAGGGCAAGGGCATCACCTTGCCCGTCTTGTCAAAGGCGGCCATCTCCTCCCGGTGTTGGTACAAGGAGCCCACCCGGATTTTGATCCAGGCGCGGATTCCCTCTGGCACCGACCCCACCAGGTTCGTGCCTGACCCCGTATCGGTCAGCGTGATGGCGGGTCCTTCTGGGGTGGCTGCCAGGGTGTACACGCCGGGAGTAATTACCGAGGCAATCCAGTAGTTGGTGGCCGGTTGCAAAGGTGAGGGGAGGGCACCTCCTGAATTGGAGAGCACAAAGGGTTGTGTGGGAAACCACGGACCCTGAATCGAGAGGGTGCCATTGGCCGCATCGGCCACGAAAGGCTCGGCATATCCTGCCGAGAAATCCACTTCCACTGCTCCGATCTGAGGCATCGGAATCGGCCAGATCTGCCCGAATACCGGCGTGATCCGGCAGGGCTCCGAGGTTAAATCCACGGTGTAATTGGCCGGGGGCATCACCTGAATCACCCCACTCATGTCCAGATACTGGATCGCGGTGACCACCCGGACCTGAGATTTTTCCAGGATGATGGCGTGACCCGGGAGCGTGAACGGCTTGCCCCATGGAATACCGATCAGGGTGGGGCCCGGAAAAGAATCCAGCACCAGTTTCCACGACTGGGCGATCAGCGCCCGCCGGGTCACAGTTTCCGCATGCATCCGGGCGGCAACGATCAGCGCAGAGATCAGCGCATCATCGTCCGTTATATCCACCCGCAGGTGGGCCTTGGCCTCGAGCAGCGAGACTGGCTCCACCACGGGGCCGCTGATCAGTTGCAGGGGCATGAAGAATCAGCCGACGATCTGGGTCACGCCCGCCTGATTGAAGGCAGAGGCCGGTTCATAACGGGCGGAGGCTCCCAGGACAAACCCGGCAGTCTCAGAAGCGGCCACCCCAACAGTCAAAGTGAGTTCCACAAACTGATACCCATTGTTGACATCCAGTTCATGGTCCTGCAGATTGATCAGCGCCTGAGTGTTGTTGCCTGTGGCGGCCACTATCGTGGCAATGGCCTTGCCGGCGATGGCTTTGGCCCCGGTGCCGAGAGCATCCAGTGCTTGCTGCAGATTGGCATCTACCGTGGCCAGGGCTCCCAGAGTGCCGGTGGAAACCATGGCCAACAGGGTGCGCACATTGGCCAGGGAGATCCAGCCGGTGGTCAAGGTTCCCACCGCCTGGGCAGAAGGGTTGATGGAGCCCAGGAGGGCCAGAAACTCGGAGGCTTTGGTATTCATGTCCATGATTTATGTTCCTTGAGAGAGAGGGAGATTAGCGGGCGCCCAGTTGCACGAAGGGAGAGAGCGCGGCGCTGCCCTTGGCGGGCAAGATGGGGGCTGCAATCTTCGGTTGGCCATCCATGCGGAAGATGGTGCGAAACGCCGTGGCATCGGCATCGAAGTACAGATGCATGGAGGTGGCGGTTTCCATCCCTCCTACCTTGGTGATGGTCTGGTAGTAGGTCAAATCCACCAGCAGCACATCCCCCTGGGAGGAGAAGGCACTGGCGTGTTGAGACACATAGACCGGACGGCCCAACAAGGTTCCGTAGGGCGAGCCCTTGAAGGCGGCCACGCCCCCACCCAAGGGTAGGTAGATTGGGTAATTGCCCAGAGTGAGGGTGAAGAGTGATGGCAGCACGCTGTTGTTCACGATCCACACCGCTTTCTTGAAACTTCCTGGCGGCAAGGCCGCGATCATGTTGGCAAGATTGGTGGGGGTGAGTGTATTGGTGGCCTGTCCCGAGTCCTTGGAGATGGTGACGAGCGCCTTCCCGCTCAAGGCCCCTTGAGGAATCCCTGAGCCGTTGCCAAAGAGAATGCTTTCATTGATCTTCCACTGCATGCGGCTCGCCACCTTCTTGGGCGTATAGGAGGTCAGGGCATCGGTATCGGAGAGCAGTTCATCGGTGATGGGCACCAGCGCCATGAGTTTCTTGAGGCGCAGCGAGGCGGTGCCGAACTTGGGCTTGGAAGCATTGGCGGGCGTGCCTTCACCCTGCCAGGCGACCGTAATGCCATCCGTCCCCCAGGGGGTGGTTTCATCCTTGGGCAGCACCAGGGAATTACCCGAGATCTCGATATTGTCCGTCAAGGGCAGGAACGCCTCGTCATCAAGGGAGAGCATGAAGATGTCCTTGGCAAACTGCGGCGGGATCAGAAAACCCCCATCGGCGCCAGCGCTCTCGTTCCCATATACCCCGGGCACTGCGGCGTTGCGCAGCATGGACAGACGATTATCCACGGGGTTACCGGGCAAGCCGGCCTGGTGCACCGCATACGCATATTCCCCGAAGTTCTTGAAGCCCCACTTGGGATCCGCCGTCATATTCTCGGTGACGCTCACGGAAGGGAGTGCCGATTCGATTCCCAGTTGCGCTTCCTCCGCGATCAGGGTCTGCTCGCGCTCGATAGCAGCGTTGAGCGCATCGATGCGCCCCTTCAGGCTATCAAAAGCAGTGACCTCCTCATTGCTCAGATCACGCCCTTCGGTGGCTGCGCCATCGGTCAGGGCTCGGGCGGATTTGACCAGTTCGGTCTTCTTGACCTGCATTTCTCGCAACTTCTTGCTCATTTGGGTTCTCCAGAAATAAAAAAACCGCTCAGGGCGGGATTGATGGGCACAAAAAAACCGCCATGGGGCGGTGGTGGACTTGATGCTGATGAGTCGTGTCAGTTCGTGGAAAGACTCAATGGATCGTCACCTGCAATAGGAGTAATATTGGACGGGAAATGGTTTCCTGAATCCGTGTTCGAAGCCCTTAAAAACATATACAACCGTTTGAATTAATGAGATAATTAGTCATATTCTTTCTTCACCCAAACGAACATGGCACACTTTGAAGTCCGGCAATCCGAGAAAC
>NZ_JPOQ01000057.1 GCF_000735045.1 Ferrovum myxofaciens
GCCTTAAATTCTGCGTAGTTGCGTGGGTAGTCGACCCCGGCGCGGGGCGCGACGGATCGAACTTGCGGAGTTTTTGATTCCATTGCATAATTCTAACATCACAGCACTAAGCTGAATACCCCACTTGAAATATTATCTATTCCAGCGTTGGTGCAGGAATCTGACACAAAACCGATGCCAGCATCTATCCTGGTCGCAATGCAATAAATCACGGCAGTCAGTGTTCTGTTTGTTGTAGCACAGAGAATTTGGCCTGGTGAGTAAACTGCGTGCTCTACAGATTAAAAATTCGTTTATTCATCGGTTGACCAGAAGTAGGTTGTATTGATCAAATCGCCCAGATTATAAATTTGCTCGAGAAATTCGGAGAGATATTCGTGCAGACCATACTCGAATACCCGGTCTATGGTTTCAGTATGCATTCTGGCGTAGAGTTGGTTGCAACGATTAATCAATTCGTTGGAGCGCGGCCCATTGATTTCGAGCAGCAAGCGGTGTACTTCATTCACGCAAGTGATCAGGGAACGCGCCATGTCAAGTCGCAGTATCAAAAGTTCACCGACACGCTTGGGTGTGATCTGATCACGATATACTTTACGATAGGACTCAAATGCCGATACCGAGCGTAGTACCGCACTCCACTGGTAATAATCTGTAGCGCCCCCGACGTCCTTCAGACTGGGTAAAAGGATGTGGTATTTTACATCCAGGATGCGGGCCGTATTGTCAGCACGTTCAAGGAAACTTCCCAATCTTATAAATCGAAAAGTATTGTCACGTAACATGGTTCCGTGGGCGATCCCGCGCGAAAGATGCGATCGCTCCTTCACCCATTCAAAGAAGCGTGAAACGCCATCCAAAGCGATGCCTTCTGCATGTATCCGGAGCATTTCCAGCCAAGTGGAATTGAGTGCTTCCCACATCTCCGAAGTGATTGTGCCGCGCACAGCGCGGGCGTTTTCGCGCGCGAGGAAGATGCTGTTGTAAATGCTGCCTGGATTTTTTTTGTCCAACGCCATGAAATGCAATACATTTTCGGCATTATGGATGTCGTGACGTTCCTCAAAACCCTCATGCAGGCCGCTGATAGACAGCATGGCGCGCCATTCGTTGTTCGGCTCGATCATCGCCTGTTTGAGTAGCGACATGCGATAGGTTACATCCAGCATGCGCGCGGTATTCTCTGCTCGCTCCATACTGCGAGCCATCCAGTAGAGGTGATCAGCGGTTGATGATAGCATGTTAACGCTCCCCTTCCAGAACCCATGTATCTTTGGTGCCGCCACCTTGCGACGAATTGACTACCAGGGAGCCTTCCTTTAGCGCCACCCGGGTAAGTCCACCCGGCACCATGGTAATTTCACGACCGGAGAGTACATAAGGTCGAAGATCAATATGGCGAGGGGCCACGCCGCTCTCGACAAAAGTAGGGCAGGTGGACAAAGCGAGTGTCGGTTGTGCGATGTAGTTGGCCGGATCGGCGCTGATCTTGTCGCGGAACAGCCTGATTTCATCCACTGATGCCGTGGGGCCTATCAGCATGCCATATCCGCCTGAACCATGAACTTCCTTGACGACCAGTTCTGGCAGATGCGCCAGTACATATGCAAGGTCTTCCGGTTTACGCAGTTCCCAGGTTGGCACATTAGACAAAATTGGCTCTTCGCCGCAGTAAAAGCGGATCATTTCTGGTACATGTACGTAGATGGCCTTGTCATCGGCAATTCCGGTACCCACCGCATTGGTCAATGTAACGTTGCCCGCTTTGTAGGCCGAGAACAATCCGGGTACGCCCAGCATGGAGTCTTTGCGAAATGCCTGAGGATCAAGGTAGTCATCGTCAACACGGCGATAAATGACATCCACGCGACGAGGCCCTTCCGTAGTACGCATGAACACAGTTTTGTTCTTAACGAATAAATCGTAGCCATCCACCAGTTCAATTCCCATTTGTTGCGCAAGAAAAGCGTGTTCGAAATAGGCACTATTGTATTGACCGGGTGTCAAAATCACCACTGTCGGGTCGGCGATACCTGCAGGTGCGACCGAACGCAGGTTGCTGAGTAGCAGATCAGGATAATGTTCTACGGGGGCTATCTTCTGGCGTACAAACAGGTCAGGAAATAGTCGCATCACCATTTTGCGATTTTCCAGCATGTAGGAAACGCCGGACGGAGTGCGCAGGTTATCTTCGAGTACAAAGTATTCGCCAGTCTGGTTACCAGTGTCAGCACGCACCAAGTCTATGCCGGCAATGTGTGCATAAATCTGCTCTGGCACGTCTACCCCGACCATTTCCGGACGGAACTGGCTATTTCTCAATACCTGTCCAGCCGGGATAAGACCTGCTTTAAGTATTTCCTGATCATGATAAATGTCATGCAAAAAGGCATTCAACGCCTTGACCCGTTGGCGCAATCCGTCGGACAGGTGTTGCCACTCTCGCGTCGGAATAATACGCGGTATGATGTCGAAAGGGATCAGTCTTTCCTGACTGTTGGCTTCACCATATACGGCGAAAGTAATTCCGGCGCGATGAAACGCCAAATCCGCGGCCTCGCGTTTGCGCGCGATCACATCGTCGGGGATAACCTGTAGCCAATTGGCGTAGTTACGATAACTTTCACGCACTGAACCATCAGCGGCATACATTTCGTCATAGACTGTCTTCATGATTTTTAGTCAATTGTTTGAACTTATGCTATTAATGCATGAATCATGCCAAACAATTTAATACCAAAAAATTCAGGTTATTAGCATTTTATTTTGGCTATTGAATTGCCAAAGTGAGACAGAATTCTGACGCTACGCCTCATTCTGGTGCATGGGCCATTGACAAACAAAATAAACAAAACCGAAGAATAAGAAGATTTTTATGTGGATTTACTGCCGTTTCAGAAAAGTCAGGAATTAATCACTTGTGATGATCGGGTCGAATTATTGGCTGCAGGTGAGTTTTCAGACTTTTCCCAAACAAATTTGGGCAGATTTTGCAGTGTTAAGAGAAGACCCCGATTCCAAGATTCTGCAAGTTCTTTGGCAAACGGATCATCTTCACCCAAATAGAGTTGGTGAGTGAAGGACAGGCTATCTTTATCATAAACCAGTAACTCGACAGGATGGGCGACAGTAAGATTGCTGCGAACCGTCGAATTCATCGACACCAGTGCGCAACGACCTGCCTCTGGCAGTGAGATATGACGGTTGATGACTCGATCCAGGATAGGTTTGCCGTATTTAATTTCACCGATTTGCAGGAAAGGATGTTCATTGGACTCGTGAATATAATTGCCCTGTGGATAAATCATGAGCGTTTCATGGCGCGACGTGCCTATTTGTCCTGCCAAAATAAATGTCGCTTCAAAATTGACATTCCCGCTGTCCCTCACCGCGTGGATATTTTGTACGCTACTACTAACTGTGGCCACATAGTCTACCGCTTCATGCATATTTTCGACACTAAACAGATTAGGGACTGCTCTGCTATCCAGATCAGCATGAAGCCGCTTGATCACCAACTGTGTGGTAGCAAGATTTCCCGCTGAAAGCAGCGCGAACACTCTGTTGTTCGGCCACACGAAAGTGTGCATCTTCGAGTAGGTCGAAATGTTGTCAAATCCGGCATTGGTTCGTGAATCAGAGCAAAGAACGAAGCCTGTTTCCGTGTTAATAGCAAGACAATAGGTCATTGTGAATCTCAAATAAAAATTATTGGATCATTGTCCAACCTGCTGACCTCCCAGTGCTAAACAGTAACACGGTTTTTGTTATTCGGCAAACTACCCGCAAGGGAAGATAGGTGGAGCACTGCGGCGCAAATTCATGTAGGATAGGTACCGCCCTTGGAAGGCGAAAAACCGGGGGAACTTCATCATGACTTCGTTCAGAAACACGATTCTGAACACTTCAACTGCTTGAACGTCTTTGCGCCCCAAGTCCTCGGATACCCTTGGTTTTGTGAGTCAAGGAGCGATCGGACGGGCGCTCGGCGACCCCGAGACGAGAGAATATTGGAACCTTTGCCAAATCCAGAATGAATGCGAAGGCAGTTGCCGCTGCAAGTGTGCCCGCCACCATCAAGGGCGGCAAGGGTGTCATTGCGATCCCGCTGATAGCCAATAGGGAGGCGATACCGATATCGGTAACGGATGACGCCACAAGCCAGAGACTTGGACGAGAACAGGCCCACAAGTGTCGGCGTTCGCGAATGGCATAGATCGTCGCCTGACTGCCGAACACCAAGACGACGAAGGCCAGGGTTCTCAATGTCTCTATACCAAGATTCATGCCAAATTTACCAATAGCCAGGATGCCGATGCAGAAGGCCAGCAGGCAAATGCCCATCGCAGCGCCGGCCATCGTCAATTTGCCGATGTGCCACTCATTCGGCGTCGGGGACGGTCTTACATTATCCGTCGTCAAGGACATGGCGAGAAAGTCACCGGCGACCATCACAATGACCATCAGCAGTGGGGTCAGGATCGCGTGCCCTGTCATGACCAGGCCAGCAATCAGGAAGAGCACCGTCACGATCTTCTTGGCGATAGAATTCAATGTGTAGGTCTGGATGCGCTGAAACGTGATTCGCCCTTCTTTGACCGCGGCGACGATGCCAGCGAGGCCAGGTTCGGTCAGCACCATGCCGGCGGCCGATTTGGCGACATCGGTTGCCGTGGAGACTGCGATGCCGATCTGCGCCTGACGCAGCGCTGGCGCGTCATTGGCACCGTCGCCACACATGCCGACGGTATGACCGCCCTTCTGAAACGCCTTGACAAGCTTGTACTTATCCTCCGGTAGGACGCCGGCATAGACTGCGAATTGCTCGGGATGGACGTTGTCGGGAATTGGACCGGGCGGACAGATGGCGCCATCAAGCCCCACCGCGTGAGCCACGATGGCCGCAGTCGCCGGCGCGTCACCCGTCACCATCACAGTGCGGACACCTAACTCATGCAATTCAGTGACGAGTGCCGCCGAATCTGAACGAGGCGGGTCACTCAGCGCAACAAGTCCCGCCAGCTTCATCGCCGTCTGCGGTCCCGCTGCCACTGCCAGAACTCGGAAGCCCTGCCGTTCAAGTTCGTTCACCGCAACTGTTGCGGTCGGTGTCCGTTGTACGAGACCGATGACTACGGAAAAAGCACCCTTCACGATACGTTGCGTACCGCCGGTCGAATCAGTTGCGGTTGCCTCTGACATCTTTTTCGCAGGATCGAAAGACTCAAACTTGACCAACTTTGGCGCATCTGAGATGCCCTTGCTTAAAGCGGCCGCACGAATGGCTGCATCCACTGGATCCTGCCCACCATCCGCGCTCGCCAGCGAGGCAAGTGCCAAAACATGCGCCTCGTCGAAGCCGTTCATGGGATGAATGGTCGTCACTGTCAGCGCATTTTGGGTCAACGTGCCGGTCTTGTCGGAGCACAAGACGTCCGTAGTTCCTGCTTCATCCACTGCGGAGAGGCGTGTCGGAAGGACACCTAACTTTGCCAAGGCTCGCGCGCCGAGTGCCGCCGCCAATGTGAATGTAGCTGGCAGTGCAACCGGTATCGACGCCAAGACTGCCGTCAGAACGAGAGGAATGATCTCCGCCAGCGGCATCTTGAGAAAATAAGCATAAGCCACAAGCACCACAATGACGATGCTGTTGAATGCGGCAAGATTGCGCACCACGCGCAGAACTGCCTTCTGCTGGGAACTCACGACATGGGCGGTGCGAACTAATTCTGCAGTGCGACCGAACTTGGTGCGCACTCCGGTCGCCGTGACCCCCGCCTCCGCCTCGCCCCGACGCACGAGCGCTCCAGCAAAAGTTTCCACGCCCACACCTGCTTCGATAGGCACCGATTCGCCGGTAAGCATGGATTGGTCGAGCAAAACTTCTCCACCGGTAATATGCACATCTGCGGCAACCACCCCACCAAGTGAGAGTTTCACCACGTCGCCCGGCACAAGTTCGGCCGCAGGTATGATTTTCCATACGCCATCGCGCCGGACGGATGCGTTCAGCGCGAGCCGGGACTTCAGTGCGGTGAGGGTTGCCTGGGCACGGCTCTCCTGAAATAGACCGAGTGCTGCATTGAACACCAAAAGACCCGCAATGATCACGGCCTCAACATACTTGCCGAGCACGAGTTCAAGCACAACCGCAGCCTCGAGCATCCACGGAACCGGGGCCCAGAATTTTTCAAGCGCCATACGCAGCGGGTGCATGTTCGTATCTGGCATTGTGTTGGGACCAAACTGTGTCAGAAGGCGGTGGGCCTCGTCGCTCGTCAGACCACTGAGCAGGTGATCCTCTGCAGCACCCGTCGACTTGGCATCGGATTTCGCGCCACGCTTGGCCCCGTATTTAGATTCTATAACTTTGGACGGATCGTTATTCGGTTCCATGATGACATCCTTTGCGGCTCGGAAATAGAATCAGTCTAACTACAGATACCGACGACTACCGTACGGCAGCGAACTTAACCGGCCGATTACACATCGCGGCCTGTGATCATGTATCAGCAGATAATCGCCAGCTGATACAACCCAAGTCTGCGTGCAAGGTGGCACAGCGCCATTTCGCTTACACAACCGCTCCAAATAAGGCGCCGACGCCCCCAGTTAACGCCATGGCCAGTGCACTCCAGAATGTGACACGCATTGCCCCCGCAGTCAAAGAAGCGCCGCTGGCGTACGCAGCCACCCCACCCAGAAGCGCGAGAAAAACGAGTGACGTACCTGCGACGAATAGGATGAGATTTACCGCGGGTGCCAATAACGTGATCAACAGTGGCATGGCTGCTCCAATTGCGAAACTGGCAGCCGAAGCAAAGGCAGCCTGGATCGGACGCGCACTATGCGCTTTGGTGATTCCAAGTTCGTCGCGGACGTGTGCACCAAGCCCGTCATGCGCCATGAGTTGATCGACGACCTGTTTCGCTAGCGCGGGATCAAGACCTCGACCAACATAGATCGCCGCCAATTCTTTATGCTCCCCGGCTTCGTCCGTCTTGAGTTCCTTGCGTTCAAGCTCGATATCTGCCATTTCGGTATCTGCCTGTGTGTGGACGGACACATACTCGCCGGCGGCCATTGACATGGCTCCGGCGACCAAGCCGGCAACTCCAGCGACCATTATGTTGCTGCGAGTAGCATGCGCAGCCGCAACACCCAGCACCAGACTCGCTGTGGAAACGATGCCATCATTCGCGCCCAATACTGCAGCGCGTAGCCAACCTACGCGTTTAGTGCGGTGCCGTTCTATGTGACGCGGATGCATATTGAATCGTCCCCTGAAATTTTCTGCCGCACTTCGAACACATCACGAAGAAACGGTGCCAACTTCACCTGATAATAATTAGACTTCCGAAGAACCCTGGGTTTCCATGCCTAATTCAGAAACTTGGTAAAGCCTCCTTCAACGACTACTCGGGGAGCAGGCGATCGAACTCTTTCTTGACCACTGCGTAACATTCGCAGACCCGCTTCTCCAGACCTACTCGGTCAAGAATGGTAATGTGGCCCCGACTGTACTTGATCAAGCCCGCTTTCTGCACATTTCCGGCGGCCTCCGTGACACCTTCGCGACGTACCCCGAGCATGGCGGCGATCAGTTCCTGGGTCATGATCAGTTCGTTGGAGGGCAAACGATCGAGGCTCAGCAGGAGCCATCGGCAGAACTGCTGATCCAGGGTGTGATGCCGG
>NZ_JPOQ01000058.1 GCF_000735045.1 Ferrovum myxofaciens
GCAGAACACCACCGGGCTCGTCTGAGCCTGGCTGCGGCCTCATCCCAGGCTGGGCTCCGGGTCACAGTGATTTTCCCCTCCCTCCCCCTCCTTCATCCCCCATCCTCCTCCCCATCCCCGCCAAGTACGGCGGCAATGGTGGAACGGGAGAATCCACGGTTGGTCAGATAGCGCATTTGTCGGGCCCGATCTGCGGCTGTTTCAGGGAACTGACCGAATTTCCGCGCCCATACTGCTTGGCCCGCCTTCAACTCATGGGCTCGGGCTTCTTCGAGCAGGGATGCGGCCAAGGCCGCAGGAACCCCTTGTTGCTGAAAATCCTGGCGCAGGCGCAGCACCCCGTGACGCTCTGCGTGTTTTCGCAGCAGAGCCTCCGCTGCCCGCTGATCTGACAAATACCCCTGGCGCTCCAGTTGGTCCAGCAGCGCCTCCAGATCCACGCACGCGGCAACCTCCTGCTTCAGACGCAGCGCCAGTCCGTGCCGGGTATATTCGCGCCGCGCCAGGAGGCGCAGGGCTCGTTCACGCAACGTTGTCACTCTTCCTCAGTTTTTCCCACCGGCATTTCCAGTCCACTGGCAGAACGGATACGGTCCTCGATTTCCTGGGCCAGCGCTGGGCGCTCGCGCAGGTAGAGGCGCGTATTGTCCTTGCCCTGCCCGATCTTCTCCCCTTGATAGGCATACCAGGACCCGGATTTTTCAATTACCTTGGCCATGACCCCCAATTCGATGATTTCTCCCTCCCGTGAAATCCCTTCCCCGTACAGGATGTCGAAATCCGCCACCTTGAAAGGGGGAGCCACCTTGTTCTTGACGACCTTGACCCGCGTCTCGCTGCCAATGATCTCATCCCCTCTCTTGATGGAACCTACGCGCCGGATATCCAGTCGCACTGAGGCATAAAACTTGAGCGCATTTCCCCCTGTGGTAGTTTCCGGATTGCCAAACATAACCCCAATCTTGAGACGGATCTGATTGATGAATACAACCATGGAATTAGACCGTTTGATGTTACCGGTCAACTTGCGCAATGCCTGGGACATGAGACGGGCATGGAGACCCACATGGGAATCCCCCATCTCGCCTTCGATTTCCGCACGGGGGGTCAGAGCGGCCACCGAATCCACCACCACGATATCCACAGACCCGGAACGCACCAGCATGTCCGCGATTTCGAGGGCCTGTTCCCCCGTATCAGGCTGAGAAATGAGCAGATCAGCCACATTGACCCCCAACTTCTGGGCATAGACCGGGTCCAGGGCATGCTCGGCATCGATAAATGCAGCCACCCCTCCCTTTTTCTGCATTTCAGCAATGAAATGCAAGGTCAACGTGGTCTTACCCGAGGATTCAGGCCCATAAATCTCCACGATCCGGCCCCGTGGCAACCCCCCCACACCCAGGGCCATATCAAGCCCGAGAGAACCGGTGGAAATCACCTCGATGTCATTTTCAACACCCCCGGCCCCCAGGCGCATCACTGCTCCTTTACCGAACTGCTTTTCGATCTGGGACAACGCAGCGGCCAACGCTTTGCTCTTATGCTCTTCCATGCCTGTTCCTCACTCTATCATGTGTCCAAGCACTCACTCTAGGCGCATTCCCGGACGAAATACCGTGCAATAAACGGATTCTGTGATGTTCATTCAACACAGGGCCAAAGACTGTAATTATATACAGTTACCCCCGACCGTCAAGGGGCTTCCGCCATTCATGCGAGCGCCGGTTTACAGACCCATTCCCACACGCCCAGCAAACCCTGGGTAATCGCTGCGGTGCGAATGGCGTGCCGGTCCCCCGGAAACCAGAAAGTATCGGTCCGGATCCCTCCCTGCCGTTCCCCCCAGGCCAGACAAACGGTTCCCACCGGCTTATGCGCCGTGCCCCCTCCCGGTCCGGCCACGCCACTCACAGCCACTACAATGTCCGCGCGACTGAGTTTCAGGGCACCTTCCACCATGGCGCAAACCACCGGTTCACTCACCGCACCAAATGCTTCGATGAGTGCCTCAGGGACCCCGAGCAAAGTGACTTTGCTGTGGTTACTGTAAGTCACCCAGGCACGATCGAACCACTGGGAACAGCCGGGAATTTCTGTAACCAGAGCGGCCATCCCCCCGCCGGTACAAGATTCGGCTGTGGCCAAGGTCCAGCCCCGTTGACTCAGGGCATCGCCCACCCGTTGAGCCAGATCTTTGTCCGATTTTCTTGGAAGCGGGTCCGTGGTCTCGAGATCCTGTTCAGAAGTGCCCATGCCATACCCCCTTTATATGCCAGAGTATCCACATTGCCAAAACGGCCGCCAAGGCATCGTCCAGCATGATCCCTACCCCCCCTTTGATTCGTCGATCAACCCAGCCAATCGGAAAAGGCTTCCAGATATCGAACAGACGAAACAACCCAAATCCCAACATCCACCCAAGCCCCGTAGGTGGGGCCAGAAGAAGTACACCTGCACAGGCCACCACTTCATCCCAAACCACCGCCTTGGGATCCTCATCTTCCAGTGCCCGTGCCGTTGCACCACAGGCCCATATACCAAACAGAAACAAACCCGCCAAAAGCGACCATTGTACGCCCCAGGGCAGGGAGCGCAGCAATAAAAAGAGCGGAAAACCAAGCAAACTGCCCACCGTTCCCGGGGCCCAGGGGGACAACCCTGCCCCTCCGCCCAAGGCCACCCAGTGGAGTGGGCTTTCCTTCATGAAACTGGCGGTGGCACGTTTCATGTGGCCCCTGCAAAATGATCATATCCCCGCCAGGAAACTGCCACGGACTGACCCTTCTCATCCTGTATGAACCGTTCCTCCGGAGCAGCGGTCACTCGTCCGATGCGGGTCAGGACCACCGTCCCGGCACGCCCCAACGCTTCCAGTTGGGAACGCCGGGAAGAGGGCGCAGTGAAACATAATTCGTAGTCTTCCCCCCCCTGCAACACCCGGCGCTGCCAGTCCGAATCGGTGGGCCCTGAAGGTTGAGCCGCAGAGGTGGGTATGCGTGCCAACTCCAGTTGGGCACCCACGCCGGAAGCCGTCAGAAGATGCCCCAAATCTGCCAGCAAACCGTCGGAAATATCGATGGCAGCGCTGGCCAAAGGGCGCAGGGCTTGCCCCAGAGCGACCCGTGGAGTCGGACATTCGAAGCGTTCCAGGGCAAAGTCTCGGGCTGCAGGCGCAAGATCCGGGCAACGTCCCAGGCGCCAGTCCAAACCCAGAGCCGCATCGCCCAAGGTACCCGAGACCCAGATATCCTCTCCCCCATGGGCACCACTGCGCCGCAACGCCTGACCGTCCGGAACTTCACCGATGATCGTCACTGCCAGGGCAAGGGGCCCCGCCGTGGTATCTCCGCCAACCCAGTCCACCTCATGGGCATCCAAAATCTTGCGAAAACCCTGGCTGAACGCGGCCACCCAGGATTCCTGGAAGGATGACAGGGTCAACCCCAGCAAAACCCAACGGGGCGTCGCCCCCATGGCGGCCATGTCTGACAGGTTCACAGCTGCTGCTTTTTGTCCCAGGCGGTGGGGATCCATATCCGGAAAAAAGTGTTGCCCCCCCACCAACAGGTCGGTGGAAAGGGCCAATTCATGCGCCATCTGTGGCACGATCAAGGCGGCGTCATCCCCCCCCGCCAACAATGTATGTCGGGTAGGAGGATGGAAATAACGCCGGATCAGTGCAAACTCGCCCGTCATTTCACCACAGTCCCTCAGGAAGTTTTTTGACGCACCGGACGCTGGCGTTCCTCCGGACGTTCCTGCGCCACCAGACGATCCAGCACGCCGTTGACGTATTTATGTCCGTCCGTGCCTCCAAAACGCTTGGCCAAATCGATGGCCTCATTCAAAATGACGCGAAAAGGCGTTTCAGGAAAATGAACCAGTTCATAACTGGCCAGCCACAGGATGGCGTGCTCCACCGGGCTGATCTGCGTCAGGGGCCGGTCGATCAGCACGCTCAGCCGCTGATCCAGGGACTCCCGCTCCGTCATCACTCCTTTCAGCAACTCTTCAAGAAACGCCCGATCTGCGCGCATAAAGTGAGGTTGAGTACCGAGATGATCGATGATGGCTGCCCGTTCGGTGTCTGCCAGTTGCCACTCATAGAGCCCCTGCACCGCCAACTCGCGCGCTTGACGGCGTGCCGATTTCATAGTATTCCCCGCCGGATTTCTTCGAGCAGACGCACCATTTCGATGGCCGCCAAGGCGCAGTCCTGTCCCTTATGTTCGGCCCGGGCAAAGGCCTGAGCATCGTTTTCCGTAGTCAGTACCCCATTGGCAATGGGAATCCCCGTGGCCAGTTGTACGGCCGTAATCCCGGCCGCCGATTCATCCGCCACGATCTTGAAGTGATAGGTATCTCCGCGCACCACGCAACCCAAGGCAATCAAGGCCTGGAAGCGCCCGGTTTCCGCCAGAACCTTGAGAGTCAGGGGCAGTTCCAGGGCACCGGGCACACGCAATACCGGAATATCTTCTTCAGCCACGCCACGCTCCATCAGCGCCTTGCCTGTCGCCGCCAGTAGTTGTTCGCCAATGGCCTCATTGAAGCGGGCCAATACGATGGCAATGCGCAACCCCTTGCCATCACAGGCAATATCCGCCATGCTGGTATTCCAGGGTCTATTCCTCGGGTGTGACATATCCAGTAATCTCCAGTCCAAAACCTGCCATGCTGGGCATTTTGCGTTGGCGGGACAACACTTTCATACGCCCCACCCCCACCGCCCGTAAAATCTGTGCGCCTACCCCATGCAGGCGCGAGTCCCATTTTCGTCCGGGGGAAGGTGCCGATGTGACCTCCGCCGTGGCCCAGGCGATCAGATCCTGAGCATGATCTTCTCCGTGCAACAGTACGATTACGCCGCTCCCCGCCGCCACGATTTTTTTCATGGCGCCCTGTATGCCAAAGGAATGCCGCCCCACCCCGTCATCCAGAACATCTGTCACGGAAAAAGGCTCGTGCACACGCACCAATGTCTCCCGTGCCGCTTCGATATGACCATGCACCAGAGCCAGATGGGTACGATGACCCACCGCATCATAAAATGCCACGACCTCAAAAGCGCCCTGGGGGGTATTCAAGGGCCGCGCCGCCACTCGTTCCACCAGACATTCGGTATGACTGCGGTACCGGATCAGGTCGGCAATCGACCCCACCTTCAGGCCATGCTCGCGGGCAAAGGGGAGGAGGTCGGGAAGACGGGCCATCTCACCGTCCTCCTTGAGGATCTCGCAGATCACCGCCGCCGGTTCCAAACCAGCCAACTGGGCCAAATCGCAGCCTGCCTCGGTATGCCCGGCACGGATCAGAACCCCCCCACGCCGCGCCATCAGCGGAAAAATATGTCCCGGCTGCACCACATCGGCGGGGCGGGCAAAACGAGCCACTGCAGCCTGTACCGTACGCGCCCGATCGGCCGCCGAAATGCCCGTGGTCACCCCCTGTGCCGCCTCAATGGACACGGTAAAGTTGGTGGTGAGGGGAGAACGGTTATCCGTCACCATGAGCGGCAAATTCAATTGTTGGCAGCGGGCCTCTGTCAATGTCAGACAAATCAGCCCACGCCCATAGCGCGCCATGAAGTTGATGGCTTCCGGGGTGACATGATCCGCTGCCAGCACCAGGTCTCCTTCGTTCTCCCGGTCCTCATCATCCACCAGAATAACCATGCGCCCTGCCTGCACTTCGGCGATCAACTCCTCCGTGGGTGCCAGGACTCCCGTCCCCTGTGTCATCAAACTTTCTCCTTCCAAACCCCCCATTCTACTCCAAGGGAGGCGTTCCCGTTCCCTTGTCATCGGACCATTGCCGCGCGCGTTCGGCATAGCGCGCCAGCAAATCCACTTCCAGATTCACCCCGGCACCTTCCACCAAGCCCCCCAAGGTCGTAACCTGCTGGGTATGGGGGATCAGATTGACGGTAAAAAGCGCGCCCTCCACTGCATTCACCGTCAAACTCACCCCCTGTACCGTCACCGATCCCTTGGTCGCAATATAACGGGGCAAATCTCCTGGAGCCTCCACCTGCAAGGTGACACTTTCCCCGCAGGGAGTGAAACTGCGTACCCGACCCACCCCATCCACATGCCCGGTGACCAGATGACCTCCCAGCGCATCACTCAAACGCAAGGCCCGCTCCAGATTGATGCGCCGCCCCAACACCCACCCGGTGGTTCCTTCCAGCGTTACCCGTGAAACCTCCGCCGAAAAGGACTGCGCGCCCAGGGCAATCACGGTCAGACAAACGCCATTGACCGCAATGGACCCGCCCAGGTCAACCCCCTCCAGAGATAAGGTTGCCGTATCGAAGGTCATGCGCATCCCCTCTTCCAGAGGTTCCATACTCACGATCCGTCCCACCGCCTGCACTATTCCGGTAAACATGTCCCACTCCCTCGTACCCGTGCCCGAATCAGCCAATCTCGCCCCAGAACGCGTCGTTCCTCGACCTCCAAAACCTTCCCCTGGGCCAGTGAACTCAACGGTCGGGACCAATTCACCGCCCCCAGGGCCCCCTCACCCAGCAAGAGGGGCGCCTGAAAAATCAATACCTCGTCCACTAACCCTGCTTCCAGCAATGCGCCTGTCAAATGTGGACCGGCCTCCAGCAATACCTCATTCAATTCCAATCCGCCCCATGCCCGTACCAGAGCCCGCAAATCCACTCGCCCCATGCTCGAAACCGGCAAAGGAACCACTTTTCCCCCCGCTGCTTCCAGAGCCCGTTGCCGTTCGGACGGAGCCGGATCGATACAGTAAAACCAGGACTGACCTCCTGTTTTCAGGACCTGGGCCGTAGCGGGAGTCTCCAGACGGGGATCCAGCACCAGACGTTGGGGTTGGCGCGTCGTCTCCACGGCCCGCACCGTCAACGCCGGGTCATCCTGCCTGATCGTACCACCACCGGTTGCCACCGCACAGGAACAGGCTCGCCACCGATGCCCCTCGGTACGCGCCTCCAACCCTGTGATCCATTGGCTGACGCCATTCCCCAGCGCGCTCCTGCCATCCAGGCTGAGCGCCAGCTTGGCCCGAATCCAGGGTCTTCCCTCGGTCATGCGCAACGTAAAACCGGGGTTGAGTTCTGCCGCTGCCCGTGCTTCCACCCCCACTTCCACGTCGATCCCCGCCGCCCGCAAACGGGCCAATCCCTGCCCAGCCACGCGCGGATTGGGGTCCTCCATGGCCACCACCACCCGTGCAATGCCCGCCTCGATGAGCGCATTGGCACAGGGCGGGGTGCGCCCCCTATGACTGCAGGGTTCGAGGGTCACAAAGGCCGTGGCTCCCCGTGCCTGCGCCCCGGCCCCACGCAGGGCATGGACCTCGGCATGGGGTTCTCCGGCCCGCTCATGCCAACCTTCCCCGACGATCCGACCGGACTGCACCAGGACGCAACCCACCCTGGGATTGGGCGTGGTGGTCCAGTTCCCCCGTTGCGCCAGTTCCAGCGCCCGTCGCATGAAATGCACCCGGTCACCGGGGGAATCAGAGGTCACGGATCACGTCCCGGAAATCATCCAGATCCTGAAAACTTCGGTACACCGAGGCAAAGCGCACATAGGCCACCTTGTCGAGGTGACGCAGTTCTTCCATCACCATTTCCCCCACCTGGCGGGAAGTGATCTCCCGTTCTCCCAGCGCCAGCAGATGCTGGCGTATCCGTTCGATGGCCGCATCGACCCGTTCTGCGGGAACCGGTCGTTTATGCAGGGCACGCATGAAACTGACCCGCACCTTGTCGGCCGAATACTCTTCCCGCTGACCATTGGATTTGATCAATTGGGGAAGTCGAATGTCCACCGTCTCATAGGTGGTAAAACGCCGGTTACATCCCACGCAACGCCGACGCCGACGGATACTCTCGCCGGTTTCCGAAATCCTCGAGTCGATGACCTGGGAATCCATGGCACCGCAAAAGGGACATTTCATGGCTTGCCCTATTCCCCTGCCACAGTCATTTCCCCCACCAGGATGGAACCGCAAATCTTGGAACCACGCACCCGCACATCCGTTCCCACCCCCTGAATCGCGCGGAACATTTCCTTGAGGTTCCCGGCAATGGTGATTTCGTGTACGGGATACTGGATCTGGCCCTGTTCCACCCAGAATCCTGCCGCACCCCGCGAATAATCCCCGGTCACCCCGTTCACTCCATGCCCCAGCAATTCGGTGACCAGCACGCCCCGATCCATCTGCCGCAGCAGGTCCTCAAAGCCACCGCCGAAAGGGGTGGCAATCAGGTTATGACTTCCCCCCGCATTGGCAGTGGAGCGCATTCCCAGTTTGCGCGCGGAATAACTGCCCAGAAAATATCCTTCCACGACACCATTATTTACCACCAGACGGGGATGTGTCGCTACCCCTTCATCATCAAAAGGTGCGCTGGCCAACCCTCCCGGCAGATGGGGTTCCTCACGCAGGGAAAACCGTTCGTCAAAGACTCTTTGCCCCAGACTGTCGGGCAAAAAACTGGTGCCCCGATAGAGTGACCCGCCACTCACTGCCCCAACAAAATGTCCGATCAGTCCGGAGGCCAGGGAAGCCTCGAAAAGCACCGGCACCTGCCGCGTGGACAGACGACGGGCTTCGAGGCGGCGCAGCGTACGCTCTGCCGCCTGTCGCCCCACCTGTTCCGGGGACTCCAGTTGGTCCGGATGACGCGACGTGCTGTACCAGTAATCGCGCTGCATATCCTGATCTTTACCGGCAATGACGGCGCAACTCAGATTGTGGCTGGACCCGGCATACCCTCCCATGAATCCCAGGGTATTGCCATAAAAAAAGTGGGAGTTCTGGGTATGCACCGTGGCCCCTTCCGAATTATTCAGACGCCGGTCCTGAGCAAGGGCCGCCGATTCGCAGCGGCGCGCCCAGTCGATGCCCTGTTCCACGCTCAGATCCCAGGGACGGAACAGGCCGAGATCGGGCCAGGGTGCCTGAGCCAGCAAGGCAGGGTCGGCCAACCCCGCAAAGGGATCCAGCGCCGTATGACGGGCAATGGCCACCGCCTTGTCCACGGTACTGCGCAAGGCCGCCGCCGAAAAATCCGAGGTACTGGCCTGTCCCCGCTGTGGCCCGAAATACACCGTCACCCCAAGATCCTTGTCACGGTTGTATTCGATGGTTTCCACTTCCCCCAGGCGCACCGTGACGCCCAGGCCGACTCCTTCGCTCACTTCCACTTCCACTGCGCTGGCCCCGGCCTGGCAGGCCTGCTGAAGCGCCGTCTGGACCAGAGATTGAAAATACTCCTGAGAATAATGAAAAGGTGAATGATCCGACACAATAGAGATTCCTTTGCATATAATTCCGGTATCATAGCAACATTGATGGAATTCTGGAAAACCGTGCACTCCGAAGAACTGCTCAGCAAAACCCAACGCAAACGCGACATGGAAGCCCTGCAGGCCTTGGGAGAAGCACTGGTGGCTCTGAAGCCCCCCCAACTGCGCACCCTCGACCTGCCCGATCCTTTGCTTCAGGCCATTCTGGACGCCAAAACCATTCATGCCCATGGCGGACTGAGACGTCAGTTTCAATACATCGGCAAACTCATGCGCCACGTGGACCCTGCCCCTATCCGGGAATATCTGGATCGCCTGAATGGTCATTCCCATGCTGCCACCGCAGCCATGCACCGCACCGAGCGATGGCGCGAACGCATGATGGAGGATGTTTCCCTGGTGGATCTGTTTGCGCGCGATTACCCCGCGGTGGATCGTCAACATTTGCGCCAGCAGGTGCTGGCGGCTCAACGGGAGCGCATCCTGCACAAGCCCCCCCGCCATTTTCGCGCGTTGTTCCACACCCTGGCGCCCTTTCTGGAGGCTGTCTCGCCCGTATCCCATGAAGAATCCGACCTCTGACCGTTTTTGGGACACCCCACCGGTGGTGCTCGACCCCTTGGTTCCTGCCCGTGCCACCCTGTTCTGGCTACATGGCCTGGGGGCCGATGGAAATGATTTCGTGACCGTAGCCGAAACCCTGACGCTGACTCATCCCGCCCTCCGTCACATCCTGCCCCATGCCCCGCGCCGCCCTCTCACCTTGAATCAGGGAATGGTCATGCGTGCCTGGTATGATATCGCCCTGGAGGGCGAACGCTGGGTGCCCAACGATGATGATCTGCGGGTCTCCTGTGCCGCTGTCCAGCATCTCATTGAAAACGAAGTGCAGCGCGGGATCCCTGCCCGAAACATTTTCATTGCCGGTTTCTCCCAAGGCGGCGCCGTCGCGCTCACCGCCGGCACACGCATGCCCGTGCCCCTGGGAGGCGTACTGGCACTTTCCACCTATCTTCCCCTGAGCCACGAACTGGCCCAACGAGCCCATCCGGCTAACCGCACCTTGCCCATTTTCATGGCCCACGGCACCCAGGATCCGGTTATTCCCTGGGCACAGGGCAACCAGTCGCGCCAATTCCTGGAAAGTGCAGGCTACCCCCTGACCTGGCACAGTTACCCCATGCCACACAGTGTCTGCGGGGAGGAGATTCACGACATGACCACCTGGCTCACCCCACACCTCTCCAAAAACCCCTGATCCATCGCGCTTCTTCACTGCTGTCCCAGTACCCCCGTGGGCATACTGGGAAGGTATGCGACTCCTTCTCTGTGCCTGGATCCTGGGCATCCTGGTACTTCAGGCTGCCCCCCGTCTCGTACCGTTGTCCGCGCTCGAGGGCGCGAGCCTGGTCTGGGCCCTCGGCGTGGGCGCGCTACGACATTGGCCGCGGGGACGCTCCATGCTCCTGTTTCTCGCCTTGTTTCTGGGGGGGCTCGTCATGGCCAATGAACGGGCTCGCCTGCGCATGGCACACCGCCTGCCGCCCCGCTGGGAACATCAAAACCTCACGCTGACGGGCACCCTCATTAGTTTGCCGGAAGGCCGCGCCGGCGCGCTTCACTTCAAGGTGGCCGCAGACCCGGGGTCCCTTCTGTTCCCCGCCGAAGTCGCACTGTCCGAATTCGCGCTCCCCCTCCATGACGCACCGGCAGAACTGCATCCAGGGCAACGCTGGCGTTGGCAGTGTCGCGTCAAAAGTCCCCACGGCCAGGTCAACCCCGGCGGATTCGACAGTGCCACCTGGGCGTGGAGTGAGGGCATACTGACCCAAGGCAGCATCGACCGGCGTACCCCACCCGTGTTCCTGGGGTGGTCCCATCCCGGCGGAATCAGGGGCCTTCATTTGTTCATAGAAGCCCAACGGGATCTCCTGCGTCAACGTTTGCGTCGCCAACTGAAGGACCAACCCTGGGGCCCGGTGCTGATCGCTTTGGTCATTGGTGACCAATCGACCATTTCCCCTGCGGATTGGCAATTGTTCTGGGCAACGGGGGTCGGCCATTTGATCAGCATCTCCGGATTGCATATCACGATGCTGGCGGGCCTCGTCGCCAAAGTCACCGGTCTTCTGTCCCCTTCCCTACGCATCCGCTGGCTGGCCGGGTGGCTGGGTGCCAGTGCCTATGCCCTGATTGCCGGATTTTCCCTTCCCACCCAGCGTACCCTGGCCATGATCACCGTCCTCACCCTCGCCCGTTTTCAGAAACGGCCACTGCCCCCTTCCACTCTCCTTCTCCTGGCCGCTGCCCTGACCTTGACCGGCGACCCCTTTGCCTCCCTCTCCCCCAGTTTCTGGCTTTCCTTTGGTGCCGTGTCCTGGATGGTTTATGCAGGTGCACACCAAACCGGGCGGTTACCTTTCTGGAAACAGGAAATCCACAGTCAATGGGCCGCCACCTGGGCCATGGTGCCCCTGCTGATCTGGCTGTTTGGGCAGGTTTCCTGGATCTCGCCCCTGGCCAATGCCTTTGCCATACCTCTGGTCAGCCTGGGCGTGGTTCCCCTGGCCTTGCTGGGACTGATCCCCGGACTGGGCTTCTGTCTGAGGATGGCCCATGCGCTCATGACGGGCACGGCCTGGGGACTGGACTGGTTGGTCCGCCACAGTGGTCCTCCGCTGGCTCTGCCTACCCCCACCCTGCCCGTTCTCATCGTCGCCACGCTGGGCGTGGGTTTCCTGCTGGCACCGCGGGGTATTCCAGGGCGTTGGGCCGGTTGCCTGGGACTGCTGGGACTGGTTGTCTCACCTCTGCCTCGCCCCGATCCGGGGGGACTATGGCTGGATCTGCTGGATGTGGGGCAAGGCCTGGCGGTGGTGCTGCGCACTGCCCGACATACCCTCGTAGTTGATACGGGACCGCGCGTCAGTTCCGAACAGGATGCCGGAGAACGGGTAGTGATCCCTGCCCTGCGCAGTTTTGGCGTTCGGCAACTGGACGGCCTGCTTCTCAGTCACGGTGACCTCGACCATAGCGGTGGATTGCATTCCCTGGTCAGCGCCTATCCCGTACCCTGGATCCTATCCCCCCTGCCTGCATCTCATCCCTTGTTGCACGGTATTCCGCATACACGGACGTGCGTGGCCGGAATGCACTGGAACTGGGAGGGGGTGGATTTTGAGATTCTGTATCCTGACCCTGAAGACCTGTCCGACCCCACCCTCAAGAGCAATGATCGAGCCTGCGTGTTACGCCTCACGGTGGGGAGGCTCCATGTCCTCCTCCCCGCCGATATCGAAGCACGCAGTGAACAGGCCTTGCTGGAGCGCAGCCCGGAGAAATTGCAGGCGGACGTCCTGATCGTGCCTCATCATGGCAGCAAGACCTCTTCGACTCCGGCTTTCCTGCAGGCCGTTGCCCCACGCTGGAGTCTATTCTCCGTTGGAGACCATAACCGTTTCAAGCATCCCAACCCCGTGGTCTGGATGCGTTATGGAGAGGCGCACAGCGAGCGTCTGCGCACCGACCAATGCGGGGCTCTGGAACTGCATATGGCAGATCACCAAATCCAGGGAACCGTCCTGCGGGCGGTTTTTCCCCATTACTGGGAATCTCGCTGTCCAGAGACCGAACCCAAAGCACCCCCCCTTGAAGGACCTCACTGAAACGCCCATAATGAAAAGATGAATTCCATTTTTTCGATTCTGCCATGGTAGCGCGCACCGACGCTGGCCCCCTGAGTTCGGCCCACGGATTGTCCGGACTGGGCCTCCATGCGCGTTATCAACTGACAGAATCCTCTCTGATTGCCCAACTTTTTCAACTCATTACGGCGCAGGATCCTGCCGATGAAGAGGGCCAATGGGCGCTTCAGCGCGCCCTCACCAGCGCCCGTCTGCTGAGTGATCTGGAAGCTCATCCGGCGTGCATCGTGGTGGCCCTGCTGCGCGCTCTGCCCTGGTCACGACAAGAAACCCTGCCTGCTCGCCTGGATCTGGACCCGGAAGTCTGGACCCTGACTCAAGAACTGCACCGCCTGGATCACATCGTCAACACCCTGGACATTCAGGATCATCCAAAATCTTCCCACGAAGAACATATCGAAGGGATCCGAAAATTATTGCTGACCCTGGTCCAGGATATCCGGGTGGTGCTCATTGCCCTGGCCGAAAGAGTTTGGTTGATGCGCCGATCCACCTCGCTGGACGAACCCACCCAACGTCAACTGGCCCGTCAGACCCTCGACCTCTACACCCCTCTGGCCAATCGTCTGGGAGTCTGGTTCCTTAAATGGGAATTGGAAGATCTTTCCCTGCGCGCCCTCGAACCAGAGACTTACAAGACCATCGCGCACCAACTGGACGAACGGTTCATCCAGCGCGAACAGTACATTACCCAGTTGATCCGGACATTACAGGACCTCCTGCAGGAAAATGGCCTGGTGGCCACCGTGACCGGACGTCCCAAACATATCTTCAGCATCGTCAAGAAGATGCGTGCCAAGAACCTGTCCCTGGAACGAGTCTACGACATTCGCGCCGTGCGGATCATCGTGGATACCCTTCCCGAGTGTTATACCGTCCTCGGCTTGGTCCACCAGCGATGGGTGCCTGTTGCGGGCGAATTTGACGACTACATTGCCCGCCCCAAAGGCAACCAGTACCGTTCCCTCCATACTGCTGTCTATGGTCCGGAAAACAAGATCGTGGAAGTTCAGATCCGTACCCACGAAATGCACCGCGATTCGGAATTGGGCATTGCCTCCCATTGGCGCTACAAGGAAGGCGCGCGGGCAGACCGTTCCTTCGAAGAACGGGTGGTCTGGTTACGTCAGATGCTGGATTGGCAACGGGAAGCCGCCCTGAATACCGGCACTTCCCTACCTCCGGGAGATGAAACTCTCTTCGTGTTTACGCCCCAGGGACGCATCATCGACCTGCCCCAGGGAGCAACCCCCATCGACTTTGCCTATCACGTCCATTCGGAGTTGGGTCATCGATGCCGGGGGGCCAAGGTGGATGGCCGCATGACGCCCCTCAACCAACCTCTGAACAACGGGCAACGGGTGGAAATACTGACGGTGCGGCAAGGGGGTCCGAGCCGCGACTGGCTGAACCCTGCCTATGGGTATCTCAAAACCCATCGAGCTCAAGCCAAGGTACGTCAATGGTTCAAATTACAACATTGGGAGGAAGACCTCAGTCATGGGCGGACCCTCCTCGACAAGTGGATGGCGCGCACGGGCCAAACCGCTCTTTCCCAGGAACAGTTGGCCAATCAGGTCGGCTATGCCCGAACGGAAGATTTTCTGGTGGCCCTTGCCCGCAACGAGGTCACCCTGCGCCAACTGGACAATCTTCTCGCGCCGCCCGTGTCGCCACAGGAAATCAAACTCCCTCTGACCACGCCCGGCCCTTCCGGTGGCGACCAGGGGGTGCTGGTGGTCGGTGTGTCCCAGATCGCCACGAGCATCGCCAAATGCTGCAAGCCCGTCCCCCCCGAACCCATCCTGGGATTCGTCACGCGCGGACGGGGGGTCAGCATTCACCGCGCCAATTGCCGCAGCCTGGCTGCCCTTACCCATCAGCAATGGCAACGTCTGATTCCCGTAACCTGGGGAGAAAACACCCCAGCTCAACCTTTTACCACGGATATCGGAGTCCTGAGCCAGGACCGGCAGGGACTCCTGCGCGATATCTCCGAAGCCTTAACCCGTGAAAAAGTCAATGTCATCGGTGTCAACACCCACACCCATGGGACGCAGGCACGCATGCGCTTCACCGTTCAGATCGACAGTCTGGAACAGTTGGCCCGTACGCTCAAAACCTTGCAAGACATCCCCGACGTCACGGCTGCCTGGCGTACCTGACCCCGCTCAAAGAGCCCTCAAGACTCCATCTTCCAAGCGGTAACGCCGATCCATACGATCCGCCAGTTCCAGATCATGGGTCGCCATAACCAACCCCGCTCCCTGGCGGCGGTTGAGGCTCAGGATCAGTTCAAAAACGTGCCATGCTGTCTGACGATCCAGATTTCCGGTGGGTTCATCCGCCAGCACGAGGGAAGGCCGGGTCACCAAGGCACGGGCCACCGCCGCTCGTTGCCGCTCTCCGCCAGAGAGTTCACCCGGACGATGGTGCAAACGCTGCCCCAGGCCCACTGCTTCCAACATTTCCGTTGCCCTCTGGCAGGCTAAAACAGAATCGATGCGCGCAATGGACAGCGGCAACATGACGTTTTCCAGGGCAGAGAATTCGGCCAACAGGTGGTGGAACTGATACACAAACCCCAGGTGGCGATTCCGTAAACGCCCGATCTGACGGTCACTCAAACCAGTCAAATTTTGTCCGCACAGGGAGACTTGCCCCTCATTGGGGCGATCCAACCCGCCCAGCACATGGAGCAGGGTACTTTTTCCGCTGCCGGAAGCCCCCAGAATGGCAATCTGTTCTCCTTTCTGAACTTCCAGATCGAGACCACGCAGAACCGGAACTTCATCGGCAGCCAAAGTGAAATGCCGGGTTACGCCTTGGCACCGCAGGAGCATCTCACTCATAACGCAAAGCCTCAGCCGGTTGAACCCGCGCTGCCCGCCAACTGGGGTAGAGAGTCGCCAGCAGGGTCAGGATCAGCGCGGTGATCGCAATACTCAGCACATCGCCCTGTTGCAGGTCGGAGGGCAGTTCGGAAATAAAATAGATCTGGGGAGAAAGAAAATGCACGCCCAGAACTTTTTCGATGAAGGGCACGATGAACCGAATATTGAGGGCCGTCACCACACCCAATCCCACGCCAATGCCCATGCCGATCACGCCGATCAAAGCCCCCTGAATCATGAAAATCACCAGAATACTGGCGGGCGAGGCCCCCAGGGTACGCAGAATCGCAATATCGGCCTGCTTGTCCGTTACCACCATGACCAGAGTAGACACAATGTTGAAGGC
>NZ_JPOQ01000059.1 GCF_000735045.1 Ferrovum myxofaciens
CGGCTCTGGTGGGCGGATTGGTGGGTGGGATGATGGCTCAGCAGGCACCGGTCTATGCGGCGCCTCCCATGGTCATGGCGCCTCCTCCGGCTTATGCCGTGCCTCAGCCCGCCTATGCCTATCCGGCTCCGGCTTATGCTCAGCCTGTCTATCCTGCTCCTTATTACGGGGGAGGAGAGGGTGATGATGACTGATTCTGTGCTCAGATCATTCAAAAAAGACTGAAAGCCAACCCCCCAATTTTCGGGGGGTTGGCTTTTTTGAAGGGCGAAACAGTTCCAAAGACTGCTTGCACTGCGGCAGTCTTTGGGTTCAAAAGTGGTAGAGTGCACCTACCGTAAAGGCATTGGAACCAAAATCTGCGGTCCCGTCTGGGGTATTGAGGGCAGAACGGTAGTAGTCATAGCCGATTCGTGCGGAAAATAATGCATTGACCTTGAATTGGAGCCCCAGTCCATAGGTGGAAGAGATGCGGGTGGCCCCGGAGTAGCCTGGAGCGGCGCTACTGATGGACTGACTGGTGGCTGATCCAACCCCCAACTTCCCATAGAGAGAAAGGACATTGGACAGGGGCAGGTATCCCACGCCTTCCAGTGTGGCGACATCGGTTTTTCCGCTGACCGTATGATTGGCAAACTTGCCTGCTTCTGTATAGGCGCCTTCCAGGCCAAAATAACGGTTGAACTGGTAGCCGATCAGAGCGCCAAATGCCGGGTTATAGGAAGAATTATTCCAGGGTGCTTGGTTGGAAGCATTCAAGGTTTGAGCTTCACCCAGGGTACCTCCGATATATAGTCCTTGGGCATAGGCACCGGTGGACAGTAGGACGGCCAGAGTTAGTGCGATTTTTTTCATGCGGTCTTTATCCTTGCGGGGTCGGTAAAATTACTGTTGTGCTTTGTTCAGCATGGGTGGCTTTGATGATGCCTTCCCAGATGAGAGGAGCCGCCTGATTGGGGAATTTCAGGGAGAGGTCGTGGGCGCGTATTTGAAGGTGGGCAAAGTAATCTTCACGTTCGTCTTCAGGGAGCGAGTAACGGCCTTTCGCCCAGGCATATTGCTCCGCGCCAAGATCTTCCGCCATCGTTCCGGCATATGCGGCCACGTTGCTCAGAAAACTCAGTACGAGGCTCAGAGAGATCAGTAATTTTCGTAGGGGCATGGAAAAATCCTATGGTCAGTATCGTAAAAAAGTCCTCTAACCATCTATTGTTGAAATGAAGAGAAGTATCCCTGTGCTCCAAGAGTTTCAGTCATTCTCCAGGGAGGCGCCATTCATGCCCACTCAGCGTTTTCCCAAGGCAAAATCGCGGATCACACTCAATTGCTTGCGCACATATCCATCGACCAGGGCGGGATGAATGCCATTGATGCGAGCAATAAGGGATTCCGGGAAGCCAATGAAATATTCATGCCGGTTTCGAGTCACCGCATAGATGATTTTCTGGGCGACTTGTTCAGGAGTGTCCATGGGTACCTTGAGGGCTTTGGACATGCGGTGAATGGCTCCGGTATGGATGAGGGGGGTGACGTAACGAGGGGCCACATAGGTCACTCCGACCCCGGTGCCGTCCAGTTCCCTGCGCAATGCTTCGGAAAATCCGCGCAACGCAAACTTGCTGGCTGAGTAGGCGGAAAATCCGGGAAAACCGATAGAACCATAGATTGACCCGATATTGACGATGAGTCCCGAGCCCTGAGTCAACAAGTGAGGTAGGAGCAGACGAGTGAGTTGCATGGGCGCGAGGGTATTGAGCCGCCAGAGGTTTTCGATCCCTGTTTCAGTTTCTTGATGAAACAGGTTGAAACTGGTCATTCCTGCCAGGTTGATCAGTATGTCGATACCTTCTGTTTGGGAGGTGACCCTGTCCGCCAGTTGTTTGACTTCCTGAGGGATCAACAGGTCGGCCGGGATGGGCAGGACCGTTCCGCCCGTTCGACGTAATTCAACGGCCAGTTCGTTCAACCCGTGGGCAGAATGGTCAGTCACGATCAAGGTGGCTCCTTGTCGTGCCAGAGCCTGTGCCAAGGGTTTTCCAATGCTTCCGGTGGCGCCTGTCAATAAAACTTTTTTGCCTTTGAGTTCCATGGTTATTTACCGATAATCAACGCCCACAAGCAATGCCGGAGATTCCGCAACGTTGCTCAAAATCCTGGACAATGAACAAACTCTTTGTGGGTGTGGAAGAATGATGAGTGGACATTATTTTAGTTGAATGGGGACCCCCAAGGGAACAGCACTGATGCTGTTTTTTGGGCTACCCTCGATGAGTTCGTCGCTATAGGTCAGGTAAATGACCACGGAGTGGGCGGGATCGATCATGCGCACCAGGTGCAGTTTCTTGAAGAACAAGGAAGCACGGATTTTTGCAATATCCTGCTGGCGCGGCAGGGGACCTGACTGAGTGATGGGGCCGATTTTGAGACAGGACAAGGAGGCTTCCGTCTTGTTCTCGGCAATGCCCACTGCCCCGGAGATTCCACCGGTTTTGGCCCGCGCCAGGTAGCAGGTGATTCCATGAATATCCGGGTCATCGATGGATTCTACGACGATCTTGTTATCTGGACCTAACATTTTCCAGGAGGTATTGACTGACCCGATGTCATCGGCACGAACCAGCGCAGTCAAACAGGTCAGGGACAGGAAAGCAAACAGTTTTTTCATGATTTCAATCCAATGGGTGAAGTGAGTTGTCCTGGGCCCTGAATTCAGTATTTTCCAGAAGGACGGTATGAGGATGCTATAGTACGCCAAGTATCGTCCATGTGACTATCGAGGAATTCATCGATGAAAGTGTTGGTGACGGGCGCTGGTGGATTTGTGGGAAAAGGTTTGGTTCCTTATCTGGAGAGGCAAGGTCACACCGTGGTGCGTGCCCTTCGGATGGCGAAGGAAGACAATGAGGTGGGTATCGGGGACATCGGTCCGGATACCGATTGGCGTGTCGCCCTTGGCGGAGTAGAGGCTGTGGTGCACCTGGCAGCGCGGGTCCATGTGATGCAGGCAGAGGATCTTTCTTCCCAACAGGCTTTTCACCGGGTCAATACGGCAGGGACCTTGAATCTGGCGAGGCAGGCAGCATCAGCAGGGGTGCGTCGTCTGGTTTTTCTGAGTTCCGTTAAAGTATTAGGGGAAGAGGGGGTCTTGACGGCCGCCAGCATTCCTCGACCTGCCGATGCGTATGGCCAGTCCAAGTGGGCGGCAGAGCAAGGGCTGCATACGGTGGCGACGAACACCGGGTTGGAGGTGGTGATCCTTCGCCCCCCATTGATTTATGGTCCCGGAGTGGGAGCCAATTTTGCGCGCTTGATGCATTGGGTGCGGTGCGGGGTTCCCTTGCCTTTGGGGGGGGTTCGTAATCGGCGCAGTTTGTTGGCACTGGGTAATCTGGTGGATGCCGTGGGATGGGTACTGAGGCACCCGGCGGCGGCGGGGCGAACCTACCTCCTGAGCGATGGAGAGGATGTTTCCACCCCCGACCTGATCCGCCATCTGGCCCACGCCTTGGGCCGTTCGGCCCGCTTGCTCACGGTTCCCCCCTTCCTGCTGCTTGGACTGGGAAAACTGCTGGGACGCCGGGCGGAGATCCACCGTTTGCTCGGCTCTTTGGTGGTGGATGCCTCGGCCATCCGCGCTGAATTGGGGTGGTCCCCACCGTTTACCCTAGCGGCAGGTTTGGACGATTTGGTTGCTCGAGAGGGCGAAATGGAAAGGAGTCACTCATGTCACCCAATATCCTGAACTTTTTATTGCAATGGGGTACCACCACCTTCTCGCTGTGGGTATGTAGTTACGTATTCAAAGGGATCCGGTTTGACAGTTTGGGTGCCCTGGTGATTTCGGCTCTGGTGTTGGGGTTTGCCAACGCGGTGGTCAAACCCATCCTGATCTTGCTGACCTTGCCACTGACCTTGTTTACTTTTGGATTTTTTCTGCTGGTCATCAATGCCCTGATGATTCTGCTGGTTTCTTATTTGGTACGCGGCTTTACCGTATCGGGTTTCTGGGAAGCCTTCTTCGCCAGTATTTTTGTGTCTCTGCTCAGCCTGATCATTGGGGCATTTCTTTCCAATGGTTCGCCTCCCTGGCAACCCCCACCCGGCGGAGGCAACTGGGTTTAGTCCTTTTTAAATCCTGCGGGGTCACGGAAATTTCATAAAAGAGTCACGCCTCTGTCATAGCGCCTTGATTCAATGGGGGCATGAAGAAGATCCTGTTCGGCGTTTCCCTCGTATGAGCCCGGTGTTTCACTACCGTACCTTGTGGATATCCGATATCCATCTGGGGACGCCGGGGTGCCAAGCCGATTATCTGTTGGATTTTCTACGTTGTAATGACGCAGACACCATCTATCTGGTGGGGGATATCCTGGATGGCTGGCAGTTGCGCAAGACCTGGTACTGGCCCCAGACCCACAATGATGTGGTCCAAAAACTGTTGCGCAAGGCGCGCAAGGGAACCCGGGTGGTTTATGTGCCGGGAAATCATGATGAACTGATGCGCCAGTTCTGTGGCCTGGCCTTTGGCGACATCGTGGTTCAGGATGAAGCCATTCATACCCTGACGGATGGACGTAAGCTCTGGGTGGTGCATGGTGACCTGTTCGATGGAGTAACTACCCACGCGCGTTGGCTATCCCATCTTGGGGATACCTTCTATACCTTCATCCTCAAATTCAACCAGTGGTTCAATGCGGCCCGTGCTCGCCTTGGTCTGCCCTACTGGTCGGTGTCCCAATACCTCAAGCACCAGGTGAAAAATGCAGTCAATTACATCCATGCCTTTGAACAGGTGATGGTGGATGAAGCTCGTCGACGTGGCTGTCAGGGTGTCGTTTGTGGGCATATCCACAAGGCCGAGATTCGTGAGGTGAATGGGGCCTTGTACTGCAACGATGGGGATTGGGTGGAAAGTTTGACTGCCTTGGTGGAAACCCATGAAGGGGCATTGAGCATCGTGGAATGGCGCCAAAAAGTGGCGGCTCCTCTCAACCTCGGTCCCATTCATCTGGCCGAACAGGAGGGGTGAGCCAGTTCCCCCCATCAACAAGGAGTGAAGAAATGCGTATCATGATCGTGACGGATGCCTGGGAACCCCAGGTGAATGGTGTGGTCCAGACCTTGAAAAACACGCGTCGGGAATTGGAAACCCTGGGGCATGAGGTCGCCATGATCACTCCTCGGGACTTTATTACCTTGCCTTGTCCTACTTATCCTGATATTCGTCTGTCGCTTCTGCCGGGGCGTCGGGTTTGCCAAAGGTTGCAAGATTTTATTCCGGAAGCGCTACACATTGCCACCGAAGGCCCCCTCGGTATGGCGGCGCGAGCCTATGCCCTGCGCCAGAATTTACCTTTTACGACGGCGTATCACACCCGGTTCCCCGAATATGTCCGCGCTCGTTTTGCCCTTCCTCTGTCCTGGACCTATGCCTTTTTGCGTTGGTTTCACGGGCCATCCCGTGCTGTGATGGCACCGACCCCGGTGGTACAGAAAGATTTGCAACGTCAGGGTTTCAAACGGGTGGTGCTGTGGAGTCGGGGGGTGGATCTGGAGATTTTTCGTTCTGAACGGGGCCGGCGGTTGGATTCGGCACCGCCGATTTTTCTGTACGTGGGGCGGGTGGCGGTGGAAAAGAATGTGGAAGCCTTTTTGTCCCTTGAATTGCCCGGTTCCAAATGGGTGGTGGGGGAAGGGCCGGCCTTGCCCCGTTTGCGCCAACGCTATCCGAAAGTCAATTATCTGGGGGTGTTGAATCTGCAGGCATTGGCTGCCGTGTATGCCTCGGCTGATGTGTTTGTGTTTCCCAGCAAGACCGATACCTTTGGGTTGGTACTGCTGGAGGCCTTGGCTTGTGGCTGCCCGGTGGCGGCATACCCTGTGACAGGACCGCTGGATGTTATCGGGGATTCCCCCGCCGGAGCGCTGAACGAGGATTTGCGAACGGCTTGCCTCGCTGCCCTGAATATTTCTCGGGTCACCGCTCGAGCCCATGCGGAGAAGTTCTCCTGGGCCGCCGCTACCCATCAGTTCCTGGCGCATTTACAACCGGTGGTGCATGTTTCTCCCATTATTGCTGAACTGGGGATGGGATGATTCAGAAAGAAAGCCCCTATAAGGGGAAAAGGGGATTCAAGCGAATCTGGAATGCCCTGGGCTATTCCCTTACCGGTTTTATTGATGCTTATCGGCATGAAAGTGCCTTTCGTCAGGAAGTGGCTCTATCCGGCGTATTGATTCCCCTGTCCCTGATACTTCACGCCTCCGGGGAGGGGCATGCCCTGTTGATCGGCAGTATCCTGTGGGTATTGTTGGTGGAACTGTTGAACTCGGCGGTGGAAGCCACGGTGGACCGAATTTCTCTGGAAGATCATCGACTCGCCAAACGGGCCAAAGACATCGGCAGTGCCGCTGTTCTGGTTAGTCTGGTGAATGCCGCAGTGGTGTGGGGGTTGGTGCTGTTTTTTTGACTTTGGCCCCGAGGGCTGCGCCCACCGACACCAGAGCCACACCGCCCAGTGTGGTGAGGGTCAGGGCTTCGCCCAGAAAAGGTGCCGCCAGCAGAGTGGTGGTTCCCGGAACGATGGCCAGCATCATGGAGGCGATTCCACTGCCCAGAGAAAGGGTGGCATAGGCGAAACTGAAGGCGGCGACCAGTGCGGCAATGATGCCCTGATAGATCCCCTGAAGCAGGAGGGCCGAAGTACTGACGCCGGACAATCCTTTGGGCAGGAACAGGGCATACAGGGGCAAATAGAGCACGGCAGCACCTACGGTGATGCCGCTGACTGCGTCCAGAGGGCGGATGTTCCATACTCTGACCAGCAAGCCGTAGTAGGCCCAGCACAAGGCTGCACCGATAAAGCAGAGATCGCCCATCCAGTATTTTTCTCCCGTCGATGGGGTAGCAGAACCTGGAGCGAAACGGGAGAAACCAATGACCATCAATCCCAGCGCGGTCAATATCAGGGCCGTCAGGGTGGCGCTGTTGGGGCGGTCTTTGAGCCAGATCCAGGCGATGGCGGCGCTGGCCAGAGGAATCCCCCCGTTGACCAGTACACCGGCATGAGCTGCGGGTGCCAGGGAAAAACCGGCATAGATGAGCAAGGCGTAGAACAGCCCACCGCTGCTGGCAATGATCAGAAGTTGGCGCAGAGACAGGGGGTTCCTCGAAATAAAATAGACTGGCAGCATGAGGGAACCGGCTACGCCAAATCGCAGTGCGGCGAGGTCGTAGGGAGTCAGGGTGCTTTTGCCACCGAGGCGGGAAACGATATTGAATCCGCTCCAGCAGACTACCACAACGGCAGCGGCCAAAAAACCTTTCCAGCGCGGACGCGCGTGCGGGATAGACATGGATGGAAAACCTGTGAGTGAGCTATGATGTCAGTGGTCGTGAAGACTACAGACACTGGGGCGTGATGCCCGAGCCATCAGTTTACATGGATTTTCCGGCTCAGGTTGGGTTTGGAAAAGGTTTCCTCCTCTTCCTCGGGGGGAGTGACGACGCAACGCAAGGAAAGGCAGATGCTATTGAAATGGATTTTATGGGGACTGGTGATTTTTTGGGTGTATCGCCAGATCACAGGGCGCAAAGCCCCAACGGGCTCCCTGTTTTCAAATTTCACCGGAACGGGACGGGTTCAGCGCCCTCCTTCGGAGGCTTCCGAAGAACTTGAAACGACCCAGGATATGGTGCGTTGCGCGCATTGCGGACTGTTCCTGCCCCGGCAGGAGGCTCTTTCCCAGAGGGGCGACTGGTTCTGTAGTGAAGCCCACCGCCAAGCCGGTGTACGCGCCCAATGACTGGGCGGAATCTGACCTCTCCCCCACCTTTTTTTGTGGATTCCGAGGGCTGGGTGAGACGTGCCTGTCATTGCCTGTCTCCTAATTTTGATAGCCGTTCCCGAGCGGGGTCTCCCCCGACTTTGGTAGTGATCCACTCGATCAGTTTGCCGGCGGGGCAGTTTGGGGGCCGGGCTGTGGAGGACCTGTTCACCAACCGGTTGGATCCCTCAGCCCATCCCTCTTTTGAGTCTCTGCGGGACTTGCGTGTCTCCGCCCATTTTTTGATCCGGCGCGAAGGCACGCTGATCCAGTTCGTATCCACCGATGCGCGCGCCTGGCATGCCGGGGTGTCCCAGTGGGGCAGACGGCAGGGGTGCAATGATTTTTCTCTGGGCATCGAACTGGAGGGGACCGATCATGTTCCCTTTACGGAGGCGCAGTATGGCACGCTGGACGCCTTGCTCCAGGGACTCTGCGCACGTTATCCGATTCAGGCAATTACGGGACACAGCGACGTGGCACCAGGCCGTAAAACCGATCCAGGCCCCTGTTTCCACTGGGCACGTTGGGAAGCATTGGGGTATCCTGTGCAACTTCTGCGCCCCAAGAAGGCGCGCTCAGGATAGAATGGGGGTTTTCTGAAAAGGGGCCCCAGCGCGCCCCCCTCTGTGGAGAGAATCGTTATGGCGTTGATGATCGGGATACCGCGGGAGATCCATGCGGGAGAGCGGCGTGTGGCCGCTACCCCGGAGACGGTCACCCAGTTGATGAAACTGGGCTATGTCGTGGCTCTGGAAAGTGGGGCGGGGGCAGCAGCCCAATGGGGTGATGAGGCGTACGCAGCGGTAGGGGTGCGGATTCTGCCCTCGGCCCGGGCGGTGTGGGAACAGGCGGATATCGTACTCAAGGTGCGCCCACCCGAGGTTGATCCTGCCACGGGTGAACTGGAATCCCATGCTTTGCGTGCCGGGTCCACTCTGATTGGTTTTCTCTGGCCGGCTCAGAATCCGGCCTTGCTGGAAGCTTTCAGGGTCCAGGGAATCACGGCGTTGTCCATGGATGCCGTACCACGCATTTCCCGCGCGCAGAAACTGGATGCCCTGAGTTCCATGGCCAATATTGCGGGCTATCGCGCCATCATCGAAGCGGCCCAGCATTTCGGGCGGTTTTTTACTGGGCAGATCACGGCGGCTGGTAAGGTGCCTCCCGCCAAGGTGATGGTGATCGGCGCCGGGGTGGCGGGGTTGGCGGCCATTGGGACGGCGCGTAGTCTGGGTGCCATCGTGCGTGCCTTCGATACCCGTCCTGAGGTCAAACAGCAGATTGAAAGCATGGGGGCAGAGTTCCTTGAACTGGATTTCAAGGAAGAAGGGAGTGGAACCGGGGGCTACGCCAAGCAAATGAGCCCCGAGTTCATCGCTGCGGAAATGGCCCTCTTCGCAGCTCAAGCCAAGGAAGTGGACATTATCGTGACCACTGCCTTGATTCCGGGCAAGCCGGCCCCCCGTTTGATCACCGCTGACATGGTGGCGAGCATGAAACCCGGGAGTGTCATTGTGGATCTGGCTGCGGAACAAGGAGGGAACTGTGAAGGTACGGTGCCCGGTCAGGTGACTGTGGTTCACGGCGTATCCCTTATCGGTTACACCGATTTGCCCAGCCGTTTGGCGGCCCAGTCGAGCCAGTTGTACGGTACCAACCTGCGCCACCTGCTCACTGACATGACCCCCGGAAAGGAGGGGCAACTGGTGGTCAACATGGAGGATGAGGTCATTCGTACGGCCACTGTGGTCCATCAGGGCGCATTGACCTGGCCTGCACCACCGCTTAAGATTCGGGCTGTTGCGCCTGCCAAACCGGCGACGGCCATGGTGCCGGCACCCAAGCACGGCGAATCTTCCGGGCCCGCTCATCTCTCTACCCTTTTGAAGGTGTTCGGCGGCGGAGGGATACTCTTTCTGTTGGTGGGGCTGTACGCGCCGCCCGCCTTCTTGCTACACTTTACGGTTTTTGTTCTGGCCTGTTTTGTGGGCTATCAGGTCGTATGGAATGTGACCCCGGCCCTGCACACGCCTCTCATGAGCGTGACCAACGCCATCAGCGGCATCATCGTGCTGGGGGCCCTGTTGCAGATGGCCAACTCCGAGCCCAGCGTGGTCGGGCTGGCGGTGTTCTCCGTGTTGATTGCCACCATCAACATCGCTGGCGGGTTCCGCGTGACCCAGCGCATGTTGAACATGTTCCGCAAAGATTGAGGATTGTTTCATGGGTAATGGAGTATTGACGGTTTCCTATATCGCGGCAGCGATTCTGTTCATTCTGAGTCTGGGCGGATTGTCCCGGCAGGAGACGGCACGACGGGGCAATTTTTATGGGGCGACAGGCATGGCGCTGGCAGTGGGGGCGACCCTGCTGAGTGGGCAGGTGGGCAATCTGGGCTGGTTGATTCCCGCTATTCTGGTGGGGGCCGTGGTGGGTTGGATGCTGGCGGTACGGGTAGAGATGACCCAAATGCCCGAACTGGTGGCTATCCTTCACAGTTTCGTGGGCTTGGCAGCAACCCTGGTGGGCTATGCCAGTACTCTGGACGCGCATACGGTATTCAAAGGCGCCGAACTGAGCGTCCACCGTACCGAGATTTTTGTGGGGGTGTTCATCGGTGCGTTGACCTTTACCGGGTCCCTGGTGGCTTTCGGTAAATTGCGCGGTTCCATTTCCGGCAAACCTCTGGCCCTGCCGGGGCGTCACCTGCTGAACCTGCTGGTGATTCTGATTTCGGTTTATCTGGGTATTGGATTCGTGGGGGCGGAATCGACCATGGCACCCCTGCTGCCCTTGCTGCTCATGACAGGGCTGGCACTGTTCATCGGTTTTCATCTGGTCATGGCCATTGGAGGCGCAGACATGCCGGTGGTGGTGTCCATGCTCAACAGTTATTCGGGTTGGGCAGCGGCGGCCACTGGTTTCATGCTCTCCAATGACTTGCTCATCGTCACTGGTGCCCTGGTGGGCAGTAGCGGGGCCATCCTGTCTTACATCATGTGCCGGGCCATGAACCGCAGTTTCCTCAGTGTCATCCTGGGCGGGTTTGGTACGGGCGGTACAACTTCTTCTGCGGCAGAAGGCCCCCAGGGTGAAGTGGTGGCCGTGTCGGCGGAAGAAACGGCTCACCTGCTGGCCGATGCCCAAGGTGTGATCATCGTTCCCGGCTATGGCATGGCCGTGGCACAGGCCCAGGGAGCCATCAGCGAAATTACCCGTCGTCTCCGTGCCAAGGGGGTGACAGTACGTTTTGCCATTCATCCTGTGGCCGGACGTTTGCCCGGTCACATGAACGTGTTACTGGCTGAAGCCAAAGTGCCCTACGACATTGTCATGGAAATGGATGAAATCAACGGGGATTTCCCGGACACGGACGTGGTGCTGGTGGTGGGGGCCAACGACATCGTCAATCCCAGTGCCCAGGAAGATCCGGGTAGCCCCATTGCCGGCATGCCGGTGCTGGAGGTCTGGAAGGCCAAGACGGTGGTGGTCTTCAAACGCAGCATGGCGACAGGCTATTCCGGTGTGGAAAACCCCCTTTTCTACAAGGAGAATGCACGTATGCTCTTTGGTGATGCCAAGAAGAGTGTGGATTCCATCCTGGCTCATTTGCCCAGTTGAGATAAAGTGTCATAAAACCTTCATGGAGAAGGGGGGGTGGCTTCGTTATAATTTCGTGCTTTTGTGCGAACGAGGCCGGTGATGCGAAAAACGGGAAAAGGAAAGGGAGATATATTCCTCTGCCGTTTGGCGGTGTGGGTGCTGGCGGGTTTTTATCCACTCGGTGCGCAAGCGGTATTGCAGGATGAAATTCAGGTCTATGACGATACCATCAACGATCCCGGTCAATGGGGGTTGCAAATGCACCTCAACAGCACCCCTTCCGGACCCCAGTATATTCCACCCAATGATGGGATGGTGGATACCCATGGATATCGGAGTACGGCGGAAATCAGTTATGGCCTGACCCCCACCCTGGAGGCCGGGTTATACCTTCCGGTGGTTCATGGCTACTATGATGGAACCCAGTTTGCCGGTCCCCGTGTGCGGATGAAATGGATTCCGCAAAAAGCCCCGGATACGGGAGGGCTGTTTTACGGATTGAATGTGGAAATTTCCGATATCAAACCGATCTACGAACCCACACAGCAAATGATGGAGTTACGTTCCATCATCGGCTATCGGGATGCGGAGTGGTTGTATGACATCAACCCCACTTTGGATTATAATCTGCGCCCCGGCTATCGACAGGGTGGGCCGGTGTTCAGTCCGCAGATCAAGGTGGGACGAAATGTGATGCCTGGCTTTATGGCAGGCTTCGAGTACTATTCCGTGTTGAGTACGCTCACCACGATGTTTCCCTATTCGCAGCAGAATAATGTGTTGTTTGCTGCCGTGGACATCAATATGAAACCTTGGGTCATCAACTTCGGGGTTGGTCGTGGCCTGACCCAGGCTGCAGACGGATGGACCATCAAGGCCATTATCGATATTCCGATCGATTGACTGGCAACACATTGTCAATCCCGCGTACAATAACTGCGCGGTTCGGCGGATGTGTTCGGACTGCGTTTGCATATCGACTATTGATCCAACGGGATCATTGAATACGACAAGGATGACAGAATGGAACTGAAACGCGCACTTTCCCTTTCCGACGCTTACGCCATCGTCGCCGCTGCACGGTCCAAGGCGGTGGAAAATCACTGGAATGTAGTCATTGCCATCCTCGATGAAGGGGGGCATTTGATGTTGCTGGAACGGGCGGATCATACTCAGGTGGGTTCTGTTCAGGTGGCTCAGGAAAAAGCCCGTACTGCTTTTCTGTTCCGGCGTTCCACCAAAGTAATGGAAGAAACGGTGGTGGGCGGACGCATCGTCATGCTCAACCTGCCGGGGAACACTCCCGTCGAAGGAGGCTTGCCTCTTTTCAGCGAAGGGCAATTGGTGGGGGCCATTGGGGTTTCCGGTGTACAGTCCTTTCAGGATGGCATCATTGCGGCAGCCGGTGCGGAAGCGGTGGAACAGCTGACTTTGTCGGCGTAATCCTTCGTTGTCCGTCCCCGTGAGTACGCACCCCTGGTGGATTTTCTGCCGGGTGGTGGACAACCTGGGGGATGCAGGCGTCAGTTGGCGTCTGGCGAGTCAATTGGCAGCGCTCTCGCCCGCTCCTTCCGTTACTCTGGTGATCGATCATTTGCAGACTCTGGCGCGTTTTTGTCCTGCGCTGGGGATCGATGCTTCGACTCAGCAGATCCAGGGGGTACGGATCTTACCTTGGTCAGTGGTCGAGCAGGATCCGGCGCAGTTGGGCTCGGAACACACCGTTCTGCCGGTGTCGGTGGTGAGTGCCTTCAGTTGCGAACTGCCCCCCTCAGTGCAAGAATTTCTTCAGCAATGTCAGGTTATTCCGCACTGGATTTTATTTGACTACCTGAGTGCGGAATCCTGGGTGGAAGGATGTCATGGGTTGTCTGCGCCCATTCCGGGCTATCGGGGGCCTCGGCACTTTTTTTTCCCGGGGTTTACCCCGCGCACGGGAGGCTTGCTGCGTGAACCCGGTTTGCTAGCCCGGCGTTCTGAAGTGCAGGCCTCCTTGATCCGACAAGAAGCCATTTGGCAATCCTGGGGGTTGACAGAAAAAACGAATCTTCCGACTCTCACCTTGTTTGCATACCCGGATGCTCCCTGGCAGTCCTTGCGGGAAGCCATGGGGAGCACGGGGCAGGCCTGGCGCTGGGTATTGTTTGAAGGCATGGAGATCACCGAACAGGTGGGACAGGCCGATGCGTTTCGAGCACCCGCAGGCAACGCGTGGGGCAAGATCGAGCCGGTTCGGGTGGCGTTGCGCACACAGGAAGAATATGACGGTTTGCTGTGGGTCTCTCATTTCAATCTGGTGCGGGGAGAGGATTCCCTTGTGCGCGCTTTATGGGCAGGAAGACCCTTTCTGTGGCATCTCTACCCACAGGCAGAGGGGACACACTGGGTGAAACTGGAGGCCTTTCTGGAACGTTATCTGGAGGGCCTGGAGACGATGCTGGCCGAGGTCATCGCAAATCTGTTTCGAGCATGGAATGGGCGGGGTGAAATGACGGCGGCTTGGCAAGGAATGGTCCCTCATTGGAAAGGCTGGGAACACCATGCCTTGGCCTGGAGCGAAGGCCTGTCCGAACAGCCGGATTTGGTCACAAAACTTGTGGAGTTTTCCAATCTCGAGTTAAAATAACCGGTTAGGTCTCATTTAATTCAACACGGGTGACGTATGAAACAGGCACAGGAAATGCGGGTCGGGAATGTGATCATGGTGGGCAAGGACCCCCTGGTGATTCAGAAGGCAGAATACAACAAGGGCGGGCGCAGTTCCGCCGTGGTCAAGATGAAATTGCGCAACCTGCTCACCGGGGCTGCCAGCGAAACTGTTTTCAAGGCTGATGATAAACTGGACCAGGTCATTCTGGAGCATAAGGAAGCGACCTATTCTTACTTTGCCGATCCCTCCTATGTATTCATGGATCATGAATATAACCAGTACGACATGGACAAGGACAGTCTGGGCGATGCCTTCAACTATCTGGAAGATGGCATGGCCTGTGAAATCACTCTTTACGAGGGGCGTGCCATTTCCATTCAGTTGCCCAGTTCGGTGGTGCGCGAGATCGATTACACCGAACCGGCCGTGCGCGGCGATACCTCGGGCAAGGTTCTGAAACCGGCCACCCTCAAGAATGGTCACAAAATTGCCGTGCCCCTGTTTTGTGAAACCGGCGACAGGATTGAAATCGATACCAACACCGGTGAATACCGCCGCCGAGTCAACGGCTGATTGTCATGGCTCTGCGTATCCAGTCGGTTTTCCCCGGGCGTGTGGCGTGGGTCGAATTCGACTCGAGGGTATTGCGGGGGAATCCCTGGAATGATCCGACCCGGCGCCGTTTCCCGGTCTGGTTGCCTGAAGGTTATGATCTGCCGGGGAGTGTTCAACGTTATCCAGTATTTTACGGATTGGCGGGATACTTTGGGAGTGGCCCCAGTCAGGTCAACTGGCAACCTTTCAATGAGTCGGTGCCGGAACGGGTTGCACGCCTGATCCACAGTGGGGCCATGGGACCGGTCATTCTGGCCTTTCCTGACTGCTTCACCCGATTGGGGGGTAATCAGTATGTCAATTCCAGTGCATTGGGCGCCTATGGCGATTATTTGAGCCAAGAAGTGGTGCCCTTCATCGATGCCACCTTTCGTACCTTGGCTACCCGTGACCATCGGGGGGTTTTTGGCAAATCCTCGGGGGGTTATGGTGCGCTGTTTCAAGCCATGCATACCCCGGACTGCTGGGGAGGGGTGGTCAGTCATGCCGGTGATGCGGGATTCGATCTGGCCTATCGGGGCGATTGGCCCAATACTCTGGATGTGCTGGCCCGTTTCCGTCCGGCCGTGGAGGAAGAAACCCTTGAGCAGCGGACCCGTGCCCAAGCATTGACGCAGGGGCTGGATGATGGGCGTGTAACTTCTTTTCTGGCAGCGGTTGGTTCTCAGGATCGTCCCTCCAGTGCCGAGACCCATGCCCTCATGAATCTGGGCATGGCTGCAACCTATGACCCCGATTCCTCTGCACCCAATGGTTTTCGTTTGCCTTTTCATCTCGAAACCGGGGAATTGCTTTCCGAGCGCTGGGCTCGCTGGCAGGCCTGCGATCCCGTTCACGCAGCACCCCGTCATGCTTCGACCTTACGTCAGTTGAAGTGTCTGTTTCTGGATTGCGGCTGGCGCGATCAATACCATTTGCATTACGGCGCACGCCAGTTGTCTGCTGCCTTGACCCGGGCTCGAGTGCCGCACGTCCATGAAGAGTTTGACGGTACCCATTCGGGGATCGATTTCCGACTGGACCGCAGCCTGCCTCACCTCTATGCAGCCCTGAAGCCCTGAGTTCAGAATTTTCTACGCCGGACGGGTGAAATCGAATTCGAGTTCGGGCCCATGTCCCTGCATCAGTTCTGCCAGCACCTTTCCACTGCCCGTCCCCAAAGTCCAGCCGAGGGTCCCGTGGCCGGTATTGAGGAACAGATTTTCCCAGCGGGTGGGGCCGATCAGGGGGCAATTGGAAGGGGTGGCGGGACGTAGTCCTGTCCACGGGGTCATCTGCGAATAGTCGGCCAGGTGGGGGAACAGTTGGCGGGCACGTTGAACCAGCGCTTCCAGACGGGTGCGGTTCAAACTGTGGTCGTAGCCGGAAAACTCGGCGGTGCCCGCCACGCGCAAGTGGTTACCGAGGCGGGTGAAGACGATCTTGTGGGCATCATCGGTGATGCTGACCTGCAGAGAATTTTCCGGTTGGCATAGGGGCACGGTGATGGAATAGCCCTTGACCGGATAAATCGGTAAACTCAGTCCGAGGGGCCGCAGCAAGGGGGCACTTTCGCTGCCCAGAGCTACCACCACCGCATCCACCTCCTGCAGATGCGGGGTGGTCTCCTGCTGCAGCCAGAGACCCTGGATGCGTTGAGCCTTGGTCTCAAAACCTGTTACCGTGGTTTTGTACTGAAAGTGTACGCCTCGGGCGGCGCATAAACGGGCCAAACCCTGCGTCCATAGACAGGCGTTTCCACTGCTGTCGCCTGGGGTATAGGTTGCCCCGTACCAATGTGGAAGGGCCTGAGCCAAGGCCGGTTCAAGGGCAAGGGCATCGGTCATGCTGATGGGACGACGTTCATAGCCCAGATCATTAACCCGCGCGGCGGCTTTTTCACCTCGGGCCAACGAGGCGGGTGAGTCATACAGATTGAGGATACCCCGGTCCAATCCTTCATAGGCCAGATCCAGTTCTGCACGCAGGGCATGAAAGGCGGCCCGGCTATATTGGCCCAGCGCCAGTAATTGATGGAAGTTACGAGTGCTGCGCCGGGAGGTACATTCGCGCAGAAAACGAAGACCCCAACTCCATTGGTGAGGATCGGCCTGGAGGCGAAAAAGCAGGGGAGAACTTTCGTGCTGGCGCCATTCCAGGATTTGGGGCAGGGTTTCCGGGGTGGCCCAGGGTTCTACGTGACCGGTGGACAGTTGTCCCCCATTGGCAAAGGTGGTTTCGAGGGCCGCCTCAGATTGGCGCTCTACCACAGTCACCTCAAAGCCTGCCGCGCGCAGGTACCAGGCAGTACTGATGCCGATGATTCCCGCTCCCAATACCGTGACGTGCATGACCGTTCCTTGCTCAAAGTATGAATTCTAGCAGACTGGGCAGGCTGTCAGGCGCTATAATCGGAGGGTACGCAGGGGGTGATTCCCTCTGCATTTTTTCATTCTGACCATAAGGATTGCTCATGAATCTGGATCGTGTGCCTGCCGGGCGCAACCTGCCCACCGATTTCAATGTCATCATCGAAATTCCCATGCATGGGGATCCCATCAAATACGAACTGGACAAGGAAACGGGTGCCATGTTCGTGGACCGTTTCATGTCCACCGCCATGCATTACCCCTGCAACTATGGATACATTCCTCAAACCCTCTCCCAGGATGGCGATCCGGTGGATGTGCTGGTGATCACCCCAGTGCCGCTGATCACCGGAGTGGTGGTGCGGTGTCGGGCTCTGGGCGTGCTGAAGATGACCGATGAAGCGGGACAGGATGCCAAGTTACTGGCTGTGCCTGTGGACAAACTCTGTACCTTGTATCGGCACCTTGAGCGGGTCGAGGACCTGCCGGAATTGACTTTGCAACAGATCGTGCATTTCTTCGAGC
Source organism: Ferrovum myxofaciens (assembly GCF_000735045.1). Classification (GTDB taxonomy): domain Bacteria; phylum Pseudomonadota; class Gammaproteobacteria; order Burkholderiales; family Ferrovaceae; genus Ferrovum; species Ferrovum myxofaciens. The sequence continues at coordinate 17,572 of NZ_JPOQ01000059.1, forward strand.
ATTACAAGGACCTGGAAAAAGGCAAATGGGTCAAGGTAGAGGGCTGGGCGGGGCCTCAGGAAGCCCATGCAGAAATCCTATCCGGGGTGGAAAACCATCTTCGATCCCACCCTGCCGTGGGGGACTGATCTAAGGCGCGGGACGAACTTCGATCACCGCTCGCCCGTCGGGTAAGGTGCGCGGTTGAGGCTTCCACGCCTGCCCGTAAATAACTTCCAGAGTGGTGGGTAACCCACTCGTTGAGCGTTGTTCCTCATAGGCACGGGTCATGCGCTGCCAGGCCTGCTGCCCCACCCAACTGGTTGGACGGGGCGCTGGCGCGGGACCTAGGGCGCGCAGATCCTGTAGAAGCAGATTCAGGTCCGGGTAATCGATGTGCAGATCCTCCCGTTCCATGACCGGATCGGCCAGTCGGGTCTGTACCAGCGCATCGCCCAGATCGTGCATATCACTAAAAGGCCCCAGTCGATGCCTTCCCTCCGGCAGTTCACCCAGGGCTGGGCGCAACTCACGCAGGGTATCCGGCCCCAGGGTGGAGAACAGAAACAGTCCGCCGGGCGCAAGCACCCGCTCTACTTCGGTAAATACCTGCTCCATGGGAGTCCAGGGCAATAACAGGTGGGCCCAGACCAGATCGATGCTGTGTCGGGCCAAAGGAAGTTGAAGCGCGCTGGCTGCCAGAGAAAAACGGGTGGGAGGCTGTCTCCATTTCGCCCACCAGGCGCGTTCCACAGGCACGGGAAGCAATTCGGGAACCCAGTCCACTTCCAGCAGGGTTGTGTCCGGAAAACGGTGCTGCAGGGCAAGGCCGGACCAGCCCCCGCCGGCTCCCAAATCGAGCAGACGGCGTGGAGCCAGCGTCACATACTCCAGACGGGTGAGCAGACGAGTGCCGATTTCTCGGCTCAGAAAGGGAGAGGGGTCTTTGGCGCGGGGAGAGTGGCGCAGGAAACCTCGGCGCAGACGCAGGATTTCCCGAGGGGTATCCACTACTCGGCGTGCAGGCCCAAACGCTCGAAGAGACGGCGATCGCGCTGCATATCCTGATTGTCGGTGGTCAACAGCCGTTCCCCATAAAAAATGGAATTGGCGCCGGCCAGAAAACAGAGGGCCTGTAATTCATCGGACAACCCTTCCCGACCTGCCGACAGGCGTACCCGTGAAAAAGGCAGGGCAATGCGCGCGCAGGCGATGGTGCGGACGAATTCGAGGGGGTCCAACGCCTCGGTTCCATACAAGGGGGTACCTTGCACTTGAACCAGCAGGTTGATAGGTACGGATTCCGGGGCAGGGTCGAGTTGAGTGAGTTCATAAATCAGACCGGCACGGTGGGCGCGGGTTTCGCCCATGCCGACGATGCCGCCGCAACAGACCTTCATACCCGCGCTACGCACGGCTTGCAGAGTATCGAGACGATCCTGAAACTGACGGGTCTTTATGATATCCCCGTAAAATTCCCGGTCACTGTCCAGATTGTGATTGTAGTACTCCAGGCCGGCTTCTTTCAGACGCTCGGCCTGGGGGGGGCTCAGCATGCCCAGAGTGGCGCAGGTTTCCATACCCAGGTCACGCACCGCACGGACCATGTGGATGACCTGGTCCAGATCGTGTTCTTTGGGGCTGCGCCATGCCGCACCCATGCAAAATCGCGTGGCCCCTGCCTCCTTGGCGCGTTGTGCGGCCTTCAGCACTTCATCCGTCGTGAGCAGCGACTGGCGCGCCAAGTCTGTGCTGTGATGGGCCGATTGAGGGCAATATCCGCAATCTTCGGGACAGCCCCCCGTCTTGATGGAGAGCAAGGTGGACAGTTGCACACCATTGGGATCGAAATGGGCGCGGTGTACGGACTGGGCACGCCACAGCAGATCATTGAAGGGCAATTCAAAGAGCGCCGTCAGGGTGGTACGGGTCCAAACAGGCGCAGTGGAGGCGCTTTCTTGGAAGGAGAGAGGGGAGTGGAGGGGGCTATCATTCATCATGGTAGCGGATTGTCCGGTAACTGGAGGAAGGTGTCAAATGTCGAGTGTTTCAAAGAAATGGGGCGGGTTGGGTTTCCAGGGGAAGGAAATCATCGAAAGGCTTACCCTGTGGCGGGCGAAGGGAGGGCAGGCTCTATGCCGTGTAGCGGTTTCTCCCTGTTTTCTCTGTGGCGTACCAGTGGGTACAGGGAGCACGCTCTGCGCTGCCTGTTGGGCATCCCTTCCCCGTTATGCCGAGACGCGTCGGCGTACCCTGATGGGCGTAGGACGGGTGCAGGTGGGCTTTGATTATGTCTATCCGGTGGTTTCCCTGATTCGTGCCCTCAAGTTTGGTCAGGCGCTGTATCTCGCGCCAACTTTGGCCCAAGTCTGGCGGGAATTTCCCCTGCCCGCCTGTTTGCCTGATTGCGTGATTCCCATCCCCTTGTCGCGCCAACGCTGGCGCAGGCGCGGGTATAATCAGGCGCTCGAGTTGGCCCGTCCCTTGGCTCATTGGTTGCACTGTCCGGTGCAGAAAGGGTTGGTCCGTCTGCGGGCGACCCTGCCTCAGGCCGAACTGCCACGGGCAGCACGACAGAGCAATGTGGTGGGGGCTTTTCGTGCCAGTGCCCACTTGCAAGGACGGCAGGTGGCGCTGGTGGACGATGTATTGACGACGGGGTCTACCCTCGAAGCGGCGACTGCAGCTTTGCACCAAGTGGGCGTAGGTGGGGTCGACGTGTGGGTCTGTGCCGAGGCGCCGGTACCGGACTCTTTCTAAAACGCAATGCGCCCAACAGACAAGGATTCCCCATGTTCGATGTGGTACTGTACCAACCGGAAATTCCTCCCAATACCGGTAATATCATTCGTCTCTGTGCCAATACCGGAGCCCGTCTGCACCTTGTTTCTCCACTGGGCTTTGAGGTGAGTGATCGGCACTTGCGTCGGGCTGGACTGGACTACCATGAGCAAATGGTGCTGACGGTGCATCCCGATTGGGATGCCTGTCGCCAGACCCTGAGGGAACGGCGCTGGTTTCCGCTGACCACCCGGGGAAGTGGAAACCATACGGGCGCTCGCTATGAGCCTGGAGATGTATTTCTCTTTGGCCCGGAAACCCGGGGATTGCCCTTGTCTGTTCTGGAGGAGTTTGACAGATCGACCTGGATTCGTCTGCCCATGCGTCCCCACAATCGTAGTCTCAACCTGTCCAATGCCGTGGCAGTGATGGTGTTTGAAGCTTGGCGGCAGCAGGAATTTTGTGGGGCTTTGTGAGGCGGGGCATTCATTCCGCGCGCGGATCGCGCGCCAGCAACTGGAGGACGGCGTCCTGGACATTCAATGCACCGCTCAAGACTTTCTGAACCGTGGCAGTGATGGGCATTTCCACCCCGTGCTCCTGAGCCAGTTGAAGGGCTGCCGGCGCTGTGGGAACCCCTTCTGCCACATGACCAAGACTGGTCAGCAAGGGACCCAGTGGAAGCCCTTGGGCCAGCCCCTGTCCCACCTGGTAGTTGCGTGAGAGAGCCGTTGTACAGGTGAGGATCAGATCGCCCAAACCAGTCAGCCCCATGAAGGTCGTACGGTGTCCGCCCAGTACCATGCCGAGACGGGTGATTTCTGCCAACCCCCGGGTGATGAGAGCCGCTCGGGCATTCAGGCCCAGACCCAGACCGTCGGAGAGCCCACTGGCGATGGCCATGACATTTTTCAGGGCCCCGGCAATTTCAACCCCCACCAGATCCGTACTCGAATAAAGGCGCAGGTGCGGGTGATGCAGGAGACGTGCCGTGCTTTGGGCAAAGGCTTCGTCGGCCGAGGCCAAGGTCAGGGCAGCAGGCAGTCCGGCCGCAATTTCCGTGGCGAAGGAGGGGCCGGAAAGTACGCCCTGCGGACCCTGTAACGCGGGGTGGGCACGAACGATCTGGTGGGGCAGGCGCCGTGTTCCTTGTTCCACCCCCTTGCAGGCCCACAAGAAAGGCAGGTAAGGACGCAGTACCGCAAGGGCGCTCAGGATTTCTTCCAGGGCGGCGACAGGAACCACCAGCAGTGCCAGGTCGGCATCTTGCAAGGCACTGGGTAAGTGGGATGAGAGTTGCAAGGAAGGGGGTAAGGCATGACCGGGCAGATAGCGACGGTTCTCTCGATCCAGGCGCAGGGCCTGGACTTGGATGGGGTCACGTCCCCAAAGGGTAACGGAATGAAACCCGCTCAGGGAAAGTGCCAGGGCCGTACCCCATGCACCCGTTCCCAGAACCGTGAGACGCATGGGTTACTGAACCGTGCTGGAGGCGGGCATAGCGTTTTGTTGAATTTGCTGGTGATAGAGCACTTCAAAATTGACCGGATTGAGAATGACCGGTGGGAAACCGGCGCGGGTCGATAAATCAGAGACTACTTCACGCACATAGGGGAAAAGGATATTGGGGCAAGTCACATTCATCAGAATGGGCATGTCTTCCGCCGGAATATTGAGAATGCGGAAAATCCCCGCCTGTTTGGCTTCCACCAGAAACAAGGTTTTATCAGTGATTTTGGCAGTGACGGTGACGGTAACGGTGCACTGATAAAGCCCTTCTTCGATGGATTGATTATCGTTGGTGAGTTGGATCTCGATTTGCGGAGTCTCCCGTTCCAGGAATATCTTGGGGGCAAGAGGCATTTCCAAAGAGGAATCCTGCAGATAGATCTTTTCGATGGAGAACATGGGCGTGTTGGTTTGTCCGTTTTGGGTCATGGTGCGTAGTCCTGGCGTGAGGTCAATAAAAAAATGAAAGTTCAGGCATTGTCTAACAGGGGATCGAGCAGGCCTTGACGGTCCAGTGCGGCGAGATCGTCAAATCCCCCCACATGGGTCTGGCCAATATAAATTTGCGGAACGGTGCGGCACCCGGTACGATGAATCATCGCATCACGCTCGGCGAGGTCCAGATCAATGCGGATTTTTTCGATGGAAGTGACACCCTTGTGCGTCAGCAATTTTTCAGCCATAACGCAATAAGGGCAAAGCGCAGTGCAATACATTTGAACATGGGGCATTGGGGTACTCACTGCGGAGAAGAAGGATGGGCGATGGGCAGGTTTGCCTCGACCCATGCCGTCATTCCTCCCTTGAGAACGAAAATATCCACAAAGCCCGCCTTGAGCAGAATTTGACGGGCAGTTCCGGTGCTTTGGGCGGAGGCCACCAATAGAACGGGACGTTCTTTCCACTGGGACAGTTCTGCTCTGTGCGCGTTCAGTTCATCGGTGGGATAGTGGCGGGCATTGGGTAGATGACCCAGGGCAAAATCCTTTTCCCGGCGCAGATCGATGACGAGGGCATGGCGCTGATTGAGCAGTTGGATGGCTTGGAGGGTAGTCACGGATTTTTCCTGGGCAATCAGGGATTGGACTTCGGGCCACACCAGCATCAGGCCACTGGCCAGCACCAGCACAACCAGCGCGACGTGTTGCAATAGAAAATCCAGCACGGTCATTTCCTTCGGATATCCAAAAATTCCCCCATTTTACTGAGATCCGTGTTTTCATGTGTAAAAGAACCTCTGACGATGAGAAATTCCATGAATTCTCCCTTCCCTGCCGGGCCAGAAGATTCCCCCGTAAGTCTTGATCAGAAAGGGATTTGGGATAAGGCAATACAGGCTTTGAAGGGAATCGATGTGCCCCTGGACGTTCTGATGGCTCGTTACGACCGACCGACATGGACGGAGGCGGGGAGCGCCTTTCAGACCTTGGCGCGCGCCATCACCGGTCAGCAGATCTCGGTTCGGGCGGCCGATTCCCTCTGGAAACGGTTCTCTGCTCTCGGCGCCGTGGAACCCGCTGCGGTTCGGGACCTCAGTCTCGAAGAATTGCGCCAATGCGGGTATTCCTCGCGAAAAGTGGATTATCTCAAGGATCTGGCACGGCATTTCAGTACGGGGTTGGTGACGGAAGCGGAGTTGCGTGCCGCTTCCGATGCGCAGGTACACGCACTTCTCACACGAGTACATGGAATCGGGCGGTGGAGTACGGAGATGTTCCTGATCTTTTATCTTCGTCGCCCAGACGTTTTTCCGGTGGCGGATCTGGGGTTGCAGCGTGCGCTGCGCCTTCATTTTTCCGGACTGAAGGAGGCTCCCGTGCCAGACCTGGTCTCGTATGCGGAACGCTGGCGTCCGTGGCGGAGTGTGGTGACCTGGGTGTTATGGCGTAGTCTCGACCCGGTGGAGGTCATCTATTGAGCGCTCTTCCACGCATGGAATTCCCCTGCTGAGAAAGCCGGGGCTTTCTGATAGAATGGAGAGATTACGTCGAGAAGAGTGTCAGGATTGACTATGAAAAAGTTGGTGTTGCTGCGTCATGGACAAAGTGTCTGGAATCTGGAAAATCGTTTCACTGGCTGGACCGATGTGGAATTATCCCCTGCCGGGTTGCTGGAGGCGGTGGAGGCTGGTCGATTGATCAAGGATGCAGGGTTGCTGCCCGATATTGCCTATACCTCCGTACTGCAACGGGCCATCAAGACTCTTTGGCTGGGACTGGAAGTCTGTGAACGGATGTGGATCCCCACGGTTCCGGATTGGCGGTTGAACGAGCGCCATTATGGTGCCCTGCAAGGTTTGGACAAGGCCGAGACCGCAGCAAAATACGGTGAACAGCAGGTACTGGTATGGCGGCGCAGTTATGATACCGCCCCCCCCTTGTTGGCGGAGTCGGATCCCCGTTCAGAGCGCCATGATCCTCGCTATGAGCAGACGGAGGCCCTGAAGGCCATGGCGGGGGAAACCCTGGAAGATACGGTGGCGCGGGTGGTTCCCCTCTGGGAACAGGCCATGGCACCCATGGTTCAGTCCGGCCGACAGGTGCTGGTGGTGGCCCATGGTAATTCCCTGCGGGCGCTGATCAAGCATCTTGGGCGTCATACCCGGGAGGAGATCATGGAACTCAATATTCCCACGGGGATTCCCTTGATTTATGAACTGGATGACCAAGGTTCCGTGCTTGATCACTATTACCTCGGTGACCCCGACAAAGTGGCGGTATTGACCCAAGCTGTGGCCAATCAGGGTCGTCTGCAGTCCTGAGGATGTGGTGAAACCAGTACTCCGTAGGTGTTTTCGGGCAGTACTGACGAGCGAACTGATTTTATTGGCTTTGTGGGCAGGAAAAGGAGAGGCCAGTCCTACCCGGGACCTGCATGACCTCAAAAAACGGATCCATCAGGTGGAGAAAGACGTTGCCACCACGGAAGAATCTCGTCAGAAGGTCCGGGAAGAGTTACAACGTACCGAACAAACCATCAGTGCCACGACCAGTCAGTTGCATCGACTGGAACTTCAGCAGACCCAATTGCAGGCCGAACTGGGGGGGTTGCATCTTCAATCCGAAGATACCCAGGCCGATGTGTTGCGTCAGCAACGCAGCCTGGAACGCTGGATTCAATATCGATATTATTGGCAGGCAGGTACCCCTCTCCCCGAAGCACTGGGGGTGATCCATCCCGACGAATGGACACGGCAGACTTATTATGTGGATGTGCTGGCGCGTCATCAAACTTCGAAGATCAACGAGTTGAACGGTAACCTCCAGACTTTGGAAGAGATTACCCGAAATCGCGAACGAAAGATGCAGGCTCTGGCTCGAGTCGAGACGGAAATGGCCCTTCAGCAAAAGCGTCTGAAGGAAGAAAATGCAACGCGGGCGGCTTTGATGGCGTCACTTTCCAACCGTCTCGACAGCCAACGTAAAAATCTGGAATCCCTCCGTCATGATGAAACTCGTCTGACCCAATTGATCGATCGTTTGGCCCGTGAAGCCCGCCGCCATGCGGCCACCGTTTCGCACCGGGCGGTTTTGCACCGGCATCTGGCCCCGGTTGCAGGAGAAAGTACCGTCGCCACCATCGATCAGGTTCCAGAAGCGGGGAAGGATGAAAGTGCGTTTTCTCATTTGCGCGGTCACCTGCGTTTGCCCATGGCAGGGGAACTTAAAAACCGCTTTGGCAGTCCACGGGCAGAAACCGGGCTAACATGGCGAGGGGTATTCATCCATGCGCCCGCAGGCAGAGAGGTACGGGCGGTGGCAGCGGGGCAGGTGGTTTATGCGGACTGGTTGAGGGGATTTGGTAATTTGTTGATCATTGACCACGGCGACGGTTACATGAGTCTTTACAGTGGCGCGCAGAGTTTTTTTGCCCGGGTGGGTGAAAAGGTTCAGACCGGGAGTGTGGTGGCCAGTTCGGGAAACACCGGTGAGAATAATGAATCAGGGCTATACTTCGAACTTCGTTATCAAGGGAAACCCATTGATCCCATGCGCTGGGTCGGGAATCCCTGATGGGACTTTCCCTTAAATTTTGCGTTTGAAAAAGGAAAAAAATTATGGTGGGGCCGTTGAAAAAACTGGGTTTGATCCTGTTGGGGGCCCTGCTCGGGTTTGCCCTGACCCTCAATTTTTCGGCGGTGGCCGACAAGGCGGCCACGCCTGCCGGGAGTCCTTTGCCTATTGAAGATCTACGTGTCTTCAGCGAAATTTTTGGACGTATCAAAAGCGATTATGTCGAGCCGGTGGACGATCATAAATTGATCAAGGAAGCCATCACCGGCATGGTGGCAGGATTGGACCCCCATTCGGCTTATCTTGATCAGGAAGCCTATAAAGAACTTCAGGATGGGACCCAGGGAGAGTTCGGTGGGTTGGGAATCGAGGTCACCATGGAAGATGGTCTGGTCAAGGTGGTCACCCCCATCGATGACACGCCTGCGTCCAAGGCGGGCATCAAATCCGGGGATTACATCATCAAACTGGATGACGCGGCGATCAAGGGCATGACCCTCAATGATGCGGTCAAACGCATGCGCGGCAAACCCGATACCCCCATCACTCTCACCATTCTGCGCAAGAACGAACCCAAACCGTTGGTGATCACCCTGAAACGGGCCATCATCAAGATGAAGAGTGTCAAGTTGAAGGAACTCGACCCAGGCTACGGCGAGATTCGCATCAGCCAGTTCCAGGAACATACGGGCGAGGATCTGGCCAACGCCGTGGAACAGTTCTACAAGGACAACAAGGATCAGCCCAAAGGTTTGATCCTGGACCTGCGCAACAATCCCGGGGGATTGCTGAACTCGGCTGTGGGGGTGGCGGGCGTATTTCTGCCTCCGGAGTCCCTAGTGGTCTACACCGAAGGTCGGGTGGCCGATGCCAAGATGCATTTGACGGTAACTCCTGAAAACTACCTGCGCGATGCGAGCGAAAAAGACTACTTGTTGGATCTACCCAAGGGTATCAAGAAGTTGCCGCTGGTAGTGTTGGTCAATGGCGGATCGGCTTCGGCTTCGGAAATCGTGGCCGGTGCTTTACAGGACCACCATCGGGCCCTCATCCTGGGGACGCGTACCTTCGGCAAGGGATCGGTACAGACGATTTTGCCTCTGTCCGGGAATACGGCTCTGAAATTAACCACGGCCCGTTATTTTACACCCAATGGACGCTCCATTCAGGCCAAGGGGATTGAACCTGACAAGGTGATGGCCGACGATGCGGATGCAGTGGAAGCCACCCTGGGCATCCATGAGTCAGATCTGACAGGACATCTTTCCAATCCCACCGACGGGACGAAGCCTGGGGATGCCGCTGTCAAACCCGTCGAGAGTGGTGCCCCCACCGCCTTACCTGAAACTCCTGCAGCGACTCCGGCTGTCGACCAAAAACCTGTGGCGACCCCAGCGTCAGACAAAGCAGGGAAACCTGTACATAAACCAGGAGCCAAGGGGGATGAGTTGCCGGATCCCCAACTGGATGCTGCTCGGGCCTACCTCAAGCAAGAGGTGGCCAAACCGCACTGAACTTCGTGCGGGAGGGGAAAGTGGAAGATTCGGCACTGTTACGGTACAGTCGGCACTTGTTGCTGGAACCGTGGGGAGCAGAAACGCAGGAACGGTTGACTCGTGCCCATGTCCTGATCGTCGGTGTGGGCGGGTTGGGTTCGCCGGCTTCCCTTTATCTGGCAGCAGCGGGAGTCGGTACTCTGACCCTTTGTGATGGGGATGTGGTGGATCTGACCAACCTGCAACGCCAGATTGCCCTTGCCAGTTCGGACGTGGGCCGTTTAAAGGTGAAGGCCACCGCCGAGCGCTTGCAGCAACTCAATCCCACGATTGACGTTCGTGTCGATCCCCGGAAAGTGGCCCCCGAGGCATGGGGGGAGCGCCTTGGGGGGGTGGATCTGGTTCTCGATTGTTGTGACGATTTTGCCACCCGTTTTGCCCTCAACCGAGCATGCCAGGAGCACGGCATCCCTTTGGTTTCGGGGGCTGTCATTCGGTTTTCAGCCCAGATCAGCGTGTTTGATTTTCGACAGAAAGATACCCCCTGCTATGCCTGTCTCTATCCGCCGGAGAGTTGGCTGGAAGAAGAGGAACGCTGTGCCCTGTTGGGCGTTTTTGCCCCTTTGGCTGGTACGACGGGAACCCTGCAGGCAGGAGAGGCGATCAAGGTATTGACGGGCGTGGGCAACCCTCTGGTGGGACGCGTTCTGCTTCTGGATGGATTGAGTAGCGAATTTCGCACCGTGCGTTTGCTGCGTGATCCTCTTTGCTCGGTTTGCGGTTGCGGAGCGCGGGGGACTGATCCGAACCCTGTCAGAGATGGGTCGCGTAGGCAGCCAGGTCCCAGCGCGGGTGAATGGTGAAGCCGGGGGAGAGCGAATCTCGATAGCGGGTCCAGAGCGCGGGATTCTGCAAGTGACAGTAGCCCGCATAAGCAATCATGGCGCCATTGTCCGTACACAAATGCGCCGGGGGAAAGGTAACCCGGATGCCGGCAGGTTCCAGTTGTGCACGCAGGGCTTGACGCAGGGGTTGGTTGGCCCCTACCCCCCCCGCCACCACCAATTGGGTATAGCCGGTCATGCGCAGGGCCAGACGGGTTTTATGGGTCAGTACATCCACCACCGCTGCTTCGAAAGCGGCGGCGATATCCGGGTAATCCGCAGGGGATTGACGGCGTACTCGTTGGGCAACGGCAGTTTTCAAACCACTGAAACTGAGTTGCAAGTCGCCACTTTGAAGGAGAGGACGGGGTAAATGAAAGCGTTCCGGATCTCCCTGACGGGCCAACTGGGACAGTGCGGGTCCCCCAGGATAGGGTAATCCCAGCAGTTGAGCCGTTTTGTCGAAGGCCTCTCCCACGGCGTCGTCCACTGTTTCTCCCAGCAGGCGGTAACGTCCCAAACCTTCCACGGCCATGAATTGACTGTGTCCTCCGGAAACCAGAAGTGCAACGAAGGGAAAGGAAGGAGGATCGGAGGCCAGAAAAGGGGAAAGGAGATGGCCTTCGAGATGATGCACCGGATAGGCGGGCAGATGTTGACTGCGCGCCAGTGCGCTGGCTACCGAGGCACCCACCAATAGCGCACCGGCCAACCCGGGGCCCGCCGTATAGGCAATGGCATCCAGATCCGCCAAGTCAGCCTGGGCTTCATTCAGAGTGCGTTCGATGAGTGGGACCAGAAGACGAATATGATCCCGCGAGGCCAGTTCCGGAACCACCCCACCATAGGCCGCATGGAGGGCGATCTGGGAGTGCAATGATTCCGCCCTTAGTCCTCTTGCGCCGTCATACAGAGCCACTCCGGTTTCATCACAGGAGGTTTCAATCCCCAGAACTATCATTCTCGATCCTATCAAACCCGTTTGGACGAGGGTGGATTCTATCAGTTATCCGTCTGACGCAAACCCCTGGGCAAAAATCCTGGGATCTTGGAGTCCAGTCGTGACAGAAAGGGTGTTGGCATTTTATACTGCCCTTCTTTGAGTTCTGTGGGAGTAAATGTCATGCGGTGTGTACGGTTTCCAAAATCTTTCTCCCTGCTTGGGCTGGTTTTCTTGACCCTGACTTCCTGTGCCACGAAACAGGACGCCAAGATGCCGGCATCCCTGACACCCCCGCCAGATCAGAAAATGATTCTGCAGGCCATGGGGGAAGGTGTGCAGACGTACGTCTGTGAAAAAAGTGGTGACAATGCCTATGCCTGGACAGCACAGGGGCCGGTGGCCGATCTCTATGACGGGACAGGGAATGCACTGGCCAGTCTGGTGAAGGGACCGCGCTGGAGTACGAAGGAGGGGAGTGCCATTGCCGGGGTGGTGGTCATGGCCAGTGCGCCTGCGCCCAAGGAAACCGAAGACATTCCCTGGGTATTGTGGAAGGGAGGCGATGCGGTGGGCAAAGGCCCACTGGCGCAGGTGACGAGCATCCGGCAAATTCATACGCGCGGTGGCCTGGGACCGGTGAAGGGATGTACGGTAGGGAAAGAGGGTAAGATCAGCAAGGTGACCTATACGGCCACTTACCAATTTTTTGCACCCTGATGAGGTATATCTGATGAATTCTCCTTCCCGAATTGTGATTGTGACCGGTGCCACTTCTGGCATCGGTGAGGCGACGGCCCGTACCCTCATTGCCCAAGGCTATGGGGTGCTGGGGAATGGGCGCAATGCGGCCAAATTGCAGGAACTGGAACGTCAGTGGGGGCCGCGTTTTCATGGAGTGGCCGGAGATATTACAGAGGAGGCTGTGCAGGTGCAGTTGTTCAGTGCTGCCCAGGCCTACTTCGGGCAACTTGCCAGTGCTGTGGTGGTCAACGCCGGGCGCGGGTTGGGAGGGTCTGTGACCGAGGTTGATCTATCCCGTTTCGAAGAAATTCTGAAATTGAATGTGACGGCCACCCTGTCTCTCATGCAAAAATCGGCCCATCATCTGCGTCCGCAGGTGGACTATCCCCGTCGGGGCGGCGACATCGTGGTGATCGGTTCCGTGGTGGGGCGCCATGTTTCCCCCTTCAGCGCCGTGTATGGATCCACCAAGTTTGCCGTGCACGCTTTGGTGGAGGGATTGCGTCGAGAAGTAGGGCCACAGGGCATCCGCGTCAGTTTGGTGGAACCCGGCCTGGTACTGAGTGGTTTTCAGGAGGGAGCGGGGTATTCGGAAGGAATGGTCGATAACTTCAAGGGTAACTTCGGCCCTCTTCTGGTGGGAGAAGATATTGCGGAGGCCATTCACTATATCCTCAGTCGTCCGCCCCATGTTCATGTCAGCGATATCCTGATTCGTCCCACGCGCCAGGACTATCCCTGAGTTTTGAGCCCTGAACGGGCGGGCTATGCGATAATATCCGGTTTTGACAGTGGAGTGGGGCCTTAACAGGGTCCGTTCAGGAGGAATCATGAAAATCGCCGTATTGCCTGGAGATGGCATTGGACCCGAGATCGTGGCCGAGGCCATCAAGATACTGGAAGTTCTGCGCGCCGAGGGAATTTCCCTAGAACTGGACGTGGCCCCGGTGGGGGGGGCGGCGGTGGACCAGACCGGCGATCCCCTGCCACCCTCCACCTTGACTCTCTGTGAACAGGCCGATGCCGTCCTGTTTGGCGCCATTGGTGGTCCACGGTACGATACCCTGCCACGGGAACAGCGTCCTGAACGGGGGTTGCTGCGTTTGCGCAAGGCCATGGACCTATTTGCCAACCTGCGCCCCGCCCAGGTCTTTCCCGAACTGGTGGCGGCTTCCACTTTGCGTCCCGAGGTGGTTTCCGGCCTGGATATCCTGATCGTGCGGGAACTGACGGGTGATATCTATTTTGGTGAGCCGCGCGGGATCCGTACCAATGGGGCGGGTGAACGGGAAGGATTCAATACCATGGTCTATTCCGAATCGGAAATCCGGCGTGTGGCTCACTGGGGTTTTCAGGCGGCCATGCGGCGCCAGCGGCGGCTTTGTTCCGTGGACAAGATGAACGTACTGGAATGCACGCAACTGTGGCGTGACGTGGTGACGGAAATCGCTCCCGAGTATCCCGAGGTGACTTTGAGTCACATGCTGGTGGACAATGCGGCCATGCAACTGGTGCGTCATCCCCGTCAGTTTGATGTCATCGTCACCGGCAACCTTTTCGGGGATATTCTCTCCGACGAGGCATCCATGCTGACGGGGTCCATCGGCATGTTGCCCTCGGCCTCACTGAATGCCCGTGGCCAGGGCTTGTATGAACCCATTCACGGTAGTGCCCCGGATATTGCCGGGCAAGGCAAGGCCAATCCTCTGGCCCAGATTCTGTCGGTTGCCATGATGTTCCGTTACTCCCTGCATCGATCAGATCTGGCAGAACGGATCGAAGAGGCTGTGCGTTCCGTACTGGCCCAAGGTATCCGGACGGCTGATATTGCCCAGGCCGGCGAAGGAATCGTGTCTACAGGTCAAATGGGCGATGCAGTGGCGACGGCCCTGCGTGCCCACTGAGGAGACTATTCATGAAAACCGTTGGGCTGGTGGGATGGCGGGGGATGGTGGGGTCGGTGCTGATGCAGCGCATGAGCGAAGAGGGAGATTTCGCGCACTTTACACCACATTTCTTCAGCACCTCGCAAGCGGGGGAGGTGGGCCCGAATTTCGGAGGGACGGCAGCGCCGCTGCAGGATGCCCATGATATCGATGCCCTGGCGGCTCTTGATATCATCGTCACCTGTCAGGGTGGGGAATATACCCAGCAGGTGCATGGGGCCTTGCGCGCCCGTGGTTGGACTGGGTACTGGATCGATGCGGCGTCCACGCTGCGCATGAAGGAGCATGCCTTGATCATTCTCGATCCGGTGAACCGCCCGGTCATCGAACAGGGATTGGCGGCAGGGGTGCGAGATTTCGTGGGGGGCAACTGTACCGTTAGTCTCATGCTGATGGCTCTGGGTGGGCTTTTTCAGGCAGGATGGGTGGAGTGGGTCTCGGCCATGACCTATCAGGCGGCATCCGGGGCCGGAGCCCAGAACATGCGCGAATTGCTTCAGCAGATGGGCGCGCTGTACGGCGCGGTGGCCACGGCCTTGGATGATCCGGCAGGGGCCATTCTCGATATCGACCGCCAGGTTGCTGAAACTCTGCGGTCCGCTACGTTGCCCACCGGGAATTTTCGTGGGGTTCCCCTGGCCGGAAGTGTGATTCCCTGGATCGATGTGCCCGTGGAACATGGCCAAAGCAAAGAGGAATGGAAGGGTGGGGCAGAGTGTAACAAGATCCTGGGTCTGCCCCCTTTCCGGAGTCCGGGCAGTATTCCCGTGGATGGTTTGTGTGTGCGGGTGGGGGCAATGCGTTGCCATTCCCAGGGACTGACCATCAAGTTGCGTCGTTCTGTGCCATTGCCCGAGGTGGAGGCGCGGATTGCCGAGGCCAATGCATGGGTACGGGTCATTCCCAACGAACGTGAAGCCAGCGAACGATTTTTAACCCCTGCGGCGGTGAGTGGCACCTTGCAGGTTCCTGTGGGACGCTTGCATACCCTGGCCATGGGGCCCGAGTATCTGGGGGCCTTCACGGTGGGCGATCAATTGTTGTGGGGGGCTGCCGAACCGCTGCGCCGCATGTTGCGTCTTTTGCTGGATCGTTGAGTGATGGGGCGAATTGCCTTGGGGGTGGAGTATCAGGGCAGTGGTTTTCATGGCTGGCAGCGTCAGCTCCGGGACCTGACGGTGCAAGGCGTGCTGGAAGGTGCACTGGCGGCGGTAGCGGGAGAACCTATTGGCGTGATTGCGGCGGGGCGTACCGACCGGGGGGTGCATGCCACCGGTCAGGTGGTTCACTTTGATACGTCCGTGGGGCGTTCCCTTCAGGCCTGGGTGCGGGGCACCAATGCCCATTTGCCGTCTACGGTTGCGGTTCTATGGGCCTGGCCGGTGGTTGAACCTTTCCATGCGCGTTTTTCGGCCCGTTCACGCACCTATCGTTATCGCCTGCTCAGTCATCCGGTACGTCCGGCTTATGCCAGCGGCGTGTTGGGGTGGACGCATCGTCCCCTGACCCTGGACAAATTGCGCGCGGGGTGTGGATGGATACTCGGAACCCATGATTTCAGCGCATTTCGCGCGGCGGAGTGTCAAGCCAAAACGCCGATCAAGACGCTGTTGCGGGCTGAAGTGGAGAGGGTGGGAGAAGAATTTCATTTTACTTTTCAGGCGGATGCTTTTCTCCAGCACATGGTGCGCAATCTGGTGGGTGCCCTGATCCAGGTGGGCAGTGGTGCGGCGTCCCCGGAATGGATGGCAGAATTATTACGGCAGGGTGATCGTAGCCGGGCTGCGCCGACCTTTGCGCCGGAGGGCCTTTGTCTGAGCGCAGTGGAGTATGATGAAGCATGGAATTTGCCGAGGGGGCGCCAGGAATGAGAACCCGCGTCAAGGTGTGTGGCTTGACCACGGTGGAGGACGCGCTGGAAGTGGCGGCGGCCGGGGTAGATGCGGTGGGATTGGTATTTTACCCTCCCAGTGTTCGCGCCCTCGGTTTGGATCGGGCGCAGGCCATCCGGGCGGCTTTGCCCCCCTTTGTCAGCGTGGTGGGACTGTTCGTGGATGCCTCCCGAGATACCATTGAACAGACCCTGGCGGCGGTTTCTTTGGACTGCCTCCAGTTCCATGGCGAAGAGTCGGCCCAGGACTGTGGGGGCTATGGGGTGCCTTATATCAAGGCAGCGCGCGTTCACGAGGGCTTTGATTTGGTACAATTCGCGGCATGCCATGAAAAGGCCCAGGGGATTCTGGTGGATGCTTTCGTTCCGGGGATCCCTGGCGGTACTGGGCAGACCTTCGACTGGTCAGTGTTGCCCCGTCAGTTACCCTGCCCTCTGGTGCTGTCCGGTGGTTTGACTGACCATAACGTAGGGGAAGCAGTCAGGACCGTACATCCCTGGGCCGTGGATGTGAGCAGTGGCGTGGAGAGGGCACCAGGACGCAAGGATCGCCTGCGCGTGCAGAATTTTTTGGAAGCGGTGGCGAAGGCCGATGGTTTTGACAGGGAGAAGTGATGAACGTGTATGATTTGCCGGACCAGGAAGGGTATTTTGGTCCCTATGGGGGGACCTTCGTATCCGAAACTTTGATGGCCGCCATCGAGGAACTCAAGACGCAATACGAGCGTTACCGCCAGGACCCGGAATTTCTGGCCGAGTTGGCCCATGAGTTGCATCACTATGTGGGGCGCCCCAGCCCGATTTATCATGCCAAAAGGTTATCCGAACATTTGGGGGGGGCGCAGATCTATCTGAAACGCGAGGATCTCAACCATACCGGTGCCCATAAGGTCAACAATACCATTGGTCAGGCCATGCTGGCCCGGCGCATGGGTAAACCGCGAGTTATTGCCGAAACCGGTGCTGGTCAGCATGGGGTGGCGACGGCCACCGTGGCGGCGCGTTATGGCATGGAATGCGTGGTCTACATGGGGGCAGAGGACGTGCGGCGCCAAGCCCAGAATGTCTACCGCATGAAGTTATTGGGCGCCCAGGTGGTGCCTGTGGAAAGTGGTTCCAAAACCCTCAAGGATGCCTTGAACGAAGCCATGCGTGACTGGGTCACCCATATTGATGATACTTTCTATATCATCGGTACGGTGGCAGGTCCCCATCCTTACCCCACCATGGTGCGCGATTTCAATGCCGTGGTGGGGCGCGAGTGTTTGACTCAGATGCCCGAGTTGGTGGGGCGTCAGCCCGATGTAATTTTGGCCTGTGTGGGCGGGGGGTCCAATGCCATGGGGATTTTTTACCCGTATATCCTGCAGGAGTCGGTTCGTTTGATCGGGGTGGAAGCCGGGGGTGACGGCTTGTCCAGCGGACGTCATGCCGCTTCCCTGTCCGCCGGGGTGCCTGGAGTCTTGCATGGCAACCGTACTTATTTGCTGCAGGACGCGCACGGTCAGATCATCGAAACCCATTCCATTTCGGCGGGGCTCGATTATCCAGGCGTGGGGCCGGAACACGCCTGGCTCAAGGACAACGGCCGGGCGTCCTATGTGGCCATCACCGATGAGGAAGCACTTCAAGCCTTCCATACCCTGTGTCGCCTGGAAGGAATTTTGCCGGCTCTGGAATCCAGTCATGCCGTTGCTCAAGCTATGAAAATGGCCCCTGCGCTGGGGAGGGATCAGATCATTCTGGTCAACCTGTCCGGGCGTGGAGACAAAGATATGGCGACGGTGGCCGAACGCAGTGGTTTGCATCTTTAGGAGAGGTTGATTTTGTCGCGAATTGCATCCACTTTTGCACACTTGTCCGGTTTGAACCGGAAGGCTTTGATCCCGTTTTTCACCGTGGGAGACCCCTTACTGGAGTCGGCTGTTCCCACCATGCAGGCCTTGGTGTCCGGGGGCGCCGACATCCTGGAACTGGGGATTCCTTTTTCCGACCCCATGGCCGATGGTCCCACCATCCAGCGCGCCAGCGAGCGTGCCTTGCAGAACGGAGTGACCCTGACCGATGTGCTGGCCGTGGTGACCGAGTTTCGTCAAACAGACGGTATGACCCCGGTGGTATTGATGGGGTATGCCAATCCCATCGAACGCCTGGGGTTGGATGCCTTTGCCTTACAGACTCGGGCCGCCGGCGTGGATGGTGTGCTGGTGGTGGACTATCCCCCCCTCGAGGCACGCCACCTGAAAGCTGCGCTGACCTTGGTTGGGATCGATACCATCTTTTTGTTGTCACCCACCACGACGGAGCAGCGCATGCGTGAAATCGCACAACTTGCCACGGGATATCTGTACTATGTCTCCTTGCGGGGCGTGACCGGTGCGGGACATCTGGAGGTGGAAGCGGTGGCCACTCAGGTTGCTCGCATTCGTTCCTATGCCAAGGTTCCGGTGGGGGTGGGTTTTGGTATTCGCGATGGGGCTACGGCCCGACGTTTGTCGGAAGTTGCAGATGCGGTGGTGGTTGGGTCCCGTCTGGTTGAAGAAATCGAGGCCAGTACACCGACCGAGGTGCCCCGCCGAGCAGAGGCGCTGATGCGCCAATTTCGTCTTGCCATGGACGG
Organism: Ferrovum myxofaciens; assembly: GCF_000735045.1. Lineage (GTDB taxonomy): Bacteria > Pseudomonadota > Gammaproteobacteria > Burkholderiales > Ferrovaceae > Ferrovum > Ferrovum myxofaciens. Next base: position 36,375 of record NZ_JPOQ01000059.1, read on the forward strand.
TGCCCAATGAGTTGGTTCAAGAAACTATTGCCCCCGCGCATCAAGCGGGACAAGAAAAATGTCAAGGGATCGGTGCCTGAAGGATTATGGGTCAAGTGCCCTTCCTGTGAGGCGGTACTCTATCGTACGGATCTCGAGGCCAACCTGCATGTCTGCCCTAAGTGTGCGCACCATCTGCGTATTACGGCACGCATTCGTCTGGATGGTTTTCTGGACCCGGAAGGACGAGTGGAACTGGGCGCGGAAATCGTGCCCATCGATCCCCTTAAATTCAAGGACAGTCGGCGCTATACCGAACGACTGAGCGAGGCTCAAACCAATACGGCTGAAACAGATGCTTTGGTGGTGATGCAGGGGTTTCTTGAGGGAATGCCCATCGTGGTGGCGGCCTTCGAGTTCGAGTTCATGGGGGGGTCCATGGGGTCCGTGGTGGGGGAGCGCTTTGTGCGCGCGGTCCAGGCGTCCCTCGATTCCCAATGCCCCTTCGTGTGTTTTCTGGCCAGTGGGGGAGCGCGCATGCAGGAAGGACTGCTTTCCCTGATGCAGATGGCCAAGACCTGTGCCGCGTTGACTCGTTTGGCCGAAGCACGTCTGCCCTACATTTCGGTGTTGACAGACCCCACCATGGGCGGAGTATCGGCCAGTTTTGCCATGATCGGGGATGTGGTGATTGCCGAACCCAATGCCCTGATCGGTTTTGCCGGACCGCGGGTGATCGAGCAGACCGTACGCGAGGTATTGCCCGATGGGTTTCAGCGTTCCGAGTTTTTGCTGGCCAAGGGCGCCATCGACATGATTATGGATCGACGTCAGCAGCGCACTCGCATTGCCAATCTGTTGAGTATTCTGACCATCGATCCCGAGGAAGTATCTGCCCTTTGACTGCATGGAAAACAATCCCGACCTTCAGTTGATGCGTCAGCGTCATCGCCAGCGCCTGATTGGGGTGGGGGTGCTGGCATCGTTGACGGCTGTGGGCGTTCCCCTGCTGCTCGATCAGGCGCGTGCGCCCAAAGAGGGAAACGTTAGCCCAACCCCTTCCATTGCGCCCGCTGTCCCCGTGGTGCCGCAACTTTACGGTTCTGCACCGCCGACAGGAACCGCCTCAGGAAGTGTCGGGGTGAGATCCTCCGTTGCAACGAACCCCGTGGTGACCACGGAAGAACTGGTGGATTTGTCTGTCGAAAAAGAGACTACTCCTTCGGCAGCGGTTCCCGTACAGAAACCCATCACCCAAACGCCAGTGAGAAAACCGGAGACCGTCAAGGCCAAAACGGTGGACGCCCTTCCCGCCATAGCGAGGGGAGAAGCCAACAAATCAGAAGTTGCAGCAGCAGGAACAGAAATTTGGATTCAGGTGGGGGTATTTGCCCATCAGGAACGGGTGACTCAACTGGAAAAAAAATTGCTCAAATTGGGATTTCCATCCCACATCGACTCCCTGGAGTCTGCGGGGACCCCCCGTTGGCGGGTACGCATTGGCCCCTTCCCCAGCGAATCTGCCCTGAGTTCTGCCCTGCAACGGCTGAATCAGTTGGGAGTGCAGGGTATGCGGGTATCCTCGCCTCAATAGTGAAAGAGTTGAGACAGGGCAGGGGGCAACCAACTCAGAATCCGGTGGACGCCCGGCATGGCATAGGGCAGGAGGCGCGATTCTTTCCAGTCGGCCTGACGGGGCAAGGGGGTCAACCCGGCCAGCAGGAGCAGGGCCAGGAGGAGCAATCCTCCGCGCAGCAGACCGAACAGTGCGCCCAGCAGGCCGTCCAGAGAACCCAGCCCGATTTTTTTGACGATGCGTTGGAGCAGGGTACTGATCAACCGGACAAGAATCAGAACTCCTGCAAAAATCAACAGGAAAGCCAGAACCCAGCGCAGGACCTCCTGGGAGATCCAGGGGTGCAAGGCATGGGCTAACTTTTCGCTCCAGGTGTGGGCCACCCAGAAGGCCAGCAGCCAACTGACCAGACTGAAAAATTCCCGCACCATGCCGCGAGTCCAGCCGAACAGGATGGAAGCCAGCAGTATTCCTGTCAGCAACAGGTCTAACCAGGTATAGGTGGCGAAGTAGGTCCAGAGGGGACTGTGCAGGATGTCGTTGATCAAGGAGCAGACTCTCGGAAAAAAGGCGGGCCGTTCATTTTAGCATTCCCCCCCGTTCCGGTGGCTGGGGACTTCGGGGCAAAATCCGTGCAGTGTGTTTTCCCAGCCGAGCCCGCATAAATCCGCTAAAATGACGTCTTGTCATACTCTGCGAGGACAGGGCTCATGTGCGGAATCGTCGGTATCGTGGCGAACTCACCCGTCAACCAGTTATTGTACGACGCTCTCCAGCTCCTGCAGCATCGCGGTCAGGATGCCGCGGGCATTACGACGGCGCAGGGCAACACCTTTCACATGCATAAAGGGCTGGGTCTGGTACGGGATGTCTTTCGTACCCGCGACATGCGCTCTTTGCTGGGCAATATGGGTATCGCCCATTGTCGTTATCCGACGGCAGGGTCTGCTGTTTCCTCCGCAGAAGCTCAACCCTTCTACGTCAATTCTCCCTTTGGCATCGTTCTGGGGCATAACGGCAATCTGACCAATACCGCTGTTCTGCGCGCCGAATTGTTTGAAGAGGATCGACGCCATGTGAATACCAGTTCAGACTCGGAAGTTCTGCTTAATGTGCTGGCCCATGAACTGGATGAAGTGGCTCAGGGGCATCGTCTGAGCACCCCGGAAATATTTTCGGCGGTGACCCGGGTGTATCAACGCTGCCGTGGCGCTTACGCCGTAGTGGCCCTGATTGCGGGTCATGGTTTGCTGGCTTTTCGAGATCCTTTCGGCATTCGTCCGTTGGTGATTGGATCTCATGAAACCTCCCAGGGTATGGAGTACATGGTGGCCTCGGAAAGCGTGGCGCTGGATGCGTTGGGCTTCACCTTGATGCGCGATGTCGAACCTGGCGAAGCTCTTTTCGTCGATCAGAACGGGCGCTTGCATACGCTCCTCTGTGCCCCGCAGGCACACAAGGTGCCCTGTATCTTCGAATTCGTCTATCTGGCCCGGCCTGATTCGGTCATGGATGGGATTTCCGTGTATGAAACCCGTCTGCGAATGGGAGAACTGCTGGGGCAACGGATTCGTCAATTGGCACCGAACCTGGTGGTGGATGTGGTCATTCCCATTCCCGACACGAGTCGACCCAGTGCCCTGCAACTGGCCACCACATTGGGTGTGCCCTATCGCGAGGGGTTTATCAAGAACCGCTACATAGGACGCACCTTTATTATGCCCGGTCAGGCGGAGCGAAAACGTTCCGTTCGTCAGAAATTGAATGCCATAGCCCAGGAATTTCGCGGCAAATCGGTTCTGCTGGTGGATGATTCCATCGTACGGGGCACCACCAGCCGGGAAATCGTTCAGATGGCGCGAGACTGTGGCGCAAAACAGGTGATCTTTGCCTCGGCAGCACCTCCCGTGCGTTTTCCCAACGTGTACGGCATCGACATGCCGACGCGGCGCGAATTACTGGCCACGGGGCGGGATGATGAGGCCATTGCGCGGGAAATCGGGGCAGATCGGGTGTTCTATCAGGATCTGGGAGATCTGGTGCTGGCCATGGATGGGGCCAGCCATGGAATTCGTGAATTCGATACTTCCTGTTTCAATGGTTGGTATGTTACGGGAGATGTGGACGAGGCCTACTTGCAAGTGCTGGAAAATCGACGCGAGGATGAGAAAGAGGATCAAACCCAGCAACTGGATCTGGATTTCAACCTGCGCACAACGGCTGCGGCGTAGGGAAGGGCGGGCAATGACGACAGAAAATGCTTCTCCCCAGGCAGATGATGAGTGGGCCCTGGAAACCCGTGCCGTCCGTTCGGGGATTCACCGCAGTGCCTTCAACGAACATTCCGAAGCACTTTATCTGACCTCCAGTTACGTCTTTGATGATGCGCAGCAGGCGGCAGATCGTTTTACCAATCGTGAACCGGGCATGATCTACTCCCGTTTTACCAACCCCACGGTGACCGCCTTTCAGGAGCGGTTGGCTGCGCTTGAAGGGGCCGAAGCCTGTCTGGCAACGTCCAGTGGCATGTCGGCCATCCTTACGGTATTCATGGGATTGCTCAAAGCCGGGGACCACGTGGTGGCCGCGCGCAGTTTGTTTGGGTCCACAGTGCAAATGCTGACCGGCATTTTGGCGCGTTTCGGGGTTACCAGCACCTTTGTACCTCTGAGCGATCTGCACGCCTGGGACCGGGCCGTACGTCCCGAAACCCGTTTGTTTTTCGTGGAGACCCCCGCCAATCCCACCATGGAACTGGTGGACCTGGCTGGTTTGGCCACGGTGGCCCACGACCATGGAATCCACTTGGTGGTGGACAACTGTTTTTGTACGCCCATCCTGCAACGCCCCCTGGAACTGGGCGCGGATCTGGTGGTTCATTCAGCCACCAAATACCTGGATGGACAGGGACGAGTATTGGGCGGGGCGATCCTGGGTTCCCAGGCATTGGTCATGGACAGTCCGATTTATCAATTCGTGCGCACGGCGGGTCCGAGCCTGAGTCCCTTCAACGCTTGGGTCTGCCTCAAGGGAATGGAAACCCTGGCCTTGCGCATGGAAGCCCAATGCGCCCGTGCTCAGGTGTTGGCCGAATGGCTGGAGACCTTGCCGGCTGTGACGCGTGTGCTGTATCCTGGGTTGCCCTCTCATCCCCAGCATGATTTGGCCCTGCGTCAGCAGGGCGGCAAAGGGGGGGCCGTGGTGACCTTTGAAGTGGCAGGTGGGCAAGGGGCGGCCTGGCACATCATCGATGCCCTGCGTCTGATTTCTGTCACGGGCAATCTGGGAGACACCAAAAGTACACTGACCCATCCGAGTACCACAACTCATGGTCGATTGAGCGAGGAAGTGCGTCAGGCAGCGGGCATTACGCCCGGCATGTTGCGCCTGTCCGTGGGATTGGAAGCGGTGACCGACTTGCAACGCGATCTGGCACGGGGGCTAATCCAAGCCTAATTCTTCTACGCTATCCTGAGGGTCAGTAGCCTGGCTATCACCGGGTCTTTGACGGGAGAAAGGCGTGGGGAGAGGGAGCAAAAGTGGGTGGTTTCTGGGGTTGACCCTGTTGGCAGGGTGCACCTTTTATCAGCCCGAACCTTTGGTGAGCACGCCAACCTGGCCCAAAGGGTTGCCCCGTCTCCAGGTGGATCCCAAAAGTTTGCCCTTCCCCGAACTGGCTGCCCATCCCTTCGATCCTCGCGATGGTTTGGACATGACGGAAGTGGCTACCCTGGCGGTGGTCAATAACCCCGATCTCAAATTGGTGCGTGACGATTTGGGTATTGCGCGGGCTCAAGCCTTCGATGCCGGATTGTTGCCCGATCCCCAATTCTATTACTCGCCGCAGATTCCCGAGACCAGTACGCCGGGAGAAAATGTCATTGCTTTCGATGTGGGACTCAATTATGACTTGAGTGCCCTGGTGTTGCATCATGCGCGCCAGGCCACTGCTGATGCAGAAGCGCGCAAGGCGGATCTGGCCTTGCTCTGGCAGGAGTGGCAGGTGGTGGGTCAGGCCCGGTTATTATTCGTGCGCATTCGTGCCGAAGAAGGTTTGCGGGACACTCTGCAGGAAAGCCGACAGATTGCGGTACAACTTCAGCGCCGTGAAGAAGGCGCTCTGGCTCAGGGGAACCTGACTGTGACGGTGCTGAGCGTGGATGCTACGGTGCTGCAGGGGATCGAACGTCAGATCAGCGATACGGAATTGGTGCTGTCCCAGAATCGGATGGCTCTGAATGCCTTGCTCGGTCTGGCCCCAGAAACGGTGCTGAATCTGGTGGGCGAGGCCAGGGTACCGATTCTCGATGCGGCGGCGGTGCGCGCCCAACTGCCGACTCTCCCTCAACGTCGCCCTGATTTACGTGCCCTGGCGGCGGGCTATGATGCCCAGGATCAGCGTTTGTGGCAAGCCATTCTGGGTCAGTTTCCGGCCATCAATTTCGGCTTGCTCAAGGCCCGTGACAATAATGGCACCAATTATCATGGTTACGCCGTGAGCACCAATCTTCCTATCTTCAATCGCAACCGCGGAGTGATCGCCATTGAGAAGGCCACCCGCCAGCGACTGCACGATGAATATCAACTGCGCATCAATACGGCACAACAGGAAATTGCTCAGTTGTTGTCAGATTTGGCCCAACTGGAACACACGCTCCGTGCCCTCGACGAGAACCTGGCCTTGCAAACCCAGGTTGCCCGACAGTCCGCGCTGGCCTTGCAAGCGGGGACGGTGGATTTGTCGGCCAACGCACTGGTGCAGGAAACGCGCCTGGTTAAATTGACAGAAAAAATTACGCTCGAACAGGCCATGCAGGAAGAGCGCGTGGCACTCGAGACGCTGGTGGGAGGCGAGTTTCCCTACAAGGAGTTGAAATGAATCGGTTCGTAACCAGACTGTGGATGCTGGCGATGGTTCTGAGCGTCGTCACTGCCCAAGGGGAAGAAGAAGGCGTGGTACAAATTCGTACCCAGCCTTTGCAGCGTCAAGTCATGAGTTTTACGGTAACGGGCTATGGTACGGTAACTTCGACACCGCGCAATACTCAAAGCATTGCCTTGCCCCGTGCCGGGATGGTGGATCAGGTACGGGTGACGCCCGGACAGAGGGTGGCCCAGGGGGAACCTCTTTTCGAGTTCGTAACGGACCCGACCAGCGTAGTGGGTCATACCCAGGCGCAGACCACGTGGGACTTTGCGCACAACGAATATGCCCGTCTTCAACGGCAGTACGAGCAACAACTGGTTACGGTCAGCCAACTGGAGGCCGCCCGCAAGGCACTACGCGATGCCGAAAGTGCCTTGCAGGCCCAGGATCGGTTGGGGGCAGGCAGTGAACGGGTGACCGTTGGCGCCCCTTTTGAGGGGGTGATTCTGACTCAAAGCGTGGCACAGGGCGAACGCATTCCAGCGGGGACCACCATTTTGCAATTAGCGCGACGAGCGCAGCCTCAAGTTCAACTGACGCTTCCCGTGGAGGAAGCCGGACAAGTGCGCGAGGGCATGCCGGTCACCCTGACGCCGCTCTTCGGGCCACCACAATCCTGGCACGGAACCGTGGTGGCCCTCCAGGGCATGATCAATGCCCAGACCCAGGGGGTGGACCTGTGGGTTCGACTGGATCCTGGGGTTGATCCGGTTCTGGGTATGAAGGTGCGCGCGACACTGGAGGTGCGGACCCAAACCCTGTGGACCGTACCGCGCTCTGCGGTGCTGCGCGATGAGGCAGGGGAGGCGTACCTTTTTCAGGTACAGGAGGGTCATGCCCATCGGGTAGCCGTGACTGCCTTTGAAAACGGTACCATGACCGGGGTGGAAGGGGCCCTGAACCCAACCTTGCCGGTGGTGGTGGAGGGCAATTATGAATTGGCCGACGGCATGGCCGTGCGTGGGACTGGACGATGAACTGGGGTCAATGGGTACGCGCCCACCGGCGGTCCCTGCTGTTTTTTTTGCTGGCACTGGTGATTGCCGGGAGTGTGACGGCCTTTCGATTGCCGGTCACCCTCTTTCCCCAGGTGGATTTTCCTCGGGTGGAAGTGACCCTCGATGCAGGGGATCGACCGGCCGAACAGATGGCCATGCAGGTGACCATTCCGGTGGAGGAGATGGTACGCCGGGTGCCTGGGGTACTGTCGGTTCGTTCTACCACCAGTCGGGGCACGGCGGAAGTTTCGGTGAACTTTCCCTGGGGGCGCGACATGACCGTGGCGACCATGCAGATCGATGCGGCCATTGCGCAGATTCTGTCCACCCTGCCTGCCGGGACCACCATGCTGACCCGTCACATGGATCCGACGGTCTTCCCCTTCATGGCCTACAGTCTGACATCGGATCGGGTGCCCCTTACGGCGCTGCATGATTTGGCGCAATATCAGTTGCGTCCACTTTTGTCGGGGGTGGAAGGAGTGGCACGGGTTCAGACCGTCGGGGGAGCCCAGGAGGAGTACCGGGTCACCCTTGATCCGGGTCGGTTGCAGGCCTGTGGCCTGACCGTGGCGGATGTGGCGCGGATCCTGGGAGCAGCCAACGTGATTTCGGCCATCGGTCGCCTGGAGGACCATTACAAGTTATATCTGGGGATTTCCGATACGCGCCTGCAGACCTTGACGGACCTCCGTCAGACCGTACTGTTGAGCAGTTCCGGTGGAGTGGTGCGGGTCGGGGATGTGGGCGTGGTCTCCATCGGGACCACCCCTCAGTGGATTCGGGTCAACGCTGATGGGCGCGAGGCTGTTTTACTGAATGTCTATCAGCAGCCTTCGGGCAACAGTGTACAGATTTCCCGCGCCATCGAGCAGCGTATTCGGGCGTTTCATCTGCCGCCCGGAGTTAAACTGGCGCGCTGGTACGACCAGAGTCAACTGGTGTTGCAGGCTGCTGCCAGTGTGCGCGACGCGATTTTCATCGGCGTGGCTCTGGCAGCGGGTATCCTCCTTCTGTTTCTGCGCAATCTCAAGGTGACGATCATTGCCTTGCTGGTGGTTCCCGCTGTCTTGGCGACTTCCATGATCCTGCTCAGAGTGCTGGACATGAGTTTCAATATCATGACTCTGGGCGGAATAGCTGCCGCAGTGGGACTTATCATCGATGATGCCATCGTCATGCTGGAACATATCGTCCGTCGTCTGCGCTCCAGCCACGAATTGACCCATGAGCGGGTGATGAGCGCGGCGCGGGAGTTTGCGGCCCCTCTGGTGGGTTCCTCTGCAGCTACCATGATCATCTTCATTCCTCTGGCATTTCTCGACGGGGTGACAGGCGCCTTTTTCAAGGCGTTGTCCCTGACCATGGTGATCTGTTTGTTCCTGTCCTTTTTGGTAACCTGGCTGGCTGTTCCTCTGCTGGCGGATATTTTTCTTGGTCACCGGGATGCGTTTCAGGAAGAAGGGGGGCGTCTGACCCGCTGGGTGCATGATCATTATGATGCCCTGATGCGCGGGTTGTTTCGGCACCCCTCAAGGGTTCTGCTGTTCATTCTGCCGCTGTTGGGAGCCGGGGGCCTGGCCTGGGAGCAGCTGGGTTCGGGGTTCATGCCCACTATGGATGAAGGGGGCTTCGTTCTCGATTATCGTTCTCCACCGGGAACTTCGCTGACTGAAACCGACCGCCTGTTACGCCAGGTGGAAGCCATCATCAAGGCGGACCCCAACGTGGAGACCTATTCCCGGCGCACCGGCACGCAATTGAGTGGCGGGGTCACCGAGGCCAACGAAGGTGATTTCTTCATCCGTCTCAAAGCCCAACCCCGCC
>NZ_JPOQ01000060.1 GCF_000735045.1 Ferrovum myxofaciens
CGATATATTGTTTGATGATGCCAATCGGCGCACCTCCACACGAAGAGGCAAAGTACGATGGCGACCACAACACATTTTTCCAATACCGCTTTTTCAAGTCGGGCCGCTCTTTGCGTAACAACCGGCCGGATACTCCTTTCAGGCTGTTCACCAGTACGGACACCGCCAGCTTGGGCGGATACTCCACCAACAGATGCACATGATTGTCCTCCCCATCCATTTCCACTAGGGACGCTTCCATGTCTTCGCAGAC
>NZ_JPOQ01000061.1 GCF_000735045.1 Ferrovum myxofaciens
GTATCGATTCAATCGAAGATTCGACCTGGCAGCGATGGTGCCAAGACTTGCCGTGGCGCTCATGTATGCAACTCCTTGTTCTGGAAAGAAACTGATGATGCGCACTGAGATAGAGACATAATCAGGAGGTAGTAAATACAAACCCTGTGTTCCGCCATCCATCAGAACTACATCGTGACCGAACTGGTAAGCGACATTCATCGCCTCCACACAACGCACACCGAAGCCCTCATCAGCCCACAGGATATTGCCTATGCCGAGAATCAATAGTTGGGTACTTTTCATTGAATGTTTGTTGAGTTATCAATTTAGCGGTAATACAGCATTAGTCATGCCAGCGGCTTGTTAACTAAACTCTGCTTTATATTCAATAAATTATGAAAACAATCGGGCGTTTGATGAAAAAAATACGGCAACTTATGTTTCGATTTGCAAAATTTATGGAAAGTTACTAACCACCATAACCGAAAATCAATTGCTTGTTTGAATGGTCGAAAAAAATGTCATTTCTTTGTGGCCAACACCCCGTCACCATTCAATTCCGTGATAAACCCGGCTTGTCGTAAACGTTTCGATACTTCATTTGGCACATCGCGTCCGCTGGTGAGTTTGTTTGGTCTGCCAGTGTAATGGAACAGTTTGCCCTTACGCTTAAGCATCCTGGCTAGATGGTCATAAAAAACTTGTGAGTAAAGTTCACCAGCGATTCCGAAACGCGGTGGGTCGTGCAGAATGGCGTCCACGGTCTGGCTGGGCAGCAAAGCAATCTGCTCAGTAATGTTGCCTTCGGTTAAGGTCAATCCCATGTCTATTTCAGGTGACCAGGGATTGAGACTTCGCAGCCAAATTACATCAGGATTCTTCTCGTATGAAAGAACCTGTTTGGCTTGACCTTGCAAACACCAGGCAGCAAAATAACCAAGACCCCCGCAGGTATCCAAAATCACTTTGCCGCGCGGTTGAATCAAACCGACTTTACGTTTGGCATCCGCATAGGGCGAAACTTGCGCCGTAGGTAACATCTTGATGCCATCGATTTCGAAAGTCGGCGGTCCCCACTTCGTCGGTACCAATTTGATCAACGACGTAGTGAAGCGCTCTATCGGCCGAAAGGTCTCGTCAAACCAGTGGTAAATGGTCCTGTCTTTGCAGATTTTCAGATAAGGAAATTGTTGGCCCTGGTAGATCCACCCGGCATTACCTACCTCGACTGTCGTCGTCGAACGATCCAGATCCAGTGAACATTCAACGGCAGATGCACCGTCATGCGCCGCCGCAAGCAATATTTCATGCACTTTGAGAGTTAACAGCGGTCCCATTATTCCGATTGGCCAATGTTATCCACAAATAATTACCCCGTTATTAATCGTTATTTCTTTCACTAAATAGTACCTGATTTTTCTGCACAGGAAGGTCAGCGTGTCCATACGGCAGAATTTTCACCCCGGAAATAAAAATTTTTTGTTATTATGGCAAGCATGACTTGATTCAGGATTCCTTCCGGGCGTAGACTGAAGTGAGTTATTTGGCTATCTTCGTGGTGAGACTGGCAATTTAACAAGCGCAAACGATAAAGGAGGACGAATGTCCAAGGTCCTTGTGCTCTATTATTCAAGTTACGGTCATATTGAAACAATGGCACAAGCCATGGCCGAAGGTGCACGCTCGGCGGGTGCTTCCGTCGATATCAAGCGCGTACCGGAAACGGCTCCGCTGGAAATTGCCAAGGCAGCACATTTTAAACTCGATCAAGCGGCGCCCATCGCGATGATCAACGAACTGGCCGAGTATGATGCCATTATTGTTGGAACGCCTACCCGATTTGGCCGCATGCCAGCACAAATGGCTGGTTTTCTCGATCAAGCCGGTGGTTTGTGGGCGCGCGGCGCTTTGCAGGGCAAAGTGGGAGGAGCCTTTACGTCCACCGCTACACAGCATGGCGGCCAAGAAGTTACCCTGTTTTCAGTCATTACCAATCTGATGCACTTTGGCATGGTCATTGTCGGCCTGCCCTATGGTTACCAGAGCCAAATGACGCTTGATGAAATTGTTGGCGGAAGTCCTTATGGGGCGACCACCATTGCCGGTGGCCAAGGCCAGCGGCAACCCAGCGCAATTGAATTGGACGGAGCGCGCTTTCAGGGTAAATTGATCGCAGAAACTGCCAATAAACTATTTGGTGTCTGAGTACCCCTGACTGATCCATGGCTATGGGAAAAGTTCAACCAATTAAATTTGTTCAATAATGCCGGGTGCCACACCATTTCGGCGTCATCAGTTTTTGATCTTCAGGCCAGTTGTAATTAGGTGGATCTCGCTCAGAAGCGTACAATCTCACTTGGTCTAATCTGGAAAAGTGCCCTCCACATGCAAACAGAAGTCAAAGGCAAGGCCGCATTCGCCGTGGTCGCGGCCGTGCAGTTGCCCGGCGTGAGCGATATTGAATTTGAGGCATCATTGGCTGAATTGCGTGACCTGTCAAAAACACTGGGATACAAGGTGGTCCGCACCTTTACTCAGAAGCGCACTGCCTTCGACACATCAGCTTATCTGGGACTTGGCAAGCGGGTGGAGATACGTGACTTTATCAACGGATCCGAGGTACCTGACTCCAGTATCGGTACTATTGATAGGGTATTCGTGGATCACGAAATTTCGCCGTCCCAAGCGCGTAACCTGGAAAATGATGTTGGCTGTGATGTGATGGATCGCACCATGGTGATTTTTAGCATATTCCACCGCAACGCGCGTTCTCGCGCAGCAAAGGCACAGGTGGAAATTGCACGTCTGGGCTATATGGCGCCACGCCTGCGCGAAATGGCAAAACTTGCCGGACCGCAGGGACGGCAGCGCAGCGGCACCGGAGGTCGCGGTGCCGGCGAATCCCACACCGAACTGGACAAACGAAGAATTCGTGACCGAATTGCCGAATTGCAGCAGGAAATAGCAGCGATGGATGTGGAACGCAAGACGCAACGCTCGCGCCGACAAGAACGCCATGGGTTGGCCAGCGTGGCGTTGGTGGGCTACACGAATGCCGGAAAATCCACTTTGATGCGTGCACTGACTGGTAGCGAAGTATTGGTGGAAAACAAACTTTTCGCCACACTCGACACTACTGTACGCACGCTCTATCCTGAGTCTGTGCCCCACGTGCTGGTCAGCGATACAGTGGGCTTCATCAAGAACCTGCCCCATGGACTGGTGGCTTCATTCAAGTCAACACTTGAGGAGGCTCTTGATGCCTCACTGCTGCTCCATGTCATCGATGCCAGCGATCCTGGGTTCGAGCGTCAACTCGAAGTCACTGATAAGGTACTCGCCGAGATCAGTGCGGAGACCGTACCGCGCATTCGTGTGTTCAATAAGGTGGACCAGGTGGGCGACGCTGTGATACAAACTGAATTTGAAATAATGTTGCGCGCGCAATACCCGGATTGCATCGTCATGAGCGCGCGCCGCATTGATGATGTGGCGACGCTGCACAAGGCCATCGTCGCATTTTTTCGGAAGGATCTCATAGAAGCCGAGTTATTTCTTCCCTGGTCGGCGCAGAAACTGCGCGGTGAAATTTTTTCAAGTTGTGAGGTGCTGGAAGAGCGTGCTGACATTGAAGGAGCGTTTTTGCGCGTGCGCGGAACGCGAGGTGTCCTAGAAAAATATACGGGGCTTTGACGGGTGCTGCCATTCGGTACGGTTCAAGGACTCGGAGTGACGGAATTCCCCTCTGTCAGTTGGCATGAAAAGGGCGAAGTACGCACTGCCCCCTGGCGGTCGGGGAGCGACTTGCCGCCCCCGAAACGCGTGGTAATCGCAGACGATCATATGAAGGCCAGCGTTGCCTATCATCTCGCTTGCGAAGGCACGGCGATTCTGTGGCGTGGCGATTTCCAGAATGCACGACAACTGCTTGTTGCATTGGCACGGCGAATCGATGAGCCACACAAGGGTAAGAAGCAGACTGTTGCCGAGGCAGAGAGATTGACGTCTATTGCTTCGTCGCTTCCTCTTTCGGCGGATGAATTTCATCGCTATCGACTGATGCAATCGCAACGCGCGCGAAAGTTGGGTATGTTGCTCCTTCCGTTTGACGCGGACTTTCGTATTCCGCTGCGCCGCGCACCTGATGTGCAGCAGGCGTGTACCGAAGCCTATGGTAAGGCCACCATGCCGTTTATCGCTTCACTGCGCGAATTATTGGGGATCATCGGTGCGCACGAATGGCGGACAAAGGGTGTCGAAGTTCCGGTGCTCAGCGCGCGAATTCATCCGCATTACGGCGTATTCGCGCCAATCCGTGCCGAATATGTGGATCTGGTCGCCGCAGCACCGCTGCCGCCTGTCCTGCTCGAGACGCCGGCGCGTGGCGTAGCCTTCGATATCGGCACCGGCACCGGTGTGCTCAGCGCGCTATTGGCAAAACGGGGCGTCGCGCGCGTGATCGCGGCCGAACGAGATGCGCGCGCGGTAGCATGCGCACGCGACAATATTGCATTGCTTAAATTAGATGCACAGGTTGAAGTACAGCAGGTGGATCTTTATCCCAACGGATGTGCCGCACTCATCGTTTGTAATCCGCCCTGGATTCCCGCACGACCAGTATCTCCACTGGAACACGCGGTATACGATCCTGAAAGCAGCATGCTGCGTGGTTTTTTGAATGGCCTGGTTGCGCATCTCGATCCGGACGGTGAGGGCTGGCTCCTGCTCTCGGATCTCGGGGAGCATTTTGGGTTGCGTACGCGCTCGGAGTTGCTTGAGTTGATCGATGCGGCGGGGCTAGTTGTCTTTGATCGAATCGAAACGCGTCCACACCACCCGCGCGTTGCAGATGTCAGTGATCCGCTTCATGCCGCGCGCCAGGCGGAAGTGACATCTTTGTGGCGTCTTCGAGTCAGGAAGTGAACGTTACACAAAACCGGGTAACAGTATTCCATTGTAACTCTTGGCTTCCATTGGATTTTCTCTGAAGTTGATGTTCAGAACGCTGTTTTAGCCAACAGGGCTCAATTGGTGACAGCATTGAAAAAATGAAATTGATTACGCCCCGTTTGCTTGGCTACATACATGGCTTGATCGGCATAGCGTAGCAAGTTCTGCCCATCGCTATCGTCATCCGGATAGAAAGCCACTCCGATGCTTGCTGATAATTTGATGTCATGGCCATTGAGGCGTGACAACTCACGATCCTGACCAACTCGAACTTTTCCCCGATAATCCACTGTTCTGATCAAAAAACGACCCAAAACCCCAAACTTACCCTCGGAAATTTCAACCTGCGGTTCTATGGAAAATTCAGACTGCTGGTGACAAAGAATGTATGGGTGCGAAAACATCGCTTCGACTACATCCGCCACGCTGAGAATCCGCGCCTCAAGCATAATGGCATCACCAACAATTCCTAGCCGCAGCAGTTGTTTTCACCGGACTGCTTTGGGGGACAAGGAACGCTACCATAGGAACAGAACACACAGCAGTCACCTGGCTTTGGCTTAAGTAGGGTTTTGCAGTTAGTACATTCATAAAACCATTGGCAGGCATCGGTTGGCATAGTCAGCGTTTCCGCATGGTCGCATTTTGGACAGGTTAGAATGGATTCAAGCTGTAGCGCCATAATGCGAGCGCCTCTCAAACCTTTCTCAGATAGCAGGCCTTCAGCATGAAGTTGCCAGCGTCCATTTTGCAGTCTACCTCGTGGTCACCACCGGTCAAACGGATGCTTTTTACCTTGGTACCCATCTTGAGCGTAATGGACGAACCCTTGACCTTCAAGTCTTTGATGAGTACCACTGAGTCACCGTCAGCCAGCACAAGGCCATTAGCATCCTTAATCACTGCCGCAGCGTCATCATCGGCTTTTTTAGGCTCTTTCATTGGCCACTCATGACCGCAGTCGGCGCACACATAGTTTTCTCCGTCCTGGTAAGTATTCTCCATGGCGCATTGGGGGCAGACGGGGATAGTTGGCATAATGGCGTTCAGATTGTGAATGGTTCCGGCATTTTAGCGGACTCGTTGCCTTCGGAACAAGTTTAAAAGAGTTCGAATCAGCCGATTATCGT
The DNA here is from genome assembly GCF_000735045.1 of Ferrovum myxofaciens. Classification (GTDB taxonomy): domain Bacteria; phylum Pseudomonadota; class Gammaproteobacteria; order Burkholderiales; family Ferrovaceae; genus Ferrovum; species Ferrovum myxofaciens. The sequence continues at coordinate 6,063 of NZ_JPOQ01000061.1, forward strand.
GACCAGTCATCGGCGGAACATTCAAAGGTCATCAAGATGGAGTGTGAACTTGCTGTTCGCCTGAGCGATGCTCTTTGCGATTGGCACGCCGACAAATTGATCTTCGCTTTCATGCTGCTTCAGTGAGCGTCGCTCCAGAAAAAAATACTGAAACCCTCAACCGCTTTTCGGGCATACTCAGGCGGAGTGCTGGCGTTCGGGTATCGATTAAGCGGGTGGGACAAGTGGAGGTTTAGTAGTGGTAGGCTATTTGCCGGGTATTTTATACCTCGACCATCCACCGGGGAGGCAGTTTTCTCGGGCAATTGTCATTGTCGTGATTGCCAGAGAACTTCGGGTGGTACTTTTACACCGGCTCTGTTTGTCCCAGAGAAAACGGTAAAGATCAGTGGCGCGGTAAAATACTATGAGTCAACTGCGGACAGCGGAAATAAAATAAGCCGAGGATTTTGCCCCAATTGTGGTTCCCAGTTATTTGCCAAATTAGGGAAGCTTCCAAATCTATTGGGACTTCGCACAGGAACCCTTGACGATCCCTCGATGTTTAAGCCCATGCTCGACATTTATACTTCAAGTGCAGCGCATTGGGATTTCATGAACCCCGATCTGCCAAAATTTCCCAAGGCATTTCAGGCACCTCAGTAACACTTGGAAATCCAATATAAAAAATTATCTCATTAAGCAACCGATACTTTCCAGCCCATGTATCAGCGAAGATGAAATAAAAATGGTGCCCAGGAAGGGACTCGAACCCCCACGCCTTGCGGCGGCAGGACCTAAACCTGCTGCGTCTACCAATTTCGCCACCTGGGCTAATTCTCTTTGGGGATTTTAACTGATTTTGCGGGGAAGGGGATCAATGCTTCAGCCAGTTTTCCAATATCATGCGTAACTCATTGGGTTTGAAGGGTTTGGATAGGTAGTCACTCATGCCCGCATCAAGATAGCGCTGGCGATCTCCTACCATGGCATTGGCGGTGAGTGCAATGATGGGAATGGGGGAGGATCCCTTGAGTTTTTCCTTGGTTCTGATCTGATGGGTTGCCGTGATGCCGTCCATAATGGGCATCATTCCATCCATCAGAATCAAGTCAATGGGATTTGATTCCCATTGAAGGAGAGCTTCTTCTCCATTTCCTGCCAGAATGACCTGGCATCCTTCCTTCTCCAGAATTTTTTGGGCCAGGAGACGATTGGTGGCATTATCCTCGGCAATCAGCACCCGTGCGCGCTTAAGGGAGGGAAAGACTTGGACGGGCAGTTGGGTAGTCAAGGGGAGGACAGCGGGGGGGTTATACTGATAGGGCAAAATAAAGTGAAATGCTGAGCCTTTTCCAAGTTCGCTTTCAACATAAATGGAACCACCCAACATTTTTATTAGACTTGAGGAAATAGTCAAACCCAACCCGGTTCCCCCGAACTGTCGGGTGATACTGCCATCGCCTTGAGTGAAAGCACTAAAAATCTGTTCCTGCTGGTTTTTTGGAATACCGATACCACTATCAGAGACACAAAAATGCAGCGCATTCGGAAGGGAATTCTCCGGTTCAACTTGCACCTTTACATGGCCATGGGCCGTGAACTTGATAGCATTACCCACCAGATTGACCAGAATCTGGCAAAGTCGGTCGGGGTCTGAACCGATCAGAATTGGTAGATCGGGTTCGACTTCAAGAGAGAAATGTAACCCCTTGTCTTTAGCCTGAATTTGAAATGGGCGAATGGTTTTTTCCAAGAAAAGACGCAGGTCAAAAAACTCATGAGCCAAGGTAAGTTTTCCGGCTTCAATCTTAGAATGATCCAGAATATCATTGATAAGAGTGAGCAATTGCTGGGCTGAGAATTTGACGAGGTTGAGATATTCTTGTTGTACGGGGGTCAATTGAGTATCCAGTACCAGATCGGTCATGCCCATGATGCCATTCATGGGGGTCCGGATTTCATGGCTCATGCTGGCGAGAAATTCACTTTTCATACGGTTGGCTCGTTCGGCAATCTCGTATGCCTTGACCAATTCTCCTTCGAGTTTCTTGCGTTCCGTCATATCGGTAATGGTGCCAACGACCCGTAGGGGATTGTTTTGATCATCCCGTCCAAACACCATCCCTTGGTCTAGCATCCATACATAATGCCCCTGACGATGTACCATGCGATGCAAACTACGATAGACCGGAAGTTTTCCCGCCAGATGATGTTCCAAACGTTCCATACTGGCGGGCAAGTCCTCAGGATGAATGCGACTGGTCCAATCTTCGAAACGATTCCCTAATTCTTCTTCCATGAAACCCAACAGCGACTTCCAAGAGGAAGACATGAATACGGTATTGGTGACGGGGTTCCAATCCCAGGCCCCATGCCCTGCACCCTCCAGCGCCAGTTTCCAGCGCCGCTCGTTATCTGCCAAGGCTTGGCGGGTGGTGTTCAATTGGGCGTGTTGTTGGCAGGCTTGTATGGCTACCCCCAGTTTACAGGCCAGGGGGCCGATTTCCTGAACCAGGTCGAGGGGCAGTGAGATGTTGCGTGCCAGTAGCAGAAAGCCGATTTCAGGAAGCGGCCAGAGATAACAGTGGTACTTATCCATCGAAGTATGAAATATCGATTTTATCCCTTTGTTTCGTCGGTCATATTGACTCATAAGTCGGTACAGAAATTCCATCTGGAGTTCATGACGGGTGTTGCGGGGTAACGTCATGAGCTGGATGGGATCTTCTTCACCGCAGCGCGTAACAACGGAGGCCAAGGTACACCCCAAACGGCGCATGAAGACCGGAAGGGTGGACTTTAGCATTTGTTCCAGATTCAGACTGATGCCAATGGACATGGCAATTTCCTGCAGGACTTCCTGCTGGACCATCCGCCAGGACTCTGGATTCTCCATTAGAAAAAACCCACCACGGCTGTCTTGTTATAGAACTCCAGATAATCTTGACCGCTGTTCGCAATTTCACCGATGGTCAAGGCACCCAGCATAGGACCAGGGGAGTGGATAACCGCCAGTTCCTGGCGGAAATCCTGTTCGAGAAAAAGTGCGCGCGAAATACAATCCACTACGAATTGAAGTTCATATGGACGGGACTGACTTTCACACCAAGCCTCGTGAGCCATGGCGTGAGCTCGTTGTGCTGCCTGGATCAGAGTGTGCTGGTTGCCGTGCAATACGCGTACAAAAGCGCCCGTAGGCACTTCACCGGCACAGGTAATGTGCTGGTTCTGGGTCGACAAAGGATCACGGACCACCATTTCCGCATCGAGGCGAGTAATTCCAAAGGGATAGGCTTTAGCAATGGAAAAAAAGTTGTCTGGGGTTATGTGTTGTCCCCCATGATTTGCCAGGATTTCTTGATACACCTCAAAGGCGGGACGCCAATCCAGCGAATGAATGATATTTCCCTGAGCGGAGGTGACCTTGTAAGGTCTGGAAATGGAGTCCCAGCCATGGGCAACTCCAACGCCGCTGGGGTAGTCCAGGAAGACCAACAGGGCACTGTCCTGCAGCAGACCGGTGGGGGTGATGATGCAGGGCTTGGGTTGGAGGGAGAGTGATCCACAGCCACCACCCAAATAATTGAGTTCCAGCCCAAAGGTATTGAACAGTCCTTCGATTAAACTGGAAATATGCGTAGCAAATCCATCGACGAATACCAGCAGGGTCTGAGTGTCCGGAGAGGTGGGCAGGTTGAAGGAATGGTCAAGAATTTCGTCAAAACAGGAATGTTGGGACAGATTATCCAGGATGACAAAAACGGGCGCACGGGATAAACCAACCACCACCACCCCCTCGGACCAAGCTTTTCCTTCATGCAATACTTGAGGAAAAATACCCCCCAGAACGGGTTTGGTGCAGGCATGCAAGAGAGGATTCAGATTGGCCGGGGTATAGCCGTTGGCATCGCATGCCAGGATCAGAAGGGCTGCTACTTCAGGAGTTTGCTCGAATAACTCGAGGTGCTTTCGCAGCGCATTGATCTGGGTCGACGGTTCAAAAATAAATGAGGTATGAAAGGGCATGGCCCCATGATAACTGAAAGAAATTGATATTGGGAGAGGGGGCGAAGGGAAAAGATGGATAAAAGTTCACAGACTGACGTGGTTATTGCACGGATATTTGCAGGTTCAGATCCTGAACCGAATCCACCGGATGGCCCTCCTTGATTGCAGGAAAAAATCGCCATTGTTGCAATGTTTCTAGTAATAGACGATTAAGTCTGGGGCTTTGGGTAGGATGCAACAATTCTACGGTGACGGTGCCGTCCTTGCTGATATGAAAACGTACCAAGGCGACCTCTTTCAAGGCGGAGGCGCGCAACTCGTCAGGAATGACCGGCAGAGGGTGGATCAATGCACGGGCTGCCCGTACTTCGCTGGCCCCTTGTCCATGTGGGCCAGCGGGTGGCGCATTGGATGAGGCGGGTGGAGGCGGAGTTGAGGTAGTACTGGGTGGCATGGGGGTAGAGGCAGGTGCGTTGGCTGGGGCGGCGGGTGCGGCCGGAGAAGGGGCAGCAGGAGCTTCCGAATGAGGAAGGGGGGGAGGGCTGGGG
>NZ_JPOQ01000062.1 GCF_000735045.1 Ferrovum myxofaciens
ATCAATCGGCGTGCCAACCAGGTCAAAGTCTTGTATTGGGATCGCTCCGGCCCCCCAGGGTGTTCTGGATAACAGCCGTGCCGATGTGAGTTTCCTGGCGGGCATGGTCGTGGATAAATTCCTGTATCACCAGCCCCTGTATCGTTTCACCCAGCACAGCCATTCGTAACCCCCTCCCGATCATCTATCCTTGATGATCGGAGTATGCCGGGGTCAATCCTCCCTGAATACAACGCCGCTCAGTTACCGCGTACTGCAAAGCCGTGTTTCGTTCATGTTGATCATCATCCTTGCAATGATCAACCCACTTCTTCAATCGACCTCAGATTATTCGCTTCAGGCTCATTCCTCGTTGGAAATACAGCCATCCTTCAGGCTCA
>NZ_JPOQ01000063.1 GCF_000735045.1 Ferrovum myxofaciens
CAATAATTTCCTCAACACCGCCGTCTTGCGCTCCTCAGAATATCCGCTCATCTCCGTTCACTTTCCGCCCCCAGTCCAAAATTAAATCAACTCGGGTGACGCGACATCTTCCCTGACACCGGGGGCTTCACGCCGACTTCGTTTGCTACTGGCTGGAGTGATATTTACCAAGAGTGGGATTCGTACTTGGCGAAAGGCAGGACCATTGCACGGCGCATGTTTAGAGAGGCTAATGCCGATGTCGGTGATGCGCATCCGGAAAGTGCAGGTGAACGTGTGTCAGTGGTTCATGGCGATGCAGATGGCGGTGTTTGGTACCAGGGGCCACCGGATAATCGTGTACATGCTGGTGATGTTCATCATGAATATGCGCATGGTCGTGTTCCATCTCTTCGTGCGTGTGTCGGTGTTCATGACGCTCGGTCAGATGCAGCCAGGTACCCAGTGCCATCAGTGCTCCAGCCATGAGTAAAGGCGTCGTTATCGATTCACCAAGTAGTACAATGGAGAGCAATGCCCCGAAGAAAGGCGCAACGGAGAAATACGCACCGGTACGTGCAGTACCAAGTTGGCGCAGACTGATAACAAACAAGGTGAGGCTCATGCCATAACTGGCGAATCCCAATAGCATTGCAGAGACCACGATCCCAATGCCAGGCAAGAGAGCATGAGTTGTTGTCAGGAGTGCCAGCACGAGATTGGTCATGCCTGCCACCAATCCCTTGGTCATTGCAATAAATGATGCGTCAGATAGGGACACTTTACGAGTGAGATTGTTATCGATGGCCCAGGCAAGGCAGGCGCCCAATACGGCCAGTGAGGGCCATGCCTCCGAAAAATGCATCTCCTGCGGAAAACTCAAGACCATAGTTCCAGCGACGATGGCAATCATGCCCAACGCGATGCGGCGATCGAAATTTTCTTTGAATACAAACCAGGCCATCAGTGTCGTAAATATTCCCTCTGCATTCAACAGAAGTGATGCACCCGACCCCGGCATCGCAGAAAGACCAAGCATCAACAATACAGGCCCAATCATTCCGCCGGCCACAATCGCTGCTACCAGCCATTGCCAGTCTCCACTTTCGAAATGTGCTGCTGGCATACGACGAAAACGACGCACGATCCATAATCCGATGCCCGATCCGAGATAGAGCAACGCAGCCAATGGCCAAGGACTCATGTAACCCAGGAGCAATTTAGCCAGAGGGGTGCTCACACCAAACAGGATTGCTGCCGCTAGCGCCGCGACAACGCCACTGTGCATACCAATATTCATTCTTTATGTCTTTTGTCAGAGGGGGGATCAGGTGTAGTGGCACTTGGCGCATTCCGATGGCAGGCACAGGTCTCTCCCTGCGCTGCAGCGACCAACTCATGGAGAATGCCGCATTCACTTGCGCTATGGTTGGTATCACAACTATTTCGCAAGGCAGTCAGTTGTTGCTCCAACGCTCGCATACTTTTCAGCCGCGCCCGAACTCTTGACAGTTGTGTGCTGATTAGTTGGTCAATGCCACCGCAGTCTGCGGCAGGGTTCTCCACGAATTCCAGCAGCCGTTTAATATCCGCCAACGGCATGTCCAGTGCTCGACAATGGCGGATGAAGGACAGCCGTTCAAGGTGCTCCGGCCCATACGCACGGTATCCGTTACTGCTCCGTTCCGGATTTTTCAGTAAACCCGTTTTTTCATAGTAGCGGATCGTCTCGATATCGACGCCGGTAGATTGCCCCAATTCGCCGATACGCATGGCGGATTTCATAAGATTCCCCCTGACAGATAGAATTTCTTATTCTACACGCTTGACCTTGGAGCAACTACAGGGTGTGTAATGTTCGGAAAATCACTCTTAAGGAGAGGAAAAATGTCAGCGAGTTGCTGCAATTCTGCTTGTGCACCGCAAACCACACTTAGTCCAGGCTACCGCAAAGCACTGTGGATTGCGTTGATCGTCAATGTCATAATGTTCGCCATCGAAATTGGCGGTGGCCTGAAATCAGGCTCTGTCTCACTCTTTGCTGATGCCGTGGACTTTGCTGGCGATGCCGCAAATTATGGAATTTCTCTGGCGGTTTTATCCATGGGGCTGGCATGGAAATCACGCGCCGCTTTGATGAAAGGCGCATCGATGGTAGCGTTCGGGCTCTTCATTCTCGGTAAAACGGGCTGGGCCGCCTTCTGCGGTCTACCTCCGGAGCCATCCATCATGGGGGCGATCGCCGTGTTGGCACTCATTGCTAATGGAGGTGTCGCACTGATGCTTTATGCTTTTCGAAAGGGTGATGCCAATATGCGCTCGGTGTGGTTGTGCAGCCGCAACGATGCCATCGGAAATATCGCTGTGATGGCAGCGGCAGCCGGTGTGCTTGGTACTGGAACCGCTTGGCCGGATCTCGCCGTCGCCCTGCTCATGGGCGGGTTGGCATTGTTTTCCGGGATTTCCGTAATAGGCCATGCTCGTCTGGAACTTCTGGAAGAAGCCGTATAACAAATGGACTAGCCTAGGCGATTGTCCGGATGATTGAAAGAAACTACACTAAGGGATTATGGCGCACTCGCTTGCTTTAGTTCGAGGTACAGGCATGTCTGAACAGGATGCCAATAAGGAACGTCTGGAACTTGCCCTGGAAGCCGCCGGTCTGGATCTTTGGGAAAACGATCTGGTTACCGGTGAAGTAATCTGCAAGACGAGCAAAGTCTTCACTGAACTCGGTTATGGCGAAGAAGAATCACTCTCCTTCATGGACGATGTTTTTAAAATCGTCCATCCCGAAGATATTCCTCTGATTAAAACCGCGATCAATAATCATTTAAGGGGTATTGCAACGCAATACCGTTGTGAATTCAGGGTTCTTTCCAAGAGCGGTGCATGGGTCTGGTATGCCAACTACGGCAAAATCATGGATCGCGATGAAAATAACAGTGGCAGACGTTTTATCGGCGTAACATTTAATATCGATGACAGAAAGCGCAATGAGGAAATGCTTGCTGTTCGTGGGCAGGTATGGAGAACATTGGTGGAAAACTCCCCCGATACCATCGCTCGCTACGATCGTGAGTGCCGTCGTATATATGTCAATCTGGCGTTATCCACACTGACATAGGGTGGCGAAAAATTTTTGCTGGGAAAGAAACCTTCTGAATTTCCTGGAGGCCAGGATTACGTTGCTTATGAAGCAAAGATTCAGGAGGTATTTGAAACGGGTCGAGACATCGAGTTCGAATTGAATATAAAAAGTCGTACTGGAAAGGAACTCTGTAATCATATCCGACTGACGGCAGAGCATGATTCATCCGGCTCAATTGTTACGGTCATGGGAGTGGGACGCGATATCTCCGAGTTGAATATACAACGCCAGAAGATTAATGAAATGGCGTTCTACGATTCCCTGACTGGCCTGCCGAATCGTCGGCTTCTTATCGACCGACTACAGCATACACTGGCCTCCAGCACGCGTAGTATCCTGCATAATGCTTTAATTTTCATTGACCTGGATAATTTCAAAACTCTGAACGATACGCTGGGTCATGATATCGGTGACTTATTGTTGAAACAAACTGCTCAACGACTCACCGCATGTATGCGGCAGGAAGATACCGTCGCTCGGATGGGAGGCGATGAGTTTGTGATTATTCTGGAAAATTTAAGCAATCATATACAAGAGGCCGAATTTCAGGTTGAGACCATTAATAAGAAAATTCTGACCATTCTCAATCAGCCTTACCAACTCGCCAATCATAATCGCCATATCACACCAAGCATTGGCATTGTCATATTCTCCGGGAATCAATTTTCTATTGATGAACTGATGAAACGTGCTGATATCGCCTTGTATCAGGCTAAAAAAGCTGGCCGTAACACTATTCGGTTTTTTGATCTTGATATGCAGACTGCTATCGAGAACCGATCTTCCCTGGAAGAGTCGATAAAACACGCATTGTCTCGACAACAGTTTGAACTTTATTATCAGCCACAAGTAAATAGTACCGGCAGGATTGTTGGTGCCGAAGTATTGCTTCGCTGGCAGCATCCCGTTCATGGAATGATTCTTCCTGATGATTTTATTCCCATTGCAGAGGAAACCGGCTTGATTATTCCGATCGGTTTGCAAGTCATGAAATCTGTCTGTCGTCAACTTAAAATATGGGGTAACGGACCATTAAAAGATAATTTACATCTGTCTGTCAACATCAGTGCCTGCCAATTTCAACAGGAAGACTTTGTCAAAAAGATAATCAATGTGTTTGAGTCCGTCGATATCAATCCAGCACGCATTACGCTGGAAATCACTGAAAGCATGGTGCTGGGCAACATCTCTGAGACAATCAAAAAAATGCAGGCGCTCAAGAAAAAAGGCATTAAATTCGCAATGGATGACTTTGGCACAGGACATTCATCTTTATCCAGTCTTAAAAAACTACCTCTTGACCAAATTAAAATTGATCAGAGTTTTATTCATGACATACCCGAAAATAACGATGCGGCCGTTATTGTACAAACCATCATCGCCATGGGGAATAACCTTGGCATGGAAGTGATTGCGGAAGGAGTGGAAACAACTGCACAAAAGGACTTTCTTATACAACATCAATGTGTTAATTTCCAGGGTTATCTCTTCGGAAACCCGATGCCTGTGAACGAGTTTGAGCGTGTCTTCAAAGAGCAAGGCTTTAAGTGGTAGAATCAGATGAATCTTTTCCTCTTTGAAATGGAAAGCAAATGTCTACGTTTGACATTAATCTGCACGAAACCCTCTATTCCTTGTCGAACGCACTGGATTTGGTCGGTATCACCCATATCCGGCACGGCAAACGCGTAGCATTCATCGCCGCTGAGTGTGGCAAATATCTCCACTGGCCTGGACAATGCATGGATGACTTGTTCGAAGCGGCCATATTGCACGATATCGGGGTAGCGAAAACGGTTGTTCACTCCCGGCTTTCTCAGTTCGAATGGGAAGAGGAAAGCGAACACTGCAAGATTGGTGCTTCCCTGTTGCAGTCCAGCCCCCTGCTGGAGAAAATCGCCCCGATGGTGCGCCATCATCATACCCATTGGTCTGAACTAAAAGACATGGCATTACCCATGGAAACCAAGCAGATCGCCAACTGCATTTATTTGGCAGATCGAGTGGATATGTTGTCCCTCTCTTCCCAGATCGACAACCCCAATCTATTACTTTTCAAGGACGAAATTCGGGAGAAAATTCAGGGAAAACAGGGCGACTTTTTTTGTGAAGAATTAGTTGAGGCCTTCCTGTCAATCTCCCGATCCGAAGCTTTCTGGTTCTCTCTGGAGAACGAACATGTGGACGGATATTCGAACACATGGTTATCTGAAACTTCCGTTCAGAAAATTGATTTTCAGGATCTCCGCAGCATCATGCTTATCTTTTCCTATGTCGTCGATGCCAAGAGTCCCTTCACAAAAGCGCATTCTGATGGCGTGGCCAGATTGGCAAAATTTATCGGAAGTCTATGGAATCTACCGCAAGAACGCTGCGAAATGCTCGAATTGGCAGGATTGCTGCATGACATTGGCAAACTGAGGCTGCCGGATGCGTTATTGGAAAAACCAGGCAAACTCACCCTGGAAGAGCGCGCTCAAATCAAAAGACATAGTTTTGACACCTACAATATCCTTAAAAACATCAAGGGGATGGAAAAGATCAGCGAATGGGCCGCGCAACACCATGAACGCATGGATGGTTCGGGTTACCCCTATCATCTGGACCAAAGCACCCTTTCTCTGGAGGCGCGCATCGTGGCAGTGGCCGATGTGTTCCAGGCACTGGCGCAGAAGCGACCTTATCGTGATCCGCTCAGTCCGGACGAGATCATGAAAATATTGAAGGAGCAGGTCGATGATGAAAAATTGGATCGAGAGGTGGTGCACTCTGTCGATTGCCAGTTGCAGGCGTGCTGGGAAGTCGCTATTTCGGCACAGCAAGCTCGTGTCGAATAGGCAAACCCGCAACGATCACCAAAACTTCTTCTGGATGGCCTCATCGAAAGCCGGCTTTTCTTGTTCAATGTCCATACCCGTCTTCAGGAATGCGTCAACCCGCTTGCGAGACAGTGAAACCGCTTTCTCGGAGGTGTCGCACCCCACGAAATGAGAGCCCTGTCTCAATGCTGCGATGGCAGAACTTCCGGACCCCACAAAGGGATCGCACACTACAAAATCCGTATCGCTTTTTGCTTTGCTTGAAGCAACCATGGCTTCAAAAAGTTCAACCGGCTTTTGCGTCGGATAGGAAGCCCGGTAAAGTCTTTTGATTTTCCAGATATCGGGTATATCCCGCCGGGTGACCGGGCGCTTTCCCTTGGATGCAAACAGTATGAATTCGGTTTGTCTACGAAAATAATGCCCCATCCCGATGTTCACTTTATCCCAGGTGATGATGTTTTTGACATTAAAGAAGTCCCTGACCATGGCCCCGAGGGACAGCATCGAAAACGAATCGAACATCAGAAACAGATGCCGGTCATTTTTCAGTACTCGCTTGCATTCGGATAAAAACTGACCATAATTTTCCGGGGTGTCATGAAATTCTTCAAACCACCGGTTTTCCCCTTTTTCCTGATAGTTGCCAACAATCCGCCCCCTTCCCAACAATAAATGCTGGTTCATTCCGCTGTAAGCCGGATCGGTGATAATCAAGTCGATGCTTTCCGCAGGCAATGTTCTCAAAAACATCAAAACATCCTGCTGTGTGATGGTGGCTTTCGGTACCGACCTGACCTCGAGCGTTGGCTCGTGAGGTTTTTCGGCGAGGGAATTCCGACTTTCCTGGTTAAGTGCGGGGTTGAACGGGAGACCATGGTCTAACAGTGAATCCAAACTCATGCGGATGCTCCTACCTTTTTGGTTTTGCCTCTTTTGTGGCTTGTTGACTTGCGCACCGGATAAAGGACGATAGATCATCCTTGCTGAGCACGGGGCGAAACCTCCATGAGAGCGGAACCTGCCAACTGGCGGCCCAATGGACAATTTTGTCGACGGGCATGGGGCGTGCGATGGCATACCCCTGAGCCCCTTCACACCCCAGATCCAGCAACATCTCTCCGTGAGCCAGTGTTTCTACGCCCTCCGCAATAACCTTTCTCTGAAAAGCTTCGGCCAGACCCAGCACGCCCACCAAAATTGCCAGATCTTCCGGATCCTCCAACATGCCGCGTACAAAACTCTGATCAATTTTCAGAGTATGTACTGGCAAACGTTTGAGATAGGAAAGTGAAGAATAGCCGGTTCCAAAGTCATCGATCGAAAATTGAACCCCCAGGCTTATACAGTCGTGAATGACTTTGGAAACCAGAGAAATATCCTCCAGCGCACTGGTTTCCAGAACTTCCAGTTCCAGGTATCGAGCCACACCCTTTTGACGACGCGCCAAGGTGTCTCGCAGTTGCTGGGTAAATCCCCGTGCTTGAAGTTGCTGACCACAGACATTCACGCTGACGATAAAGGGTGACCCTTGGGTCATCCAGTCTTCGATTTGGTTCAGCGCCGTATCCAGGACCCAGTTTCCCAGAGATAGGGCCAAGGGGTGATTCTCGACCATGGGCAGAAACTGGACGGGCAACAACAGTCCCCTGTGAGGGTGCTGCCAACGAATCAATGCTTCAAACCCAAGAATAGCACCAGTCCGAAGGTTGACCTTGGGTTGGTAATAAAGGACAAACTCCCGGCGCTCCAAACCCAGTCGAATATGTTCCAGATTTTCAAGATGATCCCGAACCTCATGATCGTGGACCATATCGAAGACGTGATAACAATTCTTGCCCGCCTGTTTGGCCTGATACAAGGCCTGATCGGCCTGGCGAAACAATTGATCCGGGGTAATCTCCTCATTTTGGGGGTATAAAGTTACCCCCAGACTGGCAGACAGAGTCAGGGTACGTCCTTTATCGAGGGGAATGACCTCCCCCGCTGCCGTCAAAAAACTCGCCAACCACGGGATGCAGGTATCGAAGTCGGGAATATCACGAATCACCACGATGAATTCATCACCCCCCAAACGCGACACGATATCTTGACCTCTCACGATGCGTTGGATCCTTTCCGCCATGATGATCAGGACGCGATCACCCACTTCATGACCGTAGGTATCGTTGATGACTTTGAACCCATCCAGATCCAGATAGATGATGGCCAGGAAATTCCGGGAACACTCCGACAGATTGATTATTTCCTGTACTTTTTCGGTCAAAAGGACGCGATTTGGCAACCCGGTCAGGGCATCGAAACGTGCCAGATGTTCCATGCGTCGCCTTTGTTCCCGATAGGCTTCTTCCATTTTTTGATGCTCATCCAGTTTTCGCATCAAGTTCAGAGTATTGGAGGAAAGTGCGGAGTATAGCGACAGGATGATATCAATCAGGGTTCGTGTCACGCCCTTCATCTGCCGATGGGCCTGAGCCTGGGCCTCTTCTAAAGCAAATCCCTCCTGCATGGCCAGGACGGTGTAGGCCATGCAGCGATCTTTTTCGAGTATATGAGAGGCGAGCCAGCGGGTCAGAAATTCCAGAGCATCGTGGGCCACCTGGTCGGAAGATGCATTCTTTCGGGCTTCCTTGAGTGCAGTCAACGTCTGTATGAAATGTTCATGGACCGCCAGATGCTCTGCCATCGAATGATCTTCAGCAAAAAATTTTGCCCAGATCGCTTCCTCGCTTTTAAAATGATAGATCGTATATTCGGTCAGCGCATCAAACACTTCCTCCAGTGAAATGATTTCAGACCGAAAGGCCACATGGCTGGCCAACGTATTGAGCAGAGAGACCAAAACACGGTGCTGGTCATCGATCTGTATCAGACCGGTTTCAAAATTATCATCCCACGGAAAGATGTCGATCGAATTCTTGAGCGGATAGAGAGATTGGCTGGCAGGTTCTGTCAACATTCGAAAGGGACTCCTTATTTCGGCAAAAAACCGGTCATAGGCAAGCCGCCCGAACTACGGTGATCTCCAGCGGAGAGCATCAGCGGGTCTGATCATAAAAACCCTTCAGGAGCGTCCACCTACACCACACCCCTGGTGAAGGGGACCACGACAGTGGAGAATAGTTCCCGAATTTATTCAACAATCATGCGAACACATTTCTCTGGCGCAAAGGATCAGAAAAATCCAGCAATATGCCCAGCAAACCTGAATCAAAAAATTACCGCGTCGGCTTAATCGCGCCGCGCACTATGCCCTGTCTGCCGCCACCCTGGCCAAAACCCGCCAGGACAGCGCACAGCATAACTACTGTCTTGATTTCAGGGTCCACTATAACCTTGGGCGCGCCTGAAACTCGGCTTATAAATGGCAAGAATAAAAGCGATGATGAGCATTAGAATGTTGACCCTGAATCCGTGTTCGTTATAGAAAAACTTTCACCCGAGACCAAATCGACATGAATTTGAGGGCATGTTCGATCATTCCGGCGTCTTTCAGGAAACTATTTCACTCTTGGGAACTCAACCCGATCTGAATCTGCCGCGCTTCGCTAGCGATTTACCGCCAGCATTTGTGGTGCAGCATAGCGTGTTCCGGCAGCAGCTCCGAGAGGCATGATTGCATCAAGGCGGTTCAGGTCATCGGTGGTCAGCGAAATATCGAGCGCGGCGATATTTTCTTCAAGCAAGTTGATATGTTTGGTTCCGGGAATCGGAATCAGATCCTTGCCTTGTGCCAGCACCCAGGCGAGCGCCAACTGAGCGGCGGTGCAGTGTTTTTCCGCAGCGAGTTCCCCGACTTGTTTCACCAGCGCCAAGTTCTTCTGAAAGTTTTCCCCCTGGAATCGTGGCGAGTGGCGCCGATAATCGTCGGGAGCGAGGTCATCTATGCTCTTGATGCGACCGCTCAAAAATCCCCGCCCTAAAGGGCTATAGGGCACGAATCCAATCCCCAACTCTCGAACGGTCGAAAGTATTTCCTCCTCAGGATCCCGGCTCCATAACGAATATTCCGTCTGCAACGCGGAGATGGGATGAACGGCATGTGCGAGCCTGATGCTTTGCGCGCCGGCCTCGGATAGCCCGAGGTAGCGCACCTTGCCCTGATGCACGAGATCAGACATCGCACCTACAGTTTCCTCAATCGGCACATTGGGATCTACCCGGTGCTGGTAGTAGAGATCGATGACTTCAATACCGAGGCGTTTGAGGCTTGCTTCGCAGCACTGCTTCACATATTCCGGCTTTCCATTAACCCCGAGAAACTGACCTTCGCTACCGCGCATATTGCCAAACTTGGTGGCAATCACGAATTGGTTGCGTCTGCCACGAACCGCCTTTCCGACCAATTCTTCGTTACTGCCGACCCCATACATGTCTGCAGTGTCGAGAAAGCTCACCCCAAGTTGGAGTGCGCGGTCAATGGTGGCGAATGCAGCCACTTCGGAACGACCGCTGTAGAATTCCGACATCCCCATGCAACCCAGTCCCAGCGCGGACACGATAAGACCCTGGCTGCCCAGTTTTCTTTGTTCCATTTGTCACTCCTTTCGAACGCGGTCAGTCATGAATAATCCTGGCGTACATGCTTAGAATTTCTGATGTGTTCCGTCGCAAAATGGTTGCGCGGCACTCTTGCCACAACTGCAGTGCAAATAATAGTTCTTGCCTGCTTCAACTTCAACTACATCCGAGATATCCCTTCTCTGGTCTATGAAAATTTGTCATGGAAATTCTGGTTAGATAAAATCTGAAGAAGCATGACGCTCCGGGAGTTGCTCCGGCCCCCAGGTTCGGTTGACCAGGCACCCCCGCTTTACCGCAGGCCGTGCTGCAATTTCCTGAGCCCATCGAACCACGTTCCGGTATTCATGGACCTGAAGGAATTCTGCTGCGCCGTAGAGTTCCCCGAGCACGAGTTGCCCATACCAAGGCCATATCGCAATGTCGGCAATCGTGTATTCATTACCGGAGACATAACGATTTCCGGCCAGTTGCCTGTCCAGCACATCCAGTTGACGTTTCGATTCCATCGCATAGCGGTCGATTGCGTATTCGATCTTTTCCGGTGCATAGGCATAGAAATGTCCAAAGCCGCCTCCCAGAAAAGGAGCGCTTCCCATCTGCCAGAATAGCCATGACAGGCATTCGGCTCGGCCCGACGGATCCGATGGCATGAGCGATCCGAACTTTTCCGCGAGATGAAGCAGGATCGCACCAGACTCGAAAATACGGATCGGATTGGGACCGCTCCGGTCCAGGAGAGCTGGTACCTTTGAATTGGGGTTGATCTCGACAAAGCCGTTTCCGAACTGATCACCATCGTTGATGCGGATGGGCCATGCATCGTACTCTGCCCCCTGATGCCCGAGTACAACCAGTTCTTCGAGCATCACCGTCACCTTCACGCCATTTGGCGTGGCCAAGGAATAAAGCTGCAGCGGGTGCTTGCCCATCGGAAGTGCCTTTTCGTGCGTCGCTCCGGCAGTCGGGCGGTTGATGGATGCAAAGCGCCCGCCATTTCCGGGTTTCCATGTCCATACCTTGGGTGGCGTGTAGGACTTGCCGTTCATTCTCCGTTCTCCTTTATCATTTCGTTTTACCCGCGGGCCATCGCTCAGAAATTTGGGAAACCTTCTCAAATGGTTATCGCAGGAGGTTGATATATTGTACATCCGCACGTTTCTCCGGGTAACCTTGCGGTACACCAGATTTAACTATAATCTCCTGAAAATAATAGAGTCCGACATTCTGTAAAATTTACAGGAATAGAGGACGAAGATGGAAAGGATATCAAAAAGGATCAGTTTGGGGTTTTGGATTGTTTTTTGATCAGAATGGGGGTTGGTAGTGTCCACAGGCCAATAAAAATACGCACCCCCTTCAATCTCTGCTTTTTGGATTGACTTCCACATCCATAGGGCCAGTTCAATGCTGTGCATTAAATTTCCACAATCATAATTGTGGTGAGCGTTCATGGATGACGGGCCTGTACAGTAGCGGTGAAACCGATCGCCACTCCAGAAAATCGCATTGAACAGAAAGCGATATGGCCTTGGCAGATTATCGATCAGTTCAGCGGCCTGTTTGACCAGTTCCCGATTTTTTACCCAACCGTGGGGGACCATCCTGAAGAGATTTTCTTCCGGTTCAGGATGCTCCATCAAAACCAGTCGTGAAATCTGGATGGCTCCCCCATGGGAAATGGGACGAATGTTCCAGCGAGGGCTGACCAAACAAAAGGGATGGAGCCGGGTATCAGGTTGGCCTCTGGCCCACTCCACCGTCAGGCTGACCTTGTCATGGAACAGGTGGGCCTGATAGCGGACACAGCGCGCTTCCTGTTGGTAATCCAGTGCCGTCACGCGGAATATAGGAGGCATCCCCTCAGTGCATGGGGCAGCATTTGGGTTGGCATGGCTGGTTTCGGAATCAGCCGGAAAAGCAAGAATGTTCGTGGCGTTATTCATGGCTCACCTCAGGTTCGTTTTGTTCTTGGACAATATTGGAATGATTCTGGGCAACTCCAGTCAGGTTTTGGAGCAACAGACGCTCAAAGGCGCTACCGTCCTGTCGAGTCAGGTTGGGGACATATCGGGAGTACACCCTGAACAACATTTCGGTGGTGGTGTGACCCATTTGCCGGGCAATCCACTCAGGGTTTTCCCCGGCGGCAAGCCACAGCGTGGCGGCCGTATGACGGCAGTGGTAAGGTCTCCGTAATTCCAACCCAAGATGGCGCAACAGGGGATACCAGACCCGATTGGTCACATTTTTGTGGGCCAATGGCGTACCCAATGTATTGCAGAACACGTATGGAGAGAGATGACGAGTCGCCTTTTCCTGAAGTTTCAGGGCGTCATAGACCATCTGTGACATGCGGATTTCGCGTTGCGATCCATCGTTTTTGGTATATTCCTCCTGACCATCCACAATGGTTTCTCTGACCAGAATTAACCGCCGGTCAAAGTCAATGAATTTCCACTTGAGCCCGTCTACCTCGGATGTCCTCATCCCTGTAAAAAAACGAGTTGTGTAATAGGCTCGATAGTCCGGGCGAACTGTCCGCAAAATCAGGCTCACCTCGTCAAGCGTGAACGGATGAATATCAGATTTCCGATTTTTTAATGCTTTGATGTTCTGGAAGACTGTGCGAAAATTGAAGCGGTCGGCTGCTTCGTTGAGGATTTGTCGCAATGGCTCGAAGATCTTGTTGATTCTTCGAGTCGACAACATGGTAGTCTTGCCTCGCGCCGTGACCTTGGACAGTTTGGCACGAAAGGTAAGAACATCTGACTTGGTGATTTGGTCGACCGCCATTTCCCCGAAGTCAGGAATCAGAACTTTGTCGATATCGGCCCGCATCCCCTTGCGATAGGAATTTCTCCACTCGACTTCCTTTTCAGAAAACCAAGTCTCTGAGAAATCCCGGAATAGCGGGAGTTTCGAGAGTGACGCTGGCAATGCTGCCATCGATAGTTCGGCGTTTGGCGTCCCCGGTTCCGGGCATACCTTGAACCGACCCGCATTCCGACTTCCTGGAAAAAATTGCTTGTAGCGAAAAGTGCCCGATGCGATTTCAGTCTCAATACGCTCGATGACTTTTTCCAACCTTTTTCGGTTGGCTACTGTATCTGCTAGTGCTGTCTGTTCGCGACAACGCAAACCCTGATAGTAAAAATCGATGATCAGACACCCAGTGCGTTTTCTTACCTGAATGCTAGCCATGGCAATGTCCTCCATTAGCCATGGGGATGGTCATCGAGGATATGCCTTTCATCATGTCCTCTTCGATCTTCTCCCAAATATAAAGAATTTTCCTCCGACCAAATGGGCGAAAATAATGAATGCCCTCCAACAGGACGCTGTCCTTGAGTTGGTTGCGGATGGTCCACGTATCGTAGTGGATTCGTTTCGACAGATCTTCTGTCGTCAGATAGGTTTGAGCCATAATAACCCTCGTTGAAAAGTGTTTAGGATTTACGATCGATGCGATAAGTTATCGACCGTATAGAAATATTAACACAGAAAAAAACAAATTGCAAATATTATTTTTCGGATGTTAATATATAGATACGATGATACGGTTCAAATTACAGGAGTTGATCGCTGAACGACAGTTCAGGGGTGATGGGCGGGTGACGCTTACCGAGTTGTCCAAAGCAACGGGGATTAATCGCGTAACCTTGTCCAAACTAGTGAATCAGCGAGGCCACAGCACGGTGACTGACAACATTGATCAACTTTGCAGATTTTTTAATTGCAAAGTGAGCGATGTCATGGAGTATGTGGATCAGAAAGCGCAGAAGGAATAACTGACCAAAAAAGAAACCGCGTTGTGGGATTAGTTTTGGTCCGAGAAAAGTCACCGGGCGCAGTCGTCAAAAACAGGTTGTGGTTGCCGAATGCAAAACCGTTTAGTCACCAGAAAGTCTCCAAATAGTCACCATTTGGTCACCAGCAGTAAAATCTGCCAGAATGGTTCTCTGAAGAAATTCGCAAATAATCTAAAAAACGATTTACTATCAAATAGATATAGAATTCGTTTCTTGGTCGGGGTGAGAGGATTCGAACCTCCGACTCCTACGTCCCGAACGTAGTACTCTACCAGGCTGAGCTACACCCCGAACTGTTGAGTGCAGCGATTCTACTCTTCTTTTTTTCCACTGTCTCAAAGCAACCACAGCAACCTTGGACTTTTCTTCTGGCTGAAACCATGTCAGAATGGTTCGTCTTCGTACTATTTGGAGTTTTTCAATGACCACTTTGTTATCTCCCCTTGTCATGGGTGATCTCTCGTTACCCAACCGGATCATCATGGCGCCCTTGACGCGTTGCCGTGCCAGCACTGGACGGGTGCCCAATGCATTGATGGCAGAATATTATGTCCAGCGGGCCAGTGCCGGACTGATCTTGAGCGAAGCCACAGCAATATCCCCTCAGGGCGTTGGATATCCCGACACGCCGGGGATCTGGTCCGAGGAACAGATCATCGGCTGGCGCCAGATCACAGAAGCCGTCCATGCCGCAGGAGGGCGCATCCTCTTGCAACTTTGGCATGTGGGACGAATTTCCGATCCCTATTATCTGGAGGGGGCATTACCCGTTGCCCCCAGTCCCGTGGCCCCCGCCGGACATGTGAATTTGTTGCGCCCACAGCGCCCCTTCGTCACGCCCCGCGCCCTGGAACTGTCCGAATTGCCTGGGGTGGTGGAAACCTATCGGCAGGGAGCACTCAACGCCCAGAGCGCCGGTTTCGATGGAGTGGAAATTCATGGGGCCAATGGCTATCTCCTCGACCAGTTCCTGCAAGACAGCACCAATCTACGGACGGATGACTATGGGGGACCGGTGGAAAACCGGGCTCGCCTCCTGCTCGAAGTCACCGATGCGGTGGTATCGGTGTGGGGCGCAGGGAGAGTGGGGGTCCATCTCGCCCCACGGGGAGATGCCAACGACATGGGAGACAGCGATCCTCTGCACACTTTTGGCTATGTCGCCGAACAATTGGGAAAACGACACCTGGCCTTCCTTTGTACTCGCGAATCCCTAGGAACGGTTCGTCTCAGCCCGGAACTCAAGCGTCGCTTTGGTGGAGTCCTCATCGCCAATGAAGGCTTTACGGCAGCCAGTGCCGAGGCGGAGGTAGCGGAGGGAAAAGCCGATGCCGTGGCCTTCGGAAAATATTTCATCTCCACCCCGGATCTGCCTCGGCGGATCGCAGAGAGGCAGCCTTTCACCCCCTTCGAGGTGGAAAGTTTTTATGGTTATGGTCGTCCCGATCCGCGCGTCGGCTATACCGATTACCCTACCCTGCCCTGACGATAGAACAGGCGCCCTGTGGTCAAAAAAGTGAGGAAGACCACCAGGGCGAAAAGCAGGCTGCTGTAAGCCAGTTGCATGCCCCCGGAAATGATGTGGCCGGATGTGCACCCGCCGGCCATGCGTGCGCCAAACAGCAACAGGACCCCGCCCACGAAAGCCCAGAAAAAACGGCGGGGGA
>NZ_JPOQ01000064.1 GCF_000735045.1 Ferrovum myxofaciens
ACAACGCTGGTCAGGGGCTACCCGTAACTGGGAGCCTGTAGGTGCTGTCCAATTGAATCCGGAACGACAAGTTCGGTTGGCGGCTTAAGATGGTTGAGGCGACAGAAACCCTGAAAGACGCCGATATGCTCTAGCCGCAACAGCGAAGGCAGATGGCTACCACGCTCAAATCGTGAAACAGTCACTGTGTCTATTCCAAGTTGCTCAGCAAGCACTGCCTGCGTCAGACCAAGAATTTTCCGACGTCCGGCAATGTTTCTACCCAGCAACAAGCCAAGAGATGCCACCTTATTTTCGGTCACTGTATATAACACCCACTAAATTTATAGGCGTTAATTGTTGTGCCTTTACTAATTTTGTGACATGGTGCAAAATGCTTCCAATAAGCAAATTATACCTATGCAAGGATGATTATCTCGGGAAGCTGGGCGTTGATCTGAGCAGTTTATTCACAAAAGGAACTTGGTATGACTGATAATTTTGATATTTTTGGTGTAATAAAAACGGCACAAGAAGAAACGGCTCGATGGATTGGGAAAGCGAATCTGTTAGTGGCAGGAAAAACAGGCGTTGGAAAAAGTACGCTTATTAACGCGATTTTTGGCGAAGATTTCGCAAAAACAGGTACAGGTCAACCCGTAACGCAGGAAATGAAGTTATTTAGCAAAGAGGGATCGCATATCAGCATATATGATTCCAAAGGGTTAGAGTTGGCTGATTTTAAAAAAATACTCGATGAATTAATATCAGCGATTACAGAAATTAACAGCAGTAAAAACGCAATGGATCACATATTGTTGTGTTGGTTATGTGTTGACCACAACTCAGCCAGAATTGAACCTGCAGAAGTGACTTTATTGGAAAAGTTAGAAAAAGAACTTGGCATAAAAACAATTGTTGTTTTTACAAAATCGTTCACAGAAAATAAAGAATTTATCAATGCAGCAAAAAAAATATTACCAAATGCTGAGGACTGGATTGAAGTTCATGCTGAGAAGACAACTATGCGCGGTGGCCAAGAAATCCCTCCTTCTGGATTAGATAATCTTGTGACCAGAACATATGGGCTTTTGCCAGAAATTCAAAAAAGGGCATTTGTTCGAGCACAGCAATTAAATTTAGAAAAGAAAATAGATGAGGCGAATACCACAGTTAATTGGGCTAGTGGTCAAGCGTCTTTGGCTTGTGCAAATCCCCTACCTATACCAGACGCAATACTTATTATACCCATACAAATAAGAATGATGATGCGGATAGGCGAATTATTCGGGATTCCTTCCGTCGATTTCAAAACATTAATGATTGTGTTGGGCGGACCTCTTGCGATGGCAGGAGCTGGACGTCAGGTTGCTTCTTATTTACTAAAGTTCATTCCAATAGGAGGGCAAATTCTCAACGCAACTATTGCAGCCAGCATTACAAAATCAATGGGCACACTATATATAAAAGCGCTGGTTGGTTTAGTAAAGGAAAACCCTTCTAAACATATCGACTACACTATGGTTGCAGAGCGTTTTAAAGGAATGCTGCAAGAGATAAAAAACTAGAATTGGATGGTGGTTACAAACAACGTTCTCAAACCAAGTTAACAATCTGCGATTTAATAAAATTTGCCCTTAGTTGACGTGGTTTGTGACTTTGTGCAAGTTAACACACCGCGACACGTACCAGAAAAGACTGAAGCACCTATTGGAAAATAGCCATGCTAAAACAAATTCTCGGCACCCTTGTAGTCGGTCTGGCAAACAAGGTGCTTTCCAGCCACACAATCACACTCAAGGAAGTACGTGCTTGGGCTGATTTTTTTGGTCAAGAAAACTACGCCACTGGCTTCGCTGGTGGTCAGTTACCGCGATGGGCCAGCCAGAAGCTTGTATAGGTAACGCTGGGCCAGAAAGACAACCAAGTACTGGTAACAGCCACCGTTTATTTCAACGCCAAGACTGGGGCTGCTGGCTATAAGAAATGGTTGGGTAGCACGGTCTTAATGTAGGCAGAATTGCGTACAGAAGCGATTTGCCATGAGCTTTAAGTTGAACCAGTTTAAATTGAATGAAATATCGATAATTAAGGAAGATTAATGTTTGATAATCTGAGTAACCTATTTTCGAAAACGGTAGGTTCTATTTTGGCAGACCGAGCAATTGCAATTCCACAGAATTCAATCAATGCGGCACTTTCTGTAATGGTAATAACGATCCCGGAACTTTCGGCCTTGTCGATGGAAATACATGATGGAAACTTTGATTTGTTGGTAGAGGGTAAGAAGGTCATATCTTTTAAAGCCCGCGTCAGGTTTGAGATTACTTCCTGCGAAATATCTTCAGAAAAACAGAAAATAGTTTTCAAGCGTATTTCCCCTACAGAAATGACGGCAGATGGTTTAATTAATCGAATCCTGCTGACGGTATTTATGGCGATAATTTGTCAGATTTTTAATATTGAACCTGCCAACCTGGTATTGAAAGGTCAATCATGGATTGCTGTTGACGGAGATAATTATATAGTTGACTTGGCTAAAACAGCGCTTTCTGCACAAATTACTCCCCAAATTGAAACCGCTCTAAATATTGCAGGATCTTTTATGCATATCAAGGGACTGAGATGCATGGCGGAGAAGATTGAAGTAATGATAGGGAGGTGAATGTGCTTAAACCCGCTTTGGCTATAGTCACCATTAAATTAGCGCAAATTTTATTTTCGAATAATAAAATACGGCTTCACGAAATCCGCAAATGGGCTAATGAAGCCGTTGATCCTGATATATATGGAGCGGGATACGCCGGAGAAAGTCTCCAAAAAGGTCCCAGTCAGCGGTTTGTGGAAATTGTTTTAGGGCAAAAGGAAAATCAGATACTGGTGACGTCAACTGCGTATATGAATCCTAAATCTGGTGCAGTAGAGCGAAAAGAATGGCTTGGAACAAACATTGACGCAGAACTAAAAAAGGCGTTCGGAAACAATCGACGGATTAGGATTGATTTTTAAGCCGCCAGATCGTTCCCGGTTCAGTTGGACAGCAACTACAGGCTCCTAGTTACGGATAACTGACCCGCATGTGTGTTCCTTACCTTGGCATCATGTGATAAACCCTATGATGCATTGGCCAATGCCCCACGATTCTCTCTTCGTTTCAAAACAGTACCACCCTATGCAAGTGGTGCGTCTGGTTCCACTTGAGTTACCATGCACTATTTGACTTTTTGAAGAGAATACTCTGAATGAGTGCCCTGACCGACCTTCTGAATACTTACCGTCAGGCAGCCAAGACCCAGCGTGAGAAAGGGACCTACTTCGAGAAGTTGATCCTGTGTTATTTAAAGGCGGAACCCAAATATCGGGACCTGTACCAAGACGCCTGGATGTATGAGGACTGGGCGCATCGTCAAGGTCGAACGGGTCAGGACAGCGGGATCGATCTGGTGGCTGAAGTACGCGGGACGGGAGAGTTTCACGCCATCCAGTGCAAACTGTATGCCGAAGATTACAAACTCCAGAAGGGTGACATCGACAGTTTTCT
>NZ_JPOQ01000065.1 GCF_000735045.1 Ferrovum myxofaciens
GACAAAAACCGGCCGACAAAAACACAGCCGAATGGAAATTCGTTGAGGTTTTGAAAGACTGGCCGGTCAAATTCATGTCGATTCGGTCTTGGGTGAAAGCTTTTCTATAACGAACACGGATTCAGGGGTTTGACAATAAAACTTTTCCATACGCAAAAACATCCTACCAAAGGGAGTGCCACCTGATGAAAATTATCTTGGCTAGAGTCGGTTTCATGAAGTTCTATCAAGGCTCAAAGCCAGGGGACGAAAAACCCATAGGTGGCGGTTCATATAACAATAAAGAGATAGGTCACGAGACTTATAATTTTCTTAACGTCAATGGTATCTGTTACGGATATTTCAAGCCTAACATGAAATCACCTTTCGAAATCAACCTCGGTCGAATAGAAAGAGATTGCAACGATGACAAAATCGACAATGTACGGGTCATCTGGTTCGCAACCAAACCGGGAGGTGGTGGGCAGGTAGTTATCGGCTGGTACAAGAACGCAACTGTTTTTAGGACTATTCAATCACACGACTATTTGACTCAAAGAGGGTACAACATTAAAGCCTCGGTGGATGATTGTGTCCTACTTCCAATAAGCAAGAGAAAGTTTCCCGTTGGACACGGCATCAAAGGAGAAAAAAAAGGAAACCCAGGCCAGGCAAATGCTTTTTATGTTCTTGATGACAAAGGTCAAGTAAAGGACTTAAAAATCCCCACAAACGCATGGATTACAGGACTCATTGAATACGTTACAAACTACGATGGCCCTAATATTTCATCTCGAGAAGATGAAATATTAGAAGATATACTGACTGCTGAACATTTCTCTGGCGGACAAGGATTTCAGAGTAATGTCGAGGCTCGGTTAATGATTGAAACCCATGCAATGGCTATCTGCAAGAAGTATTATTCTGATGAGGGATATGTTGTGGAAGATGTTTCTGCAACGTCCTCTTATGATTTCATTATCACAAAAAATAGATTATCACGCTTCGTCGAAGTTAAGGGAACTCAAACTACGGGAGACACCATTATTTTGACGAAAAATGAAGTCGAGCTAAGCCGAACGAAAGGCGACAGTATGGTGTTATTCATTGTTCACTCAATAGTCATGAATAAAAAGACAGTAAAGGAGGGGAGTGGCGTTGTTTCTATCATTGATCCTTGGAAGGTAAGCAATGGCAGACTTACACCTATTTCGTTCACCTATAGACTGAACTAAAAATCATTTTCTCAGACTCGATGTATAAACCTCACATTAATGCTAATGCGTTCCTGGCCTGAGACAAGCGAGATGCCTTTGGTTTCACCCGCGACTGCATCAGGCTGACCACCTGATCAAAAGACATCACGCCATCGATCATGCCCAGGGATACGGCTGTGGTAGCACCCACCACGCGTCCCTGGCCCATGCCGTTGATGACATTTTCGCTGCTGATCTCACGGGCTGTAGCCACCGATTCCACAAAGACACTGTAGTATTCATCCACGCGCGATTGCAGAAAGGTTGTCGCCTCCTCTGTGAGAGGTTCATAGGGATTGCCCTCCACCTTGTATTTTCCAGCAGAGATCAAGGTGACATCGATTCCCTCATACAGCAGGGCACCGGAGATATCTTCGTGGGCCTGCCATACGCCGATGCTTCCCACTTCGCCACCCGGAGTGCAGTAGAACTCGGTGGCCGCCGAACCAACCCAGTAGGCCGCCGAGGCCGCAAGACTGTTGGCGATGGCCACGACTGGTTTCTGAGACCGGGCATTCAGAATCTCCGAGGCCAGTTCTGCCACCCCATACACACTCCCTCCAGGAGAGTCGATGTCGATCAGGATTTGGCCCACAGCATCATCCGCCAGGGCATCCTGCAAGGCGGCGGTGAACATCTGGGTGGAGGTGCTCCCCGGACCGCTCAGGGCATCCACCATGTTTCCGCGCTGAGTCAGTACCCCATACAAGGGCAGTACGGCAATACCTCCGCCGCTCGTTTTCTGGTTGGATTGTGTTCGTACGGCCCGAACCGATTGGTCTGTCTGAATGGTGGTCAGGGTCGTGTCAGACATGGCCATCCCTCTCTGCCAGCGATGCAGTACCCCTGCAAAGACGCGTAAGGATTCAGGCCGCATGGCCCAAGGCGTCGACAGAAATTCAGACATCAAGAGCGCGTGTTTCATGACTTTCCTCGGATTTGTTTTTCAGGGGTGGAACAGGTTTGTCTGGATTGTCAGCAGTTGGCGGTTGCGTGGGGTCCGGTTTCCCATCCTGTTCCTCGGCCATATTCAGCGGCCTCAGGGGTCGATCGAGTCCGGGCAGAGGATTGAGGTTTTCGCTCAGGCGCGCTTCATTGCGAGTGAGCCAGCCTCCATTGATCCCCAGGTTGTAATACTGGGCTCGCGCTTGTGAATCTCCCCGCAGGAGTTGCGAGAACAGGAACTCCGCTTCCAGGCCATCATCGTCAAACAGGAGTTCTGCCTCGATGCTGGCTTCCCACCGTTCGGCCATGGGCCCCAGGCACTCCTGCACGAATTCCTGCGCCTGCTGCTCGATGTTGTTGTTGGTGCTCCGCTCCAGATCGCCGATCTTGTGGGGCGGCACGCCGAACCAGCGGGCGATGTCGTTGACCTGAAACTTCCGCGTTTCCAGGAACTGGGCGTCCTCGTTGGTCAGTCCCAACTGGTGATACTTCATCCCGAACTCGAACACGGCGATCTTGCCCCGGTTGGCCCCGGTTTGGGATTCCTGCAGGGACTCCCGAAACTGCTCACGGGCCATTTTGTCTTTGAATGAACCTGGATACTCAATATACCCACTTAAGGGCTTGGCATCATTGGCAAAAAAGCGGGAGCCATAGTTCTGGGCGGCCATGGCTCCACCGATGGCATTGCGGGCCAGCGCGATAGGGGAGAGCCCTATGATTCCATCCAGGGATAGCCCTCTAAGGTGCCAGATCTGGCCTCGGGGAAAAATCTGTTCGCTCCCGGTCAGCGTGGTGTACTTGTAGCGGTAATCTCCATTGGGCAACAGATCGATGGTGACCCGGTCCGGATGCAGGGGAACCAACGCTGTGATCTCTCCCTGGCGGTTGGAAACGATCTGGTTGAAGGCGTTGCCGCGCAACACCAGGTGCCCCGCCAGCATCTCGCGCCACTCGAAGGCATTCTGGTAAGGATTCGGGCGTCGTGCCAGCAACGGATACAAGGGGTGATCGATCACCCGTTTCTTGCCGCCATCGCGCCGGGTCCGGTAGAGCACGAAGGGCAGGCTCGCAAACTGGCTGGAAATGATACGCACACAGGCAAACACCGCCGAGAGTTGCAGGGCATTGTCCGCAGTGACCCGCATTCCAGCCATGGTCTGTACACCCACCGGCTCGAACCAAAAATTTCCCCAAGGCGAGCGGTCTGAATTGGCCTTGAAACTCGAGAGCCAGGAGCGAATCCCCATTTACACCACCATCAACTGATAATCAGAGTCCAGAACTGGCGTCTGGTCATCACTCGGAGCCATCTGGCGTCCCAGAGCCATGATCAGCGCCACCACCCCGTCGATCTTGTTCTCCTCGCGCTCCTTTCTGGGGTAGATGTTGTCCTTCTGGTCGCGGTGGCAGACCACATTGGAGATCATCCAACTTAAAATCGGGTCGCCGTTGTGTACGAATCGCTTCTGCAGCACCAGCGCCTCCAGTTGTTTCATGGGTTCCGAGAAATTGAGCACGGTGGGGCGCATTTCCACCATCGGCAGACCCTCAGCCAGCATGTGACTGGACAATTGGGTCGCCTGGAACGGGTCAAAGGGCACCTCGACGATCTGAAACCGGCTGGCATCTGCCATCAGTTCCGCTTCGATCTGATCAAAGTCCGTCACATTGCCCGGGGTGAGGGTCAATAATCCTTGCCGTGCCCAGCCGGAATACTGGCTGTTGCGCCCATCCTCAGCAGCCGATTCCGGCAGGTAATAGGTGAGAAACGCGTAAAACTTGCCATCGCGCTGGAACAACTTGGCCTTGGCCGCGATATCCACTTTGCTCGCCAGATCCAGCGCCACATAACACTCCTCGCCAATAAACTCATCCTCATTGAGGGCGGGATCCGCACAGGCTTCCCACGAGCGCATGTCCATCCAGGCCGTATCGGCGTTGACCCACTCGTTCAGGTGTTTGGTCTTGAAGTTGTTGATGGCACTGGGCATTTGCATGGCCTTGGCCTGCAGGGGGAGGAGCACCTCGGAGCGCACCGAAATACCCCAGTTGGGGTTGGCCTTGATCAGGGCCGCTTCCGTGGTCCAGTCATCGGCATCATCCAGTCCATAAATGATCCCGAACTGGGAGTCATCCTCGAACAATCCCTCGAGCAGTTTGGTCACGAAGGTGCGCGTCTCGTAGCAAATTCCGGCCCGGTTGCTCCCGGCGGTGGTGATGACCCACAGGAGCGAGTTGTCCCGTTTGCCGGTGCCGGTTTCCACCACATCGTAGACGGTGCGGGTTTTATGCGCGTGCAGTTCATCCACGCAGCCGAAATGGATATTCAAGCCATCCAGGGTGGAACCCTCGGCAGAGAGCGCCTCGAACTTGGAGCCGGTGCGCGCGATGCTGATGTTGTGGGCATTGACCTCGATGCCGAAGGCCTCGCGCAAAGCACGATCACGCCGAACCATGGTCTGGGCATCGCCAAATACAATCCGCGCCTGGTCGCGGGTGGTGGCCAGTGAATACACTTCGGCACCTCCCTCACCATCCGCAGCCAGCATGTAGAGCGCCACGGCGGACGACAGCGTCGACTTGGCATTGCCTCTTGATACCTCGATATACGAGCGCCGAAAGCGCCGTTTTCCATCAACTTTGACCCAGCCGAACACCGTGGTCAGAATGAACACCTGCCAGGGTTCCGGCTTGATCGCATCCCCTGCCAGTGGCCCCTTGACATGGCAGAGTCGCTCCACGAAAGCGCAGGCCCGGTCCGCCGGGCGATAGCGCAAACCGCTGGCATCCGTCAGGACGGGATTGAACCGGTAGGGGCTCGACCTTCCCTTGAAGCGTGCGAGGTCGTCGATCTGGCGCTGACAGGCGAGACGTACCCAGCGGCAGGCCGGAATACGCCCCGCGAGGACGGCGCGTGCGTACTGTCGGGCAATCCCGGCGTAATCCTGACCTGACATGTCAGGCACGCCCCAGATGAAGCCATGGATTTTCCGGTTCTGATCCGGTTTCCAGCGCCCCGAGTCGTGCGCGCGAGGTCGGCGTGAAACCCAGTTCGCTGGCCAGTAGTGTCATGTCCTTGAGATACGACCGCGCCGCCGCGGAAAACGGATTGTGCATGATCGGTCGGTCTTTGGCGTCCAGTCCGGCCAGTTTTGCACCCCGTACCGGGATCACATCCGACTTGGCCGCAAGCCGCATGTTGTGTTCATAGCGCGCAGCGGCATTGCACCATGCGGCCAGGAGATAGACATCGAGTTTCTTGAGCAGACTGCGGGGTGCGTGAAGGATCGCGTAATCCCAATAGGACTGAGCCTCTTCCAGCAGCATGGCTGGCGGATTATCGGTGAGGGCCGCCTCTGTCTGCTGAACCACTTGTGCGTTTGCCTTGAGTGGGCGTTTGCCGGGATTACCACGCAACAGTTTCAGTTCGATCGGGGTTGGTTTGCGGCCTCGGGTCGCCATGGTTTGGTTCCTGATTCATTTGCCCAGACAGCATTGCCGTCAGGTCGTCTTCGCTGAGACGCAACTGCCTCAGGTTCTCTTCGGTGACCGCCATTCTGGCAAGGTCTTCTGCTGTCACCGTGAGGTTTTTAACTCCTCGTCGCATATTGGCTGCAGCATGAAATTATCTGGTCGTGTTCCAACAAATATCCTTATCTATCAAGGTCGCCGATAGGGGGTCATGAATTTCGCGGAAACAAAAATTTGGGCAGGCGCGCGGTCTGGCACCGGGCGGCCCGAAGGAAATGACCCCCCTACCGGTTGGTTTTTTGCGCCGAGGTTGTGCCTGGCGGCGGCGATCGGCCATAACCTCCGTCCTCTTTGACCGTCTTGCGGTCGTGGCAGGGTTTGCACAGGCTTTGCCAATTATCCATGTCCCAAAACGATTCCTGATTGCCCCGGTGCGGCTGGATGTGATCCACCACGGAGGCCGGTGTGATCCGACCCTGACGATTGCACTCGGCACAAAGCGGGTTGTAAGACAAAAATACTGCACGAGCCCTTTGCCACCGCGAGCCATAACCGCGCGCCGAGGCGTTGCCTCGACGGTCATCCCATTGTTTACGAACCTGTCGCAGGTGTTGCTCGCAATAGCCCGGTTTAACAACCAATTTACGGCAGTTTGGGTAACGACAAGGAGTCGGAGCGCGCTGTGCCATGAGTGTTCAGAAAGAACGAAAAATGATGCTGATTGTGCTTGGCTTTGATGTGGAACAGAGCGTAAATGTCATTACCGTCAATCAACACAGGAAGCCACGAAAATGAAAACCCAACCCGACGCCCTCGCTACCTACATCACCAAATCGACCGCCATCCAGGCCAAGATCGAGCAACTCAAGCAAATGGCAGACGACCATTTTGGCAACGACCCCGATGCCATCCATTGGGGTCATGTGGGCGACCTGGATAGGGTGCAAACACTTTTGGACGAACTGCTCACCACATTTGGCAGCAACGAATAACCGATAACTCTCACACAGGAGATCATCATGAAAACCGAACTCACCGCCGCTCAACATGCCATCCTGGCCCATGCCATTCACAACACTGACGGCAAGGTCGACTGGTTTCCCGACAACATCAAGGGCGGAGCGCGCAAAAAGGTGCTTGAAGGATTGTTCAACCGCGCGCTCATCACTCCGCTGGGCAGTGACTGGTTCGTGGCCGCAGAAGGCTACGATGCCCTCGGAGTTCCGCGTCCAGGGCCAATTACGGTCGAAGTCCTCGATGAAATCATCAAATCGGCTGAGGTGACGGATAAATCTCAAACACCGGTTCGTCGTACCCGCGACAACAGCAAGCAGGCCACTGTAATCGGCATGCTCAAGCGGCCCGAGGGTGCGACCATTCCGCAGATCTGCGAGGCTACGGGCTGGCAATCTCACACGGCACGAGGTACATTTGCCGGTGTTTTCAAAAAGAAACTTGGCCTTAACATCACATCCGGCAAGGAATCCGGCGCAGAACGGATTTACAGAATCGCCAATTGATCCGATTTCAGAACCTCGAATTTTGCGCCATCACTGGCGCGTTTCGCTTCTTGCCCGGAAAATTCTTGCCAGCGCCGGCATATAACGTCCACATACCTGGGATCCAGTTCGATCAGGCGGGCCCGACGCCCCGATTTCTCGCAGGCGATCAGGGTAGAACCCGAACCGCCGAAGGGATCCAGCACCAAATCTCGAGTCTTGCTGCTATTGCGAACCGCACGCTCCACCAGTTCGACGGGTTTCATGGTGGGGTGCAGGTCGTTCTTCTGGGGTTTCTTGATCTGCCACACATCGCCCTGATCACGGGCGCCACACCAGTAGTGATCAGCACCATCCTTCCAGCCATACAAAATCGGCTCATATTGGCGTTGATAATCGGCGCGCCCCAGAGTGAAGGTGTTTTTGGCCCAGATCACGAAGGTGGACCATTTCCCACCGGCTGATCGGAATGCCGACTGCAGGGTATCGAGTTCCGAAGAACTCATGGCGATGTAGACCGCGCCTTTGGTGACATTCAGGATGTTCTGGCAGGCAGCCTCCAGAAAGCCCTGGAAATTCTCACCCAGATTATCGTTCAGGATAGGGCGATTCTTGCCGCGCATCTTGTCTTTGGCCGTATTCGCGTAATTGACATTGTATGGGGGGTCGGTGAAGGTCATATCCACCAACTCGTCACCGAGCAACGCCTTGTAGTCCTCAGCCTTGGTGGCGTCTCCACAGAGTACCTTGTGCTCGCCCATAATCCAGATATCTCCGGTTTTGGAGATTGGGTTTTCCGTGACTTCGGGAACCGCATCTTCGTCGATCAGTCCTTCTTTGGTGGATTCTTCCCCATTGATGAGCGTATCCCACTCTTCTGCCGAGAATCCGGTGAGATCCAGATCAACATCAGCATCCTTGAGTTCGGCCAGTTCCAGACCGAGCAATTCATTGTCCCAGGTGGAATTCTCGCCGATTTTGTTGTCGGCCAGAATCAATGCCTTGCGCTGGATGTCGGTCAAGTGCGTCATGGGCACCACGGGAACTTCGGTCAGTCCAAGTTTACGAGCCGCCAGAAGCCTTCCGTGGCCTGCGATTACATTATTGTGCCCATCCACCAGAATTGGTGAACCCCAACCGAACTCGCGGATACTGGCAGCAATTTGGGCGACCTGTGCGTCCGAGTGTTGTCTGGCATTCCGGGCATAAGGAATCAAGACCTCAATGGACCGTTGCTCGATTCGTAGATTGGAGAGGATCTGGCTTGCTTCAGACATGGGTCACCTCGCAGGTTTCACGCTCGACTCTAACTTCATCGAATGACTGCCCGGTTGCCGCCAGGGTGATGGATACCTCCAGATAATTCTGCTGGAAGCGGCGAATCGCCACATCCACATATTCTGGGGCGATTTCCACGCTGTAGCATTTCCGGCCAGCACGCTGTGCGGCGAGAAGCGAGGTACCGGAACCATTGAAAGGCTCGAACACCACATCGCCTTTCTGCGAATAGGCTTGCAAGATGAATTCAGGCAGCGCCACCGGAAATACCGCCGGGTGATCGATGTCCTGCCCGATTTTGCCCTTGTGGCGCATGATGCGGATCACACTGTCCGGGATCCGGGTGTCCTGGGTGGGCGTGCCGGCATGGGACCAGCCATCCACTTCCCCATTTTTCTTGCGCATCGATGTGGATGAACCGTTGGCACGCAGATGGGATTCCTGACCGGCGAGTTTGCATTCCACGATTTTATTGGGGCGAACCGATTTGCGGTTGAAGTGGAAGATGAACTCGAAACTCGGCGCCAGACGCCCACTCCAGTCACCCGGCATTCCCGGACCCTGATCCCAGACATACCAGGCAAAGCGCCGCCAGTTCTGGGCTTGCATCCAGGAGAGCCAGCCGTCCCAATAGGGGATGAATTCGTTGTCGCAGTGGATCAGGCCGAGATTCACCAGCACCTGACCATCGGCCGCCATCGGCAGTTGGGCAAAGACACCACGCAACAAACTGGCCCAATCCTTGATGCCCTCGGTGTAATCGCGCTGGTTGCCATAGGGAGGGCTGGTAAAACACAGGTCAGCATGTTCATCGCCCATCAGAGCCTTGATCACGGCAGGATCAGCGGCATCCCCACAAATCATGCGATGCTCACCCAACTGCCAGATGTCGCCAGGGCGAGATATCGGAACTTCTGGAGCCTCAGGCACCTCATCAGCACCATCATCCTCTGCCTCAGATTCGGTTTCATTCTGGCTGTCGAGCAACGAGCGGATTTCGCTGTCATCGAATCCGGTGAGTTCCAGATCGAATCCAGCCGATTCCAGATCAGCCAATTCCAGGGATAAGAGTTCCTGATCCCACCCGGCCCGTTCCGCCAGTTTATTCTCGGCCAGGATGAAGGCGCGTTTCTGAATTTCGGTCAGGTGAGAGAGTTCGATCACCGGCAGGGTTTCAATTTCCAGTTTACGGGCAGCAAGAATCCTGCCGTGGCCAGAGATGACTCCGTGCTTGCCATCCACCAGAATCGGGCTGTTGAACCCAAACTCCCGAATGCTCGCTGCGATCTGGCTGATCTGCTCCTCGCTATGAGTGCGGGCATTTCGGGCAAACGGGATCAACGACGCCAGTGGCCGGTATTCAATCTGCAGAGAGGTCATGGAATTCCAGAATAAAAAACCCGCCGAAGCTCAAGTCTTGGGCGGGTGTTTGCATTGAAGGTGTTGCGAGTCGTAACTCTCGCAACCATAGCCAGAATCATATCAAATTTTCAGGAAAGTGCGACACCCCAAAAATGCCGCCATTCCATTATTCCCAAGCGTTTCTCCGCAGGCATCAGAAACCACCAGCAATTCCGGTTATTTCCCTTCGTGCAAATTCCTAATGAGAACTTCCATGGCACTTACCCAATGCCGCTGTGCGGTTCTCTCAACGCAGGCGAAGCGTTTGGCAATCTCGCGCCAGGAATAACGGTCAGCACGCATCCAGAGCAGTTTTCGTTCCTCCACCTCAAGCCACTGCATCCATTGCATCACTTCCAGCATCCGGTCGATCTCCTTGGGGGCTGGTGGGAATCGTTTCATTGGCGCCTCATCGCAAGCCATACGCTCAAATTCTGTACGCACAAATGGTGGCCAGACATTGAAGTACCCCTGAACCCGTACTGGGGGTAGGCGATGAGCCGTGCGTGCCGCCTCAGCCAACCGATCAGCCAAGATGTTGGTATCCAAATCACTCATGGCAATATCCCTGACGAGGTTTACCGTACAATCGGTTTCCAATGCGACGAATGAACTCTCGTTCCACGAAATCCAGACGGGTGTCGTTGTCAGAAACCACCAGGATGTGCTGTTCCTGCCAGCCATCGCGTTTGGTGGTTTCCACATCCATGATTTCCGGCTGGCAACGACCCGGCGGGGACGGATAACGGTGAGGCGGGATCTTCATCTCACACCTCCTGGTCCATGGCCCAATGCAGCAACGCCAGGGCATCGGCTTCGTTGTCGTCAGTGACCGGATGCCCCTTGACCTGCATGGCGGCAATCACCTCGTCTTTGCCAGCATTGCCTTTTCCCGTGGCATGTTTCTTGATCGTGCCCACCGGCACCCCCTGGTAGGGGATGTCGTGGTGCTCGCACCAGGCCGTGAGCGTGGCCATCAATCCGCCATAGATGTGCGCTGCATCGACTCCGGCGTGCCTGCGCACCTCCTCGAAGTACACGGCATGAATGTCGCCAGTGATGGCCTTGATTTCGGTCAGCCAGCGCTTGAACCGGAGAAACCGCATTCCACCGCCTTCAAACCGATTCGGACGAAACGAGGTGTACCCGTGGGAGATTTGTCTTTCACGGTCACGCAGGGCCCAACCGGTGGTGGTACCCAGATCCAGAGCAAGCATGACCCTGCCATCTGACTCATCCAAAAACTCGGCGCAAACCTCCCTACGTAACGGAGAGGGTACTTCTGTTCCCTCTCCTACGTAGTAGGAGGGGTAATCTCTGCAAACTGCAAACTGGTCATAACACATTGATTCATAGATATTTTCAACCAGATTGCAGAGGGGTTTGCAAACTGTTTTTCTGCAAACTGCAAACTGGCCTAACTCATTGATTTGAATGAAAAGCAGTTTGCAACCAGTTTGCAGATTGCAAAAAACTGGAGCAGATTGCAGAACTTTTGCAAACTGGTTTTGTGGCGTATTCATGCGATATCACTCCCCTGGTTAATGTCCTCTTGATAGACCCACACCTCAGGGTTTTCCACCGGCATGGCGGCACCTGATTGCGGGCATTTGTAACCGGCATAACCTATTGATTTGACTGAAAAGCAGTTTG
>NZ_JPOQ01000066.1 GCF_000735045.1 Ferrovum myxofaciens
CAAGGAACCGACCCAGAACAGCCAGACATTTTCACTCAAGCCAATGATCTAGCCCTGAGAAACATGGATAACTTCGTGGACTGGCTTGGCCTTGAAACCCAGCATCAGGGTAAGGAAATTCAATTTCTGAACCCGAAACGTGAAGACGACAACTTCGGATCTGCCAGCATCAACTCCGAGACAGGTATCTGGGCAGACTTCGCCGAGGGTGATGCCGCCAAAGGTGCCGATTGCGTCAGTTTTGTCGCCTATCTACGGGATCTATCGCAGATGGAAGCAGCTAATCTGATCATCGAGGATTTTACCGGGTCAACGCCGCCAACCACACCCACGGCACAACAGGCTCCCAAGGACGAGGGAACACGGCTGCATCCGATTCCCGCCAATGCGCCACCAGTGCCTGAGAGTTTTTACAAGATGGGCAGCCCTTCGATGACGTTCACGTACAAAAATACCGAGGGAAATACACTTGGCCACATCCTTCGCTTCGACCTGCCTAGCGGGGAAAAAACCATACGCCCCCTGACCTTGTGGGACGTAAACGGCACTATACAGTGGAAAATGAAGGGGTTCCCGGTCCCACATCCACTCTATAACCTGGATCAACTTGCAGCACGGCCTGATGATCCCGTCCTTGTGGTCGAGGGTGAAAAATCAGCGGATGCAGCCAGGAGCCTGTTCCCCAATTACGTGGTTACCACTGCAATGCACGGAGCCAAGTCTGTGGACAAGGCAGACCTATCCCCGCTGCTGGGACGCGAAGTACTCATCTGGCCTGATAACGATGAAGC
The DNA here is from genome assembly GCF_000735045.1 of Ferrovum myxofaciens. GTDB lineage: Bacteria > Pseudomonadota > Gammaproteobacteria > Burkholderiales > Ferrovaceae > Ferrovum > Ferrovum myxofaciens. The sequence goes on from NZ_JPOQ01000066.1 coordinate 792, forward strand.
AGGGCATGGATATGCCAGCAAGATCGGGCAGACTCTTCTGGAGCAAGACAGCCTGGCCAATGTAAGGGTCCTGAAACAGTTAGCCTATCTGCCTGAACTTGGGGAAGACGGCCAACTCAAACCCCAGACTGAAGCATTGCCTCAAGGCTTCGATGCTGCCGATGCCGTACAGATGGGATGGACGGCTGAGTTGCTGGCTTTTATTCCGCCTGATGAGTTGAGTGAGGTTGTGACTTCTGAGAAAGACCAACTTAACGAGTATCGGTCAGGAAATTTTGTGATAAATGATACCGGTGTTTTTGCAATAAAGCAGAAAAACGGAGATGAGGTTCTCGTTCGCATTTGTTCGCGTTTAGACATTGTTGCCTTGAGTAGAGATTCAAATAATGCCAACTGGGGGCTTCTTACCAAGTTCAAAGACCATGATGGGCACCTGCACGAAAAAGCGATTCCAAAAGAGTTGTTATCTGGAACCGGGGAGGCTTATCGCCAAGTATTATTGAACAGTGGTCTTGACATTGATATGAAGCAAAAGGATAGCCTGACCATGTATTTCATGGAAGCGCAGCCAGAATCAAGGGTCTTATGTGTTAATACTATTGGGTGGCATAACAACGTTTTTGTTTTACCCAGCAAAACATTCGGCCAAAACGACCAACGAGTGATTTTACAAACGCCAGACATTGATCGTACGTCTTCATTCGGGATACGGGGTGAGTTGGCTGAATGGCAGCAATTCATCGGTATGAAATGCATCGGTAACTCTCGGTTAATCCTGGCAGTTTGTATTGCACTGACTGGCCCTTTCCTCAAGGTTTTAAGTGTTGAAAACGGTGGTTTCCATTTTCGGGGACAAAGTAGCAGCGGTAAAACGAAAGCTCTTTCCGTGGCTGCAAGCATTTGGGGTGGGAAAGGAATGGTCAGAAGTTGGAGAACCACAGGAAATGCCATCGAGTCACTGGCGGTTGAACATAATGATACGGTCCTTTGTCTGGATGAATTGGGCCAAGTGTTACCTTCAGAAGCAGGGGATATTGCATATACGCTGGGTAATGGGCAATCCAAGTCCAGAGCAAATCGTTTTGGTCATGCAAAACCCACTGGCAAGTGGCGCCTACTCTTTATTTCGACGGGAGAAATAGGCTTGGGCGATCACATGGCAGCAAACGGGGGACAAGTCAGGGCTGGACAAGAAATCCGCTTGTTGGACATCCCTTCTGACGCTTCTTCTGGAATGGGAATATTTGAAAACATTCATCAGGCAGACACTGCCCAGCAGTTCGCTGACAGTTTACAGACCATGGTCGAGACCTATCATGGAACAGTGGGAGCCGCACTGCTTGACCTGATCACCCAGCCTTATGAACTAGTAGTAAATATCATTAAAAGGTTTACGTAATACAATTCCCTCCCGTACAATGATCGAGAGAAATTTTGGTCAAAACCATAAAGGACGGGGGGAGATAATGGGACGAAAGACGGATCGAGCACC
>NZ_JPOQ01000067.1 GCF_000735045.1 Ferrovum myxofaciens
GACCATCAAGCGGGGTACATTCGCCGTAAATGGCGGAAACTCTGGTGTTTTCTGCGTTCAAAGAGCGTAATTCCACCCCTTTGTGGGATAGGTGCTCCGGTGTGTGTGGCAACCCGATAAGCACGGTAAAAGCTAATGACCGGCTTACACAAAATTCCGGACACCCTCTATTTTTCAGTTGTTTTTAGGGTCTCAAAAATTCTGCCCAGTTTTAATGTGAGGGCGTCATTCACGGCAAGGTCGTGCTCCCACACGCGGATGACACGCCATCCCTGCTTGCGAAGGGTTTGCGTCACAAGCCGGTCACGCTCTTTATTGGCAGTCAGTTTATTTTCCCAGAACCCTCGATTGTTGGCTGGCATGCTGCAATGCTTCGGACAGCCATGCCAGAAACAGCCATCCACAAAAACAATAATTCGTTGACGACGGAAAGTGAAATCCGGCTTGCCAAACAAGGGCTGATTCCGCCGCCAGCCGGTGACTCCATGCTTGCGAAAAAGTTTTGCGAGCGCAAGCTCCGTCCCTTTGTTGCCGCTGCCGCGAATCCGAGACATGACTTCGGAACGCTTTGCTTTGGTAAAAACATCAGTCATCAGGTGTTTTAATGGCAAGCTGGCAGCCTTCGGATTGGAGTCGCCTCAAAATCTCAACCGCGGCGATGCACTGTTTTTCACTTGGTATCTTTTTGGGAATGGATGCCGCCACCTTCAATATGCCATCATCCTTTGAACTCAGAAGCTGCTGTCCAATGCCCCATTCCTTGACGCTGCGCCAAAACGCTCCACCCGCATTGACAACCATCACCTCTGATTCAATGCCGTTGAGCATCTTTTGATCTCTGATGGCGGAACGCTCGATCTCGCGTTGCTCATCCTTCGTGGCAAGCTCATCTTTCAGTTCCTGCGGGAGAGCGATTTTCAACTCGGCTACACGGCTCCAGCAAGCTTGTTGTTTTGCCCATTCTGTCACGTTGCTGATACCTGCCGGGGGATTCACAATTACGTCATGCACTGCCTTGGCAATGATTGTAAGCACATCACTTATCACAGTAGAAGGCTTCTGAACCCGCCAAATGATCTCAAAATTGACTGCCCGCCCTAATTGCTCCACATCGTGAGCCAGTTTTGATATTGCATAAGCGACGACATTTGCCCTGTATCCACCCTGATACCAAGGCTGTTCTGTGACCAGCTTTTCAACTTCTCTAAACACGATGGCCTTTGCAATTGTGTGCTTGTAAAAACTTTCGTTGAAAGCATCAGAATGCTTCTCCCACTCGCGGCTGATTTCACCTGCGAAGTATGCAAAGTTCTTCTGCGCCCCTTTGCTCACTATGTCCGGACGGCAGCGCCAGAGTACAAGAAATTTTGCCAAATCAGTTTTGGAAAATAGTTGCTTCTTCGGAAACTCTAAGTCAAATTTCCTACGCTCGGCCACAGTACGACGACCTCGTTCGTCTTGATACTGACCTCGTGCGCGTTCATAAAACCACTTGGATTGACGAAATGTCCCGTCAAGCGACGGAGCGAAGACTCGCCGTGAAAACTCCTCCATGCGAATATGAAACGGGTGGTTTGCGAAAAAATCTGCTGCGTTAACCTTATTCTGGCTGTTCGCATATTCAGAAATCTTGGGAACGACCTCCATTGCCTTATCGTGATCAACAATGGACAGCTTCATCTGCACGAACACGCGAGAAAGGTCATGGTCCTTTTTCCTACTCGCCGCGTGAATGGAAGCGGTGGTCTGACCGCCATTCACGATTTGCAGGTTCTTGAAGCCGGTCAACAGCAGCGTGCTCCCGGAACCCCGTGTCGTCACAGCTTCGGCGGTGGCTGTAACGCCGTTGTTGTACGCAAAGAACATCTCCGGATTGTTTTCGATGGTGTTCCTGATGCCTTTGTTTACGCCCCCACGAGCCTGTAAAAAAACGCGCACATTTTGCTCAAGCAGTCTCGCGCCCCAACGGTCGTAGATCGCTGCAAGCTGCGTTCCTGGAACAGCCACAAGATAGGCTTCATATCCCGCGTCCTTCAAATGTGCCGGCAGTGCTGCAAGAGAGCCACCGAAATCATTTTCCAAATCAATCTCTATGTCCTCGCGGCCATGCCCAGAAGCGATGAACCGTTGAAGGCGGCCGAGATCCCATACACTGTAAGCGACTGGTATTCCTTGACATTCACCCATATCCTTTCCATCAACACGGGAACTGAGTATCCGGTTGCTGATGAGGAACAGCCGCACTTTGGTTACACTCTCCCAGCGTTTTGAAATCATATCAGCGAGGCCGAACGCCGGCAGCGTTTCTTCGAGGCCATTCCGAAAACCTTCATCAAGTGCCTTGTCGAGGAAATTGGACAACCGCCTGAATATCGCCTCCATGTCGGTGCTCGTCAGAGTTGCGGTTTCGGGCGACTGGTTGAAGTCCGCGATGATGAGGCTCAGCACACCGTCGCTGTCTGTTGGGTCCCCACCGTAGCCATCCACCCGCACACCCCGATTTGAGATGTATTGTGCACGATCAGCGGTTTCCAACTCACCGGCTTCCGTCAGTTGCGTGCAGAACAAGTCAAAAAAAGAGTCCTCTGCGTAGCTGCCATCAGCATCTGCTGCGCCAAGCACATCCTGAAAAAATTCCTGATGAAATTCCAGCAACTTATCCGTCATGGTGCGTACCCAGTTATGGCCTCATTCATTGTCCTTGCCTCAACGACAAACCGCTCGCACTCAATGAGTGAAACCGAATATCGGACATTGGAAACGCCGGTTGCTATTTCGTTGGCCGTCACACGTGGAAAGCCATCAGAGACGCCGTATATGCGGCAGGGGCCTTCCATCCATTTGAAATCCGAATAGTCATCTTCCCAACGGAAACCGGCCGCAGCCAAAAGAGACTCGTATTTGTCTGCCGCTGCGTTGTCCAAGGACAACCGGTCGTGCACACGACGAGCCGCATCGCTCACGGTGAATGTTTGATCTGCCCCTTCAGGGGCGTGACTCAAATCCGCGACATGCAAAAACAGAAAATCGCAGCCCTCGCCATCAAGCTGGTGTTCGGAAGTGATTAGAACGAAGGGTGTTGCAGCCCCTCGCCGGGCTTTGGCCTCAATGCAAATGCGACCAACCTCAAAGTCCTTCGGCGCACCAAGTGGGCCGCGCCATGCCGCCAGGCAATCAGCAGGGGACAAGCAGGGAAGCAGATGCCGTTCCAGAACGAGAAGCTCCCCGATCAACCCCTTCTGCTCATCTTCGGAAAGTCGCCCGCCCGTGCCACCTCTCAGCAGGTGATGCCACCGCCATGTCCTGGCAACAGCCAGTGCGACGGCCTCCGATTCGGTGCAAGCGGGAGCACCCGCTGCAACAATGTCAATGCAAAGCTGATGGAAGATGTCCCGCTGCCGCGAATCCAGCAGGCGGAACACCAGCATCAGGTTGTGCTGACTATAGCCCTCAGTGACGGCAACCTCGACACCCTTGAGAGATGGCAGCTTCTTTGCCGGAGATGATTCAGTCTTGTGTTGTAGCACAAGAAGACATTTTCCATCCATCGCACGCGCCCAGAAAAATCCCCAGGGATTGTTTTCATCCACCCGTCTGGCATTGATCGCAGAGGCAGCAGATGGCGGTGTCAGGTCTTTCCAGGGATCATTCGGCGCTGTCACCGCTCATCTCCTCTTCATCATCATCGGGAAAGTTTTCGCGGAGCCATGTCGTGTTTACGACGTATTCCACGCGCTTCTCCTCAAAGCCAGTCTTGGGGAAGCTGATGCTCCATGCAACTATTGGTTTGGTCTCCGGGCTTATGTCCAACAGATGGATTACAAGAAGGGGGTGCTTGCGCTCGGCACGATAAACGCGATCCGGGTAATTGATGGGCTTATTAGGGTCCAAGACTTCCGTGGCGCGGTAGCGTTGCTCTGCCGTTTCAACTTCTTTCTGTGTAAGACCAGTTTTTTCGATGCCCCTAGAAGATACACGCTGCTTGTTGGTCACACGAAGCGTTGTTGAATCACTTTTTGTTCCTGCCGACCGAAATTGGCAGTTGATGTCGATCTCAAGTGATGAATCCGTCCACCTTCGACTGTCCTTGTGAAATGTGTCGACACTTGCAAAGAGTATGTCCCAATCGGCAAGCTCGGTGTCGGACCTTTCCTCAATATACTGTCTCACCGGCCCAGGATCGGTGAGCATGGAACCGGGGTGATTCTGGAACTCTGACAGGAAGTCGAGAACCGGCTTGACTGGCGCACCACCGAGGAGCATGCCGCCGGAAACCTTCACAGAATTGACGGGCGGTTTTCCGGCAGCGGCCAGCCTTTCTGCAAGCCGCCGTACCGCCGCCCTGTTCGAGTCGAGGCTCGCCGCTTCACGTTTGAGAATCGCCGTTTCGACAAAGTTGTTCCCCAAACCGATTTTCACGACCACCTTCTCACCCGAACCCATCTTGTTGCGGGCGGTGACGATGAGCGCAGTAGGATGGCTTCTGACCCTTAGACCAAAATCCTCCGGCGTGGCCCCGGTAGCCTCCATCCTTCGCAGTTCTTCTCGAAGCTCCTCTATGGCCTCGGCCACATGTGCATACCAGCCTTCGGCTTCTTCCGGCATCCAGACACGGCAAAGGTCGTCATATTCGGGGCGATAGCCGAACCAACGCCCCATTTGCATGAGCGTGTCATACATCATCGAGTTACGCAGAAAATAGCTGACCATCAGCCCTTCCAAGGTCAGACCGCGCGACAGTGAATAACCGCCGACTGCGATGACATTCAGCCCATTATTTTCATGATCTGCATAGTTAAGCGTTCCTGAAGCCTTCCTGTTCACCTCAACTACTTTGATTGGCGCAACGGCATCATGAAGTTTTTGCTGGATGTCATGCCAGTCAAGCCCTTCGATGTGCGAATACTCCCGCTCCCAAATGTCATGGAGCGCCTTGATCTCGGAATCCCTCAACGCACCAGCGAGATCAAGTACTCCATTCACCCGGACACTCGATTTGATGGACTCCAGCCTGTTGTGTAATTCATTCCTGAGTTGGCTTTGCACATCGGTAAATCGGGATGTATTGACCAGCATTGAGCAGTGCTGCCCGACATGGCCGCGCACCAAGCGTATTGCCTTGGCAACCACAAATGTCCGAACCGCATCCATCAGGCTGTTTGGCAGCATACTGATTAATATATCCTTTTTATGTTTCAGCGGTAGAACATCCTCGTTGTCCTCAATGTGCCGGACGATCTGTTCGCTGTCTTGCAGGAAAACACGGTTGGCTCCAAAGTAGTTGGTGGGCGGATCAAGGCTGACAATGAAGTTCTTTGGAAACAAATCCTGCCCGAACATTTCGTGGTCGGAGTCAGGATCAATGAAGATATTGGCAAATGGCGTCGCCGTATAGCCCACATAACAGGCTCGCTCGAACATTCCGAGCAGACTGCGAATCTGTCCGTTGATTTTAGAAACTTCCCCCTTGCCGTGACTGACATTGATCGAAGCATTGTCAGCCTCATCATCAATGAGCAGCATGGGCGCATCAATCGTTTTCCCGCCACGCTTGGCGTTGTGTTCTGCAAGCCATTCGAGCAGATTCTTTAAGGTGCTCGAATTTTTCTTGATGACAAATACCGCTGGCTCCTTCAGCGTCTGAAGGGGGATGCCGACTCCCGTTGCCATCGCCTTGCTGAAGTCTTTGAGTGAGTTTGTAAAAGTCACCGGTCGACGTGTCTGGTCGAATGTGCCGACGCCGACGAACGAATCCTCTTTGCGTGAGAGCAGCCGGGCGCTGTCACGGCCAACAAACCCCTCATCAATGCGTAGCTGAGTTTGATTTCGCAGATTGTTGTGAATACCCGCGATGATGACGATGAGGCGGTATCCGGCATCAGCAGCCTTGCAGATGAGACCGGTGTAATTTGCCGTTTTGCCGGACTGTACATGACCGACCACCATGCCACGCCGGTTCCACGGCCCTGGCTTTTCTGGGTTCTCCATCAAACCAAGAATACGGTCAGTCACATCGTCGAGAGTGGCAACCACTTGGGTGGAGAAGTGTTTTTTACCAAGGAGCTTTTTGTAGCGCCCCCAGTAGTAAGGAACGATGTTGGCGCGTGCATTGTCCAGCCAAGGCTCATATCCCTTCTCCGTCAGCACGGAGCCAATGTTCATCGTCACACCATGTCTGGTCTCAAAGCGACGTGCCAGCATCTCGGCATCGGCGTCACTTACTTGGTGAATCAGCCGATACTTGGCTATCCATTCCCTGATGCGTTCTGGAGTGGGACTCTGCTTATGCGCCAACATGGCCTCGACGGCAACCTCAAGCTCTTCCAGATTTTTGGAGTTATCAGTCATACATCGCCCTCATTCTGTCAGCTGTTCCAAAAATGGCTCCGTGCGCTCCCAGTTGGAACGAAATGGCTCGACAAATTGGAGCATCTCTTTGATCTCGACCAAGCTAACTTTCCCGTCTTTCAGCTGCTTCACCGCCGCCTGCAACGCAGAATGAAGTGATTCATCAGAAGTCGTATTGCCGACTACCTTGTTGGGCGAACTACCAAGGTCGGCGAAAAGTGCGTCCATTGGCAGCGAAGAGCCTGCCACCTCCAGCACACGGAGAAAATCCGCACTCACTCCCTCCGACAGACGCGAAGCGAACTCCGCAACCATCGGATAGTTCGGGTTGATGCGATATGTGATCTCGCCATTGTTTTGGATGCGGTCCCAGACCGGAAGCCGATTGTCGGACAGGAGCTTTTGCCCCTTCCTTGTAAACACCCGCTTGGAGTTCGCTCCCAGCGTTTCGATGATGCGGCGCAACCGGTCTCTGACCTGATAGGGCGGCTGGGCTGACGCCTTCTTTACATCAATCTTCCAATCGGCATCCAAGCCATTCGGCATATCAATTCGCACACGGGCGAGCTTGGTCAGTTCAGTTTGCCTTGCCAGTCCAAACCAAGTACCGTGGATGATGAGTCGCCTCTGCCGATAGACATAGAACCCTTGGTTCTTCACATAACCAGCTGGCCCAGCGTATCGCTCCCATTCATCCGGCGTGACCTTTTTAGGATGCGGCAGTGTGAATGTCTGAACCGTGACCTCATGCGCTCCAACCTTGATACATTCGACTGGCCCCATGTCTGTCGCAGGATGACGGGAATGAAAGGGATCGAACGATTCAAGCGGACGCTCGTTCAGAAACATCTGTACCTTGCGGTGTCCCGACTCGGCAGTGAGAAAGCGATGGAACACAAGCTCAAGATGCGAGCGGGCCTCATCCACACGCTTTGTAAAATGCGCGATGGCATCGCTGGAGCCATCCTGCACAACACGATCAAGGTTTTCCCAGAGGACAAGCGTTCCGCTTTCACCCAGCCTGTCCGCCCAAGGTATGGCTTCCGGTTTGTCTGGAATTTCAACCAGCCACTCATCAGTTTCAGCTACACGCTCGAAATCCCAGATTGCGGCACTTTCACATCCGTTCTTTCTGCTGACCAAGGTCAGGCGGCGGCATTGGGAAAAGGATGCCGTTTTCAAGCCGAGGCCGAATCGCCCCAAGTCCGTCTGTGCCCGTTCCTCCAACGGACTTCGGCTTCCCATCCGCATGGCGTCAAGAATTTCATCCGAATCCATCCCCTGTCCATCATCAAGGATGGCGATCTGCGGTGATGCGCGGTCGGTCGAAGCAAAAAGTCTGATGTTGGACGAACCCGCCGTAATGGAGTTGTCCACGATGTCGGCCAGTGCAGTTTCGAGGGAGTAGCCAATGTCCCTCATGCTCTCGATGAGGACAGACGCGCGTGGTGCAACTTCCTTGGTTTGCATCCCCCTGCCCCTCCATCAAGAAAGCATGGGATTCCGGTGACGCATCCCCGCCATCACCGCATTACTACAATAAAATTCGTCGTCCCTCAATTCACTGGCTTCATATCGCCGCCATGCCTCCTTTGCCACAGGAGTCAGAGCGACCGGCCAGCCGCTTTCCACATAGAAAGGGGCGATCAAGCGAGGCTCAATCTTTCGCACTTCGGCGTGATTGATGAGTTCGTTGGAGATTTGTTTGCCGTGGTCGAGAGCACTGTCTGGGTGCAGCCCTGGATAGAGGAAGCCGACGGAAAACCAGCCGCGCTTGAACTCATCTGCCTTCACTTTTCTGAGTGACTTACTATCGGCGGCATGAACAAGCGGCAACAGCCATTCAAGCGCCTGATCATCGTTCTTGGGCAGTGAAACTTCTACGGGAACTTTGATTTGCTTTTTGCTTTTCATGGTAGCTTCCAAGTAAGACTTGACCGCATGACCAATGGCTTCGCCAACCAGCGGCGGAACTGCATTGCCGATGACGCGGAACTGGTGCGTGCGGGCTACGGGAAACTCGAACCAGTCCGGAAAACTCTGGATACGGGCTGCTTCTCGGGGAGTGAAAGAGCGGTTCTGCGTCGGATGAATGAACATCAGTCCATCCTTGCTCAAATGGGCAACGATGGTGGAGCAAGGTTCATTGCGGTGCTGGCGCGTGTAGCGATCCTTGAAATTTTCTTTGTCATAGGGAAACTCAAATTCGATGCCGCGTTCCATCGCCTCTTTGGAGTTCTCACCTTCCTTCAAGCGGGCAAAGTCCCGCAGGTCGCGTGCGTTGTGCGGTCTTGCGCGGTGGGCAGTGAGTTTATCTGCCTTGGCAACTTCCAGCACATCATAGAGATAGCTGCGCTTAGGTTGGGGAGTATGTTTTTTTCTCCGCTCCATGTCGTATTCACTAACCTCCACCCCTTCACCAGCTTGGATAGGGGGTAGGTCGCCAATAGCCTGCCACAGCGTGGGATGCTCACAGGCACGGGGGGCGGGTTTGATTTCCGGACGGAAGTAGTCCGGCAGGTCACTTCGGGTTCCAATGAAAAGCTGACGCCGCCGTTTTTGCGGTAGGCCAAGCTCAACGCAGTCTTCGACCTGTGCATGAACGCGATAGCCGATGGCGCGGGCTTCCTTCTGGACGCGGGTGAAGTATTCGCCGCCGGATGCCGAGCGTATGCCCAGCACATTCTCCATCACGAAGACCTTCGGCCTGAAGAATACGACATACTTCAGAAACTCTTGGTAAAGATGGCGGCGCTTGTCTTCAACAATGCGGATGCCGTGGTTGGCCCCATCCACCTGCCGCACCGTGCTGAATCCTTGGCACGGCGGCCCGCCCACGATCACATCCACCGTGTCTGCGCTTATTTTTTCGGCTAGTTGCTTGGGCGTGAATTTCGTGAGGTCTGCCTCCAAGATATGCGGTATCTGTGACAGGTTCTTCTGGAAGACTTCGACGGCTTCTTTGTTGAAGTCGATGGCGGCAAGTCCTGACAATCCAGCCTTCTCCAGCCCGAGACTGAAGCCGCCGCAACCACAAAAAAGGTCGATAAATGTGAATCTTTTCATTCCAAAATCTATGGCCGAAAGAAAATTGGATAAACAATGACTGAATGATGAAGTATATACTCAATTGCCATGTGAATCGCCCCCCGCTTCAGTAGACACATCATAGCCTAATTGTCTGAAATGTGCGCCAATGCTGCCGTATAACGTCTCGATATCAATTGTCTGTAATGGCCGAACTACAGAACCCGTGTTTCAGGGCGAGCGTCCGCTCAACGCAATGATGCCTACACTCGATGCCTCCTGCGGGGAATGACGGCAATGGGTCGTTAGCCGTCGTTGGCTTAGCGGGCGGTCAACGGCGGTTTCGGCCGAGCAGTGTGAATTGGCCTTCCGACCGGTTTCGAAGTACAGCAGCCGTTCAAATGACAGCATAACTGGGTGAACGTGGGACAGCAACAGGTTCTATCCTGCCGTTGCCAGCCCAGTGACCACCGGCAGTTCCTGACAACTTGCTGCCCATCGCCACCGTCAACTCAAGATTGCCGAAAAAATAAATTTCCTGAAAAATCCGGACGATCAATCCAAGGACAAGACTAAAGCAAACCTCCGCCTTGCCCTGCGGATCTTTTCAAGCAATGGGCGATGGGCAATCAAATCGCAAAATCGGACTTATTACGCCCTGCGCTGGTGGCCTGTTTAAGCCAATCAGGACGACGTCCCTTGCCATTCCAGATTTCCCCATTAGGTCCCCGATAACGAATACCGGATCCAGCAGAGCGAGCCACGGCGCGTGTTCCCGCCAGTCCCAACTCCTTGGCTGTGATGCCATAGCGCACCACTTTCTCGCGAATCTCTGCAATCACACCCAACTTTTCCTGCTGTCGCACAGCTTCGGCCTGCTGTTTCAATTCCTCTGACTGAGCCATCAATTCTTCATAAGTTGCCATCATCACATTCCTCTTGTTAATTGAAACAAGGTACATTTTAAAATACCCGATTCGATCAGTATACCAAATCATAAAACAAAATTGAAACAAAATGCAAAATCAAGTTTTATTGATGAATTTCAATAAATCACAATAATCGCCTTTATCACCATTTTGCTATAAATTAATTCACCACCTAACCAGCTAGGAACTACTGGGACAATTACAATATTTCCGGGATTTTCCAAAATCAACCTTCGGCTAAACTCTCATTCAGACAACCACTATGGGTTACCCAAGAACTTCCTGCCCTTGGGTGGTGGAACAATTCTCCATCCCCGGATATACCTCAAACCGCCGACTTGTGCCGACTTTACTCAGCAAGTGATACGAGTTATTGCACAAAGTCATAATATATTCTTTCGTTAATCCGCACGGTTGCGGATTATTAACAAATAACAGAGAAAACAACCTGGATTTTGTTACAAAACTTATTTGCGATACAAATGAAAACTGTTCGAATTTTATTTGTTATGGCGAATTTTGCTGGCTTTTGCCCTTGATTTTGAGTGTTTCATAAAGCCCGGCGGGGCCCAGCAGAATTTCTTTTAGTTCAAGCCGGATTTTGGCCGAGTTCAACGCCTGCTCGCTCATTGATGAAAAGGATGCCAGTGCATCCATGACCGCATTCATGATCTGTTGGTCAAGGTCCGGAGAATTTGCAAATTGCTCTTTAGTGTTGTTCACCGCTTGCCGGACCAGAATCTCGCAGTCCAGTAACTTGCCTTTGATGACATCGTTGACATAAACAAGTTTGTCATTCTCGCTGATCTCGCCTACAAACAGTTCATTGACCTTGCGAAGAATGGCCTCCAGCACTTCTTTATGCTTATCCTGCACCTGACCACTGCCCGCCCCTTGCGTCGGCTCCAAGGGGTCACCTGATCCCAGAATCAGTTTTTGCTTCCCAAGTTCCTTGATGGTGTGATGCGTAAGGGCCAGTTCGGACAGATCCACCGTGTCCATTTCCCGGTCAAAAGTAAGCAGTCGTCCCAATAGCCTAAAAAAGATTGAGCGCTTTTCAATGTCGGTATTCCCGTAATTGAAAATCTGACACAGAAAACCATAAAGACGGACATAGGTAGTAATGTCTGCTTTGAACAACAGCAGAGCATCCATCGTGTCCTTCGCGGATTTAGCCACCTCACTGCTTGATTCGATTTCTGCCTTGAAAATCTCTTTGGCTTTGTGAAATTTGGTCAGAAGCCGGTTAACCAAGGGCACCAGCACAGCATCGAGTTCGGACTGCTTTCCACCCAGAACACGAAGACGCGCTACCGCATCCACTTCATCCTCGGTGTAGTACATCAAGGCGTCGAGTTTGGCGCGTAATTCATAGATGATGTGCGGATCAGTGACATCAGCCAGTTCCGCCGTTTCGTAATACTGCTTGAAGGCACTCAGAATGTCCTGTGGATCATTGCGAAAATCGACCACATAAGTTGTATCCTTGCCAGGGTAGGCTCGATTCAGCCGAGATAGCGTCTGCACCGCCGCGATGCCGTCTAGCCGTTTGTGGACATACATTCCGCACAGCAATGGCTCGTCGAACCCGGTTTGAAACTTGTTGGCCACCAGTAAGAGAGCGTAATCCCCACGTTGTCCATTCTTTCCAGAGAAGGCTTCACGGATACTTTTCCCGCCCAACATGGGGTTGAGCGACTTACTCGTTTCGGTAACGGAAATGGATTCAACATCAAGGTCAACAACCTCGCCGGAGAAGGCAACCAATGTGTTGATCTTGTAGCCTTTGCCTTGGATATATTTTTGCACGGCACGCTGCCAACGCACCGCTTCCAGGCGGCTTGCCGTAACAACCATTGCTTTTGCCTGCCCCCCTAGAAGCGACTCGACATGGTTACGAAAATGCTCTATCACGATTTCTACGTGCTTGGCGATATTGAAACCGTGCAGGTCCACCCAGCCCATAATTCCGGACTTGGCAGCACTTTCATCCACCACCTGATTCTTGATCTTGCCGGCATGTGCCAACTGGAAGGCTGTTTTGTAACTGGTGTAATTTTGCAGCACATCGAGAATAAACTTTTCTTCAATGGCCTGGCGCATGGAATAGACGTGAAAAGGACGCGGGATGTTGTCGCTATCGGGTAACCGTGTAGGATCTGGGCGCGTACCGAACAGTTGAATCGTGCGCTCCTTTGGTGTGGCGGTGAAAGCAACGAAGGTAATGCCCGATTCTTTTCCGGCAGCCTTGGTTTGCATGTTGGTGGCAAGTTGCTCGTTGATCACGTCCTCACCACTGATCTCCTCGATCTCAACGAGTTCTGCGGCGGTGCAATCAGACAGGATGAACTTGAGCGTAGAAGCCGTTTCGTTGGTCTGCGATGAATGGGCCTCGTCAGCGATCACGGCAAAACGCTTGCCTTGGGTATCAGCCAGTTCGCGGGACTTCTTGAACAGTGCTGGGAAGGTTTGCAGGGTGCAGGCAATGATTTTCTTGTCCCCGCCGAGGGCAGCGGTGAGTTCCTTGCTCTTACTCCCGGCTTCACCCTTGATATAGGCCACGACCCCTTTTGTGCGCTCGTGTGCGGTGAGAGCATCCTGCAACTGGTCATCCAGCACAGTGCGATCTGATACGACGATCACGCTGTCAAACACCTTCTTGTTGTTCGCGTCGTGCAAATCCGCCAGAAAATTGGCTGTCCATGCAATCGAGTGGGTCTTACCGGAACCCGCCGAGTGCTGAATCAGGTATTTTTCGCCGGGTCCGTTGGCCAGAACCGCCTGAGTAATCTTGCGTGTGCTGTCGAGTTGGTGATACCTGGGGAAGACAACCCGAACCAGCCGTTTCTTTTCATTGCGTTCTGGCACAACGTAACGCCCAAGAATCTCCAGCCATGAGTCCTTCTCCCAGACCTGCTTCCACAGATAGTCGGTGGCATAACCCATTGGGTTGGGTGGATTACCCGCACCACCAGATTCACCCGCCCCATTACTTCCCTGATTAAAGGGGATGAATCGGGTGTCCATGCCTTTAAGCACAGTCGTCATGCGAACCTCGGAATTACTCACGGCAAAGTGAACCAGAGCGCCCCCTGGAAAACTCAGCAAAGGTTCGACGGCGTTTTTTCCAGACACCTTCGGATTACGATCCTGTTTGTACTGATATTCGGCATCTTCAACAGCCTGGGTATAGTCGGTCTTGATCTCGACGGTGGCCACGGGAAGGCCATTGAGGAACAACACCAGATCAATACAGTTCTCATTGTGAAGGGAATACCTCACTTGGCGCACAACGCGCAGGCGGTTGGCTGCGTACCGCGCCTGTAGATCAGGGTTCATCGCCAAGGCAGGGCGAAATTGGGCCACCTCGACGGGGCGACGCAGGCCCAGCATCTCGAACCCGTTGTGAAGGACGTGGAGAGCGCCGTGATCATCCAGCGTTTTGCGTAAACGGGCCATGACCTCGGTGAGTGCCTTGGCTCCATGCGTTTTGGTGATCTTGTTCCATGTGTCTGGTTGACTGGCTTCAAGCCAGGCTTGCAGATCATCGGGAATCAGCGCGTGCATGCGGTCATAGAGTTTTGCATCCGGACTGACATCGGACGCAGTGGGTGGCGTGTAGAGCCAGCCTGTAGCGGCCATATCGGCGCATATCTCGGATTCAAAACGGGCTTCGGTGTGGATGGCCATACTGTTTATGCTCGGTCAAGTTCGGTTAGTATTGCTGAAACAAGATGCAATGGACGAAAATCAATCTCCGCAGATCGTACTCTGGATGATTTTTCTGGACTTTGCTCTTTGCAGTGTGCAGTGACATTTCTTGTCGCTGCAAGGCTGGCCAGCACAGAGCTTTTAAGTTCATCCTTTGTGTATCCAGACGCTGAAGCAAGATTCTCAATAATATTTGAGTCATTCCTTTCCGTTATCTTCTCAAGCCTCTTCTTGAATCCGACTATGTTTTTGTAGTTGCGATGCTCTTCCAGTGCGGCATCAAGGGCTGCAAATGCGGAGAAATTTGCCATCTCTACTCCGGCGGTCACCACTTGTTCTGAAGAGATTTCTAACCACGCAACGATCAGCATGCCTCGCGCTATGCCGAAACATTCTCTGAATCTGTCATTTCGCGTTGGCAATGGAATCGATAAAACAAGTCTGTTGTATTCGTCAAGCGACGCAACATTATTTGAACCAGAATTGCTACGAATATGAATTGGAGATTTTAGTTTTTTCGGGAGAAGCAGAATATTTTCAGTAATAAATGATTCGTTTTTCTTAAATTGAAAATAGCTAATTAAAGCAACTGGTATTGCAAACAAAAACAAGGCTTGATTGATACTAAATCGTTTCTCTCGCAAAACCCCAGCAAGTTGCTCAATTGTCTTTTTCATGCGACCTTGATTTTGCCAGTGACAGCAGCGGAAATTAACGCGCTACGGCGTTCTTTGAGCAGAACAATACCTCTTTCGGCTTCAGCGGTGAGGCTGTTTATTTTGACGGTTTCGCGGTCTAGGAAGGTGGCGATGGCGGTTTGTTCGGAGAGCGGTGAGGCCAGAAACATCATGTTCCCCAAAAAATCCCAGCCAACCCTTGGCATTTTTGCTCCAAAAGTTGAACTATCGGCGATTTCAATAAAATCGCGGCTCAAGATTTGATATTGAACAAAGCGGCCAACCATGGAATTGGCCGGACGCAAAACGTGAAAATCGCCAACTGCTTCGCCATCAAATTCTGCGAGATAGACCTTTGCGAGGTATGGGCGTAGCTTCCCGAAGAGAATGTCGCCAGCAGAGAAACCAACGCCATCGCCCTCGAAATCAGATTCCGTATTGATGAATCTCCCAGACCAACCCTCGATATTTTCTAAGGCTACAGGGGTTTCTCTTTTGGTCGCTTTTGTTGTTATCAAGGTCAGGCAATGCTTCAAGCGCCGAACCACCCAATGCTCCGGCACCTCCCCAATCCACTCCACCCCGGAATCCTTCATCGGCACAGAGGGGTCAAGGCCCTTGGTGACAGCGTGGGAGATCACCGCTTGGCGCTTTTCCTTGAGAATGGCGATAAGTTTTTCTTGTTCTGCCACCAGCGCGTCCATCTTGGCGGTTTCGCGGTCGAGGAAGACTGTAATGGTGACTTGATCGCCAATGGTCGGTGCTGGAACTCTAAAGTTGGCAATTACTTCTTGATTGATATTGGGTTGTCCGCCACCTGCTGCGTACAGATCGATAATCTGCTGTTTGAACGCTAACAACCAAAAATAGGTAAAGCGAATACTCAGTGATATTTCACCAGATAGAACGCAGCATGCCTGATTGGTTGTTGCTGAAACTCCTAGAATTCCAAGCCTTCCGATAGTAGCCCCATACATAGCTATTGCAAGTGAGCCAGCCGGATATACGCGAAGTGTTGAGAATTCTTCAAGGGCTTTAGCAGTCACATATTTTGAAGTTTCAGTGATAACAGTTTCACGAAGTTCACCCGTGGTGATCCACGGAATGTCACCATCTGAATACCACTCATCCTGACCCGTAGGTGGTGTTGTTCCGCTACCAACGCGCTCAAAGGCATGTGCAATCTTTCGACGCTCCCAACTCTCCGGCACCTCCCCCAGCCACTCCACCCCGGAATCCTTGTATTTCGGATACCGCGAAAAACTCATAATGCTTCCTCCCACAAGGGCGACATTCTCCAGCCCACCGGAAAACCCATTACTCCGTCCAATGCCTGCGGGCAGGTATCGAGCAGTTCGATCAATTTGTTCCGCCAGTGCGATTCTGGACTGATGATTCGCAGCAGGTAGGCCAGCATGGCAAGCGTGTTATACAAACGACCATGCGCATCCTCATCTCGATTGAATACGCTGGAAAGCTTTGCTGGTTTCTTGCTGGGCAGCCTCATTTTGACAGTGAGCCGACGATTCCAGATGCGCCCATGATGGGCGCAATGGTTACGCACGATAGTCAGATGATGCAGGAAGGACACCAACACTTTTTCATCGAGGCCATAGGAATCGGCGATGGCCTGCCGGTCATGCGGCTTGCGAAGGTTATGTATCCATCTGGAAAGGTGTCCGATGGACATCAGTTCACATGACACCCATATTGGTGGTGATTTCAGGTGGTTGTAGTTTTCCTGATAGTGCTTGGCGAATGTCTCATGGCTGCGCTGGAACTCCTTGTCTAGCTCATCGCAGCAGCGTTGCCATGTATCCTGTTTCTGGAAAACCGGCCCTTCGTGGTGGGCAAATGCGCCATAGTTGAGAGAAAGGTGATTTGCCCAGCGCGAACGCAGAGAAATCTCGATGCGCTCGATGGCATCCAACAGAAGCAGGCGCAAAGCGCGGTCAAACTGATAGATCCCAATGACATCTGAAAATGTCGTGCCGGTACGGAATTGATGCTCACCGCCCGGTAAGGTGGTTTCGAAAGGCAGCCAGTAGGCACGCAACCGATAGTAGTTGATGTGGGTCAGGTAGTGCGTTGCCAGGTCCTGGTCGGGGATTGCCATGCCCCGACGGGAGAGGAGCATGATCTGATTTGCAACGGAGAGGGGCGGCTTGTGGAAAGTCATGGACAGACCCCACAAAAAAGTAACCCGCCTGGTGCGCATCGTAGAGAGGCGTGGCGGGTATTGTTGGAAATATAGTAATCGCAGGGCTGGCTTTTGTCAATCGTATTGACGCTCTGCACGGCGCGTTGGCGTGCGGTGGAAATAAGTTTTTCAACCTCGGCGAAATGGCTGTCGGTCATGCACTCAACCCCTCGATCATGGCTTTGATGCGGTCGGTCACTAGTTTCAGTTCAGCATCGATCTCAGCCAGTTCTCTAGGCGGCTCAAAAACATAGAAGTGCCGGTTGAAGGGGATCTCGTAACCCACGATACCTGGCCGACCGTCTTTCTTGTCGCACTTGTCCGTATCGATCCATGCGTCAGAAACATGGGGTTGCACTTCGCGGTTGAAGTAGGTTTCCACATTCTCGGATAGCGGCACATTCTCGGTGTCGCGCAAAGCCGAATCCGCTTGCACCTTACCCTTGTTCTTGCCTTTGGTGCTTAACACCGCATTGCCTTTATCATCCCGTAACGGGCGCTCAACCGTGATTGTGCGGTAGCCGAACTCCTCGTTGTGAAGGATTTTTGCAACTGGTATGTGCTTGACGCGACCGCCTTCAGGTGCCTGGGGTATGGGCACATCGTCGAACAGTACCGTGCGGGCAATCTCCTTGCCATCCTTGTCAATTACAATGGCTTGTCGGGCCTCCAGAAAGCCGCCAAGCAATCGAGTGATGTCTTTGATATGTTGGTCGCCCAATTCCTTGCGCTTTGACCCAAGGCTTTTACGCATCTTCTGGAACATGCCTGAAGCATCAATCAACTGCACCTTGCCTTGCCGATCTTCAGCCTTGCGGTTCGTAATGATCCAGACATAGGTGGAAATTCCTGTGTTGAAAAACATATCAGTCGGCAAGCCCACAATGGCCTCAACCAGATCGTTCTCCAACAGATGGCGACGAATCTCGGATTCCCCTGATCCGGCTCCACCTGTGAACAATGGCGAACCATTAAGCACGATACCAATGCGACTACCGCCTTCTTTTGCAGGACGCATCTTGAATAAAAGGTGCATGAGAAATAGCAGTGAGCCGTCAGAAACGCGGGGCAGACCAGGCCCGAATCGGCCACTCATGCCTCGGCCTTCATGTTCTGCCCGAACTTCCTTCTCAACCTTTTTCCACTCAACGCCAAAGGGGGGATTGGAAAGCATGTAATCGAATTTCTTTCCCGGATGCCCATCATCCGAAAGCGTGTTACCCGCGATGATGTTTCCTGCATCTTGACCCTTGATGAGCATGTCGGCCTTGCAAATAGCATAGGACTCGTCATTGAGTTCCTGACCGAACACAGAGAGCCTGGCATCCTGATTGAGAATATGCAGGTGTTCTTCGGCCACCGAGAGCATGCCCCCCGTCCCCGCCGTTGGATCATAGATCGTGCGGACAATTCCGGGTTTGGATAATGCTTCATCATCTTCAATGAACAGCAATTCCACCATCAGGCGGATCACTTCTCGCGGCGTGTAGTGTTCACCCGCCGTTTCGTTGGACATTTCAGAGAACT
This sequence comes from Ferrovum myxofaciens, assembly GCF_000735045.1. Taxonomy (GTDB): domain Bacteria; phylum Pseudomonadota; class Gammaproteobacteria; order Burkholderiales; family Ferrovaceae; genus Ferrovum; species Ferrovum myxofaciens. The sequence continues at coordinate 18,420 of NZ_JPOQ01000067.1, forward strand.
TACGAAGCAATTCTTCAAACACCAGTCCCATCTGATAGTTATCAATCGATTCTGGGTGCAGATCAAGGTTTTTGGTGAACTTTTCGGTCACCAGATACAGCAAGTTTGCCTTGTGCAGTCGATCAAGGGTAACAGGAAAGTCAAAGCAACTAAAGATGTCGCGCACATCATCAGAAAAACCCTGGATGTAACTCAACAGGTTATCGCGTAAATGATCCTGGTCACCGAGAATCTTTGGCAGATCCATATCGGAGACATTGAAGAAGGTTTGCCCTGCTGCACGCTGTACGAATGGCTCGTAGGCAATCCCTAATCCCTTTTTTTCCTGGTGCTGGACCAAGGCTTTGGCTTTGGTTGGTGCTAGAACACAGTCCAAGCGACGCAATACCGTAAAGGGAAGAATGACGTGCCCGTACTCATGGGGTTTGAAATCGCCGCGCAGTAAATCAGCAACAGACCAAATCAGACTGGATAGGGCTTGTTGGTTCATGGGGCGGGCGATCTGTATTTGTCATCGAACAACACAACTTCATCGGTCATTGCCAACACTCCATTCCGGTAATTTTTATTTTGTTTAAGTTGCAGATAGTAACAAACGACAAAATAACAACCTGGGTTTTGTTACAAACAAAAGGGGAGATGCTTTCGCCCTCCCCAATGCACGATGTTAAAGATGGTTTGCCATCGGCATGGCCCGGATACCCTAAAATCAAGGGACTCTAATATCAGAATACGACTTGCGGCTTCAGTATTGCGCTGGTTGAGGCCATTTGCTGAAGGTTGCTGCAAATCGCCTGGATGGCATCAGGAGAGTAACCCATGCTCTCCAGCATAACGCTCATAGAAATAGGTATGCTTGAGCCGTTTTGGTCTTCCCATTCTGGGCAATTGGCGTGATCGTGGGTATAGTCTCTGAGTTTGTGTGCAGAAAAATTTCCGAACTCATCCCACACCAGTTCCAGAATTTCCACGTCGGCATCACTGAGTTGCAAGAGATCATCGGTACTATTTATTCTTGCATCATTTATTCTTGCATCTGGTTGCAGGCACATATATTTCCCGCTATCACGTTCAGCAATAAGTGCATCCCAGTGATCACCGCCTTGCCGTTCTTCTGGTGCCGAGTTGATGAGGTTCAGCGTGTTGGACAATACGGGGCCGTGTGCCATGGAGAGCAGATCGTCACCCACTATTGGGGTGCCGTACTGCTGATAAGACTTTCTTTCCGCCAAGTACATCAACTTCATGAGTTTCAGCACGGTGATGCTCGCGTCCCTCTCACGCGCTTTCAGAAGGAAAAACGCTGCCACCTCCGCTGCCTTTTTCGCATCGAACGGAAACGCTGCTGGATTTGCTGCTATCCTGTTTCTCATAAAGTTCTTGGATGGATGTTTATCTCCCGGCTTTTGCCAGCAACTCTTCCTTCATTTTTTCTTCGATCTTTTTGCGGATAGCGATCCGGTCGGTTACATTCTGCTCGTACCGCACCAACGCATCCAGTTCCGGCTTGATCTGATTGTTGCGCCACCGGGAAATGGTTGGAATGGATACACCGCACAGGGCCGCGAGTTCCTGGTTGTTGTCAGGATCAACACCGGCCATTACAGCCCACCGGCGAACGATGCTACTCATGTCGGCTTTGTACTTTGTACGCAGTGTATTGACTTGTCTTTCTTCGAGGACAAGTTCTTCTCGGGCAATGGTCATGATTTGCTCTGGGACTTTTCCGGTCCGTCCGTATTCATAACTGGAATACGTTGGGACCCCGATCCCAAGCCGGTGGGCCATGACCGCCTGAGAATATCCCAAGGTTTCGCGGATATGACGCAACTCCGCATGATCCGGCTTGTTGTCAAGACCGCGTTTCTTTTGGCGAGCGATAGCCGCACTCGACCTTTCGTTCAGTTCCGAACTCGTGCCCTCGGCTTCTTTGAGGTCGCTTTCGCTCATCGGGACTAAGCCCGGCAATAAAGACTTTCCATTATCCATTTCTGCATCGTACCATTTCTTATCAATACCTGCAAGTAACGGTTGTGCTATTTTTTGTTTGTGATCGCGGATTCCTTCTCTTTCCGGTGGTTCTATTCATGCCTCTATTGTTTTCGTCAACTTGTTGCTGCTTTATGTTTGCATGAGTCTGTCTGTCGTGTTAAAGTGTTCATGTGACGTTATATGTAGTCGCAATTGTTAATTACAAAACACAAAGAGAAATCAGACGTGGCCACCAGAACATGACAAGTATAAATTTTGAAAAAGCCACGTTTGCAGTGGTTTCTGCCGGGTTGCGCGGGGTGATCGCTATTCTTCTGTCTGTTTTCACTCTGTTCTACCTTTTCCCCACCAGCCTGGCCATGGTTCGAAGCCACAGGACGGGGCTTGTTTTCACTATCAATTTTTTGTTTGGGTGGACGGTCATCGGATGGATTGTTTCCCTGGTCATCGCTTTTGGCGAAACCGTCCAACCGCAAAATATCACCATTGTTCAGGTTGTTGATTTTGACAGACTCAAAGGCGAGTGACAGGCATGACGCAAATCACTTTCCCCAATAACCGTCCGATTGATGCTTACACGGATGGTTCTCACAACCCCAACACAGGGGAAAGTGACTGGGGGGTTGTGTTCGTCGTGGACGGGATCGATGTTGGGCGTGCCGGAGGAAAGTTGTTTGGCAACATCGACCCGTTCCGGGCGGAACTACATGCCCTGATCGGCGCGGTTAGGCTCACCCCGCCCCGCTCCATCGTCACTTTCTACACGGACAGCCTGTTCGTCGTGACCGTGTACGGCAAGAGATATTACGATCAGGCACCGGAACTCTGGAATGAGTTTTTGAATGCGGTTGGTGACAAGGTTATTCGCCTTGAATGGATCAAAGGTCATGCGGAAAACGAGCATAACCTTGAGGCGGATCTTATCGCTCGCAAGGTTGCCGGGCGCTGATAATGCAAAACGATCAAACGATAGAAGTCTCGAAAGCCGAAATCTCTTTGATAATTCAAGACGCGATTGAGCGTGGCCTGATTGATGTTCATTGCGAAACCTTCGAGAAAAATAAATCACAATTGTTTTTAATGCTTGGAAATGTAAAATGAGTCTTCCAAAAATTACATTGCAAAAATTGGCGTTCGAATCCGGCTATACTGAGGACGCATTGCGGTCTAAAATAGCTCGCGGCGAGTTTGCCGAAGGCGTCCATTACATCAAGTCACCTGACGGACGTATACATTTTA
>NZ_JPOQ01000068.1 GCF_000735045.1 Ferrovum myxofaciens
GGGGTCAATCCTCCCTGAATACAACGCCGCTGGCTTACCGCTTACCCTCTACTAGCCTTTAGGTGAACCAAACCGCACGAGGCCTTCGGTTGCCTCACTAAGCAACGCGATTTCTTCTTCCAGAAAATATTTATAAATACCACTTGAAAGGATAATAAACCTTATGTTATATTTATACCGTAATATTAACTAAGGAGACTTCCATGAACTACCTGACCCACCATGCTGAAAAACGCACACAACAGCGCGGCATCCCGAAGTTAGTGATAGAACTTTTGCAACGCTTTGGCAAACGCACCTACGATCACCACGGCGGGGTAATTCGCTACCTGGACAAGGCCGCGCGCCGCGCTGTAGAAAAGTATATCGGCACACACGCCTTCCGCCGTATGCATGAATACTTCGACGCTTACCTCGTCGAAGCCACTGACTCAGGGGCCATTATCACCTGTGGCCATCGGTATGCGGATCTGAATACCCACTACAAACCCTAGCCTCCGAAGGAGATCAACATGACGAAATATCTCAATCTTATTGTCGTCTTCATCAACGCAACGGTGACAGTCATCGAAGCCATTCAAAAGACAAAGAAAACCAAATGAACGCAACGACGAAATCAGTCCTAACCGAACTCACCCACGAGACACTGCAAACGCTTATCAGCAACATCCGAAGGTACTTGTCAGTAGCTGGTGGCGCTGAGGCAATTGATTGTGGGCTAATCGGAGATCCTCCGGTAACCAAGTTGACCCAAGCCCAGTTAGTTGAAAGCGCTGGGATCAAATTACCAACACTCGCCAAAATTCTTAATGGAGAAACGACAAACCCAACCCTCGAGTCGATCTGCCAGCTCGCGGGGGGATTGAATATATCGCCAGCCTTGCTCCTGATGTCGACAAAAGACTGGAAGCTTTTGCTCGCCGGTGTCGACCGGCTCATGCAACTCGCTCAAGCTCCCGACAGGCAAGACTACCTACGTAGCGCACAAAAAGTAGCTGACGATCCGGCACCAAACCCGAAAGAGGTTGCCGAAGCGGCTCTAGCCCTTGGCCGCGAGTTTCTTAACAACGCAGAAAGGTCACGACAGATTTTGGAAATGTACAAGTTTTCTGCAATGGCTGACATGAATGCCTTGGAGCCGGTGCAGAAGCTCATTGTTCTTGTCCTAGCCTCGGTCTTCGGCTACAGAGCGCCTTCTACCCAATACCACTCCACCGAACAACAGATTAAGGACTAAATTATGCGCAAGGACAAAGAAGATTTGGCACTTCTGAACATTCTTCAGCAATGTGAGGCCAAGGAAAAAATACCGTTGATCGACTACATCACTGACTCGGGCAATGGCCGCCTTTCGCTGAGCGAAAAATCGAAAAACCAGTTGGTTTCAGCGAAAACATCCGAGAAATTCGACGATGCAAGAAATCAACTCATCATCGAAGAAATTCAAGCCTTTGGTGGCAATAGTTTGGTCAATCTGATTCGCTTCGGAGAAGGTGTTTCATATGACGAGATCGTCCGCGACGTAACATCCAAGGTCGGTGTCAAAGTAAAGAGCACTGACAGTTGCGAGGACATGGAAAACGCCATCATCTCCAAGATCATCGAGAAGGCATGGGACAAGATGAGTCCCGAAGAGCGCAATACCATGACTGAGTTCATGCACATTCCTGCCAAAGGCTCCGCTACGCTTGCAGCCGTATTAGCAGCCGCTGAACTTGGTGGTTTTGCGACATTTCAACTTGCTGCCAGTGTTGCCAACGCCCTTGCACGGCAAATTATTGGCCGTGGACTCACCTTTGGTGCCAATGCAGCATTGATGGAAGGACTTAGCGTACTGGTTGGGCCAGTCGGATGGGCTGTGATGGCCTTGTGGCTTGCGGCTGATCTCGCTGGGCCTGCCTATCGCGTGACCGTTCCCTGCGTCATACAGATCGCCTATTTACGACAAACCATTGCCATAAAAAACTTCAAGATATGCCCTCAGGGCCATCTGCAGAAAGATCCGAATGCGAAGTTCTGCAGCACCTGCGGTGCACCCATTGGAGCCCCTCGTCTGCGGAACGCCTGAGTGACAACCCAAGAAGGAGTCTCGCCATGTTTTTTGCGCTCATCTCTGTACTCGTGCTGTGTGTCCTAGCTCTTTTCCTGATATTCACCTACGCGATGATCATGATCACCCTGAGTGCGGTGGCCATGGTGTACATCATGAGTTTCCTCGCTTTCATGAGCATGTTCAGTTCAGACAACATCGGTATCGCCTTGCTGCTGGCTCTCATCACCGGTACGACGATTAACGCACTGCTGTACCGGACCTTCTTCGGCGGCGAGTGAGCGCAATTAATCTTTTCGACACAAATTAGCTCTCTATATTTCTGGGTTTGGCGTGTTTCCGTCGGTAACTACACCGGAACCGTACTATTTTTTCCCCAAATTCTGAGATAACTCATTCCCGAAAGGACAACATCCATGAACACGCCTGCAACCATCATGCCCCCCACTGTCCTTGCTCAGGACGACCGTCTAAGATCCTTGCGCCGGATGAAGGGCTGGGCACTGACTCTCTTGTTCGTAGTTGTCGCTGGGCTGGGCTTGGCCACAGTCATGGGCGAACATGGTATGTGGGCCTGGATCAAGGCATTCTGTGAGGCTGCAGCTGTCGGCGCTGTCGCCGACTGGTTCGCCGTGGTGGCTCTGTTTCGCCGCCCCCTTGGCCTACCAATTCCGCATACAGCCATCATCCCGAGCAATAAGAATCGGATTGCCGACAACTTGGCAATCTTTGTACGGGACCACTTCCTGGAACCCTCTGTCCTGCTGGACAAACTCTCGGTATTCGACCCTGCCATGCGCTTGGCACAGTGGCTGACCGATCCGGCGCGTGTCCATAACTTTGTTGGCACGGCCCGGAAGATAGGGTTACAAGCAGTCGACTTTCTGGACGATGCCATCCTGCAGCAGGCGTTCAAAACTCTTGTATTAGATGCACTGCACCGCTGGGATGCTGCCCAATCTGCCGGACAGGTGCTGGCCTTGCTTACACGGGAAGGCCGGCACGATGAACTGCTCAATCTGGCGTTGGAAAAACTCGGTCATTTGACCAAATATGGTAAAACGAAAGCGAAAGTTTCAGACCTTATCGCGCGATACATAAAACAAGAGTGGCCAAAAGTTTCGTGGGCGTTTAATCTTGCGGACCAAGTAAATACCATTGATTCTATATCCGCCTATCTGGCCAACAAAATCAACTTGGCCATGACTCAGGAATTTGGCGATATTCTTCAAAATCCCAACCACCCGTTACGCATATCCTATGGCGAGGGGGTGAATGACTTTATCCATAAACTTTGTGTCGATCCAGATCTTGGGCAACGCGTGCAGGAAATCAAAGTCAAAATCATCGATCACCCAAGCGTACACACCTACATCGATGGCTTGGTGCATGAGGTCAAGGACTGGTTGCGTCGGGATCTGACGCGCGAGGACTCCAGACTCGCCCAACACATCCAGTCCTCGCTCATGGAAATTGGCACCAAACTCGCCGCCGACCCAGAGTTGCGCGAGAGCATTAACGGCCACGTTCTGTCGGCTGCAGGCGAACTGGTGGGGAATTTGCGCGCGGGTGTGACCGAGCATATCGCACAAACAATCAAGGATTGGGACGAGACTAAGATGGTGCGCGAGATGGAGGTCAATGTAGGGAAGGATCTGCAGTACATCCGTGTGAGCGGAACCCTGGTTGGAGGCATGGTCGGCTTGGCACTATATGGCCTAGGTTCAGCCCTGACCTCACTCATGCCACACATCCGTTGACCTGATTATGTCTCTATCTCAGTGCGTACTGGAAAACTGTATGAATACACAGAATTCTGACCTCTTGCGAAAACCGATGAGGTGAATCATTGCGATCAACAGTACTTTGATTTCCGGAAATAC
>NZ_JPOQ01000069.1 GCF_000735045.1 Ferrovum myxofaciens
AACCCCTTCTGAAACTGGATACTGTTGATCGCCATGGTTCACCTCAAACGGTTTTCGCAAGAGGTCAGCATACTGTATATCCGTACAGTTATCCAGTGCGGACTGAGATAGAGACATAATCAGGTGACAGCATATCTGGGTGGACGTGTGACCGCAATAGGTTCTCTGCTGTCGGTGCCCTTCGCAATTCCACAGACGGCAATCGCCTCATTGTTGCCGGATGAACTGTCATGGGTTCAAAGGCGGGTTTCCGAGTTGAGCGGACGCTTGGCGCGTCAACCTACGGACTGGAGTTCGGCCTTTGCGGCCATTCAGCATTATTGTGTACAATGTCTGCAATGTGCTAGGAGCTGCCTCTCGTCGCATTTATAAGCGGACCGTCGGATAGCTGCTCGACTTTGAAGCCTATGCGTACAACTCGGCCATTGCTGCCGGTGAGGGAAGTAAAAGCCGTGCTTATCGGGTTAACGCACACGCCACAAATATCAGTGCGATCCCCGACCATCAAGCGGGGTACATTCGCCGTAAATGGCGGAAACTCTGGTGTTTTCTGCGTTCAAAGAGCGTAATTCCACCC
>NZ_JPOQ01000070.1 GCF_000735045.1 Ferrovum myxofaciens
TGATGGAAATCGCGCCCTGGCGCAAGGGAGCAATGATCACGGCGGGACTTTTCGGTCAGTGGATGCGCATCCAATTTATCGGACTTCCCGTACGCCATGCCTCACCTTGTGCGCACAGCGACAACCTGAAGTCGGGGAATTTCGTGATGCCTTTCCCCACTCAGGATCAACGATTGCAGTGCTGAGACGCGCAACCTCCTGTCCGTCATTGTCGAATCGCCCTGTTTTTGTGTTTTCTCCACCTCACCACCATGGAAAATCCTGGGTGGCTGGGAGAGGCGAATGTCTAAAGTTCAGTCAGTAGTACAGCAGTCGCTCAGTTGGCTTGCCGTGAAGGTCTGTTGCGTCTCGAAAGCGGGCACTGACAGGCAGATACAACAATGTCCGTTAAGGCCGAGCAGTGTGAATTGGCCTTCCGACCGGTTCCGAAGTACAGCAGTCGTTCAAATGACAGCATATCTGGGTGGACGTGTGACCGCAATAGGTTCTATCCTGCCGTTGCCAGCCCAGTGACCACCGGCAACTCTTGGCACATTGTACTCGATCAGAATCTCAAATTGCCTGCTCCAAAGCGGTCGCTCAGAGTTAATTGAGTATAGATGGGCGTGACCGTTAGCGTTGGTCTAACAGTCCATCGTAAGGGCTGCATATGCTATCGTGCGTCAAGCCGAACCTGGAAAATGAATGTCTCAAGACATGTGCAATTAAAAGTGGGACAATGAACGGCAATGGTAAAGTTTCTCGGTCTTCCTTGATACTTGGGTTTTTTGGAAAACTGTGAAGGGGTATCGTTACCTTGGTTTGTTCTGAAAGGATGTGGGAGGTGAAAATGCTGAACGATGATTTTACGCTGGGGTGTATTGCTGCTGTTACCAGTGCTTTTTTGGCTCTTGTTATCAGTTTTTTCATGGTCAGGTATTTGAACCGGAAGACACTTGAACGAAAACTTAAAAATCGGATTCACGGCTCCATTTAACACGGAAAATATTGCGCGGTATCGTGAAAGGGGCGGGCGCCACCCCAGATAGTCCGTTTCTCTTCCATTCTTGTGACGATAATCAAGATAACTGTCAAGAGAAGGATGCCTCAGCAAGCCCAAAGGCGTAGTTGGCGGTTTTATTGAGGGGCTTCCAGACTCCGTTTGGCCAGTAAGGCTTTTTCTCTTTTCTGACGGATCTGCTTATTGAAATGACGCACCATAAAAATGCTCATAACGAGTATCAGAACCTCCATCGCAATAACTATGATTCCGCCCTTTTCAAAAACGTCCATAGTGCCCCCCCACATATCACAAGACAATCCAATGGGTACGTTGTAGCCCGATTGTCTGGCACTGGTTAATCTGATAACCAGTGCACATGCTTGCCGACTTGCCCGCCATGCTAGCCCGCCGTACCAGTACTTTGCGGCACCAGCCCATTCATTGATCACCAAAGTGTTTTACGCCTTCAATGGGATAGATTCTACCTGATAGGGTTTCCCACCCTTAAGTTTTTCGTGGTAATTTCCCCATCCTGATTCCTTGGGGGCACACCGGCGCATCAGTTCATCCTGTCCTGTGAATTGATCGAGGCCGGAAAGAAGAATAGCTTCCCGCATCCTCGGTTTGCGGATACCTAACCAATCGGGAGCATGGGCATGGCAGGTGAGACAGTGCAACAATGCCTCGTAATGCTCCCTTGGTAGATTGTGGACGGGGTGTTTGGCATATGCTGCCGCAATCCATTCCACCACCGTCACTCGGTGTCCCAGTAATTTTCCACGGTCCGTCAGGACCCAGTCTCCCTTGGGGGAGAGTTGGTACTCATCTGCCTTGCCTGCATCATGGAGCAACCCCACCAAGATAGCCAAGGCTTCCTTTCTGGGATCTGGTTCTTTGAGGGCAGCGCACATCATTTGAGCCAACTCAATGCTATGAATCAGGTTGCCGTTGTCATAATTGTGATGAGCATTCATGGAGGACGGCCCCATGCAGAACCTTCTAAACCGGTCTCCGTTCCAAAAAATAGCGTTGAACAGGAAGCGATAGGGACGAGGCAACTCATCCAGCAAAGTGATGGCTTGATGGATTATTGTGCGGTCCTTGATCCAGAATACCCACAACCAGAGGGCACCATCCTGAACAGGTTTTCCTCGGGTTCTGGGTGTTCCATCAGAACGAGCCTGGAAATCTGAAGCGCACCGTTAATTGAGGTAGGTCTGGTTTTCCAGCGGGGTGAAACCAGGGAAAACGGTCGCAGCCTGATATCCGGTTGATTCCTGGTCCACTCAACCTTGATGGCTGCCTTGTCATGGTATAGGTGTGCCGTGTACCGTATGCATCGTTCTTCCTGCCGATGGGTGACCGAGGTCAGCCGAAAAATATAAGGCATCCCCTCGGTACATGGTGCAGTGACCCTATTGGTCATGGGGTTTTCGATTTCAGGGAACGGAAAAATATTGGGGTTAATCATGGCACACCTCGTCTTGGACGGTATTGGAACCAGAAGCAGCGGGATTGGTCTGGGCGACAGCGGGTAGGTTTTGCATCAGCAAACGCTCGAAAGCGCTGCCATCCTGCCGGGTCAGGTTGGGGACATAGCGAGAGTAGACACGGAACAACATTTCCGTGGTGGTATGCCCCATCTGCCGTGCAATCCACTCAGGGTTTTCTCCAGCGGCAAGCCATAGAGTGGCCGCGGTATGGCGACACTGGTAGGGTCGGCGCGGAGATAGCCCCAGATTCCTCAGCAGTGGTACCCAAACCCGGTTGGTCACATTTTTATTGTCCAAGGGTTTCCCCAGAGTATTGCAAAACACATAAGGCGAAAGGTGCCTTGTTGACTTTTCTTGCGACTTAAGGGCATCGAAGACCACCTGTGACAACTGGATATCTCGCTGGGAACTGTCGTTTTTGGTGTATTCTTCCTCCCCGGCCACGATGGTTTCCCTGACCATGATCACTCGTCGCTCAAAATCCACAAACTTCCATTTGAGACCATTGAGTTCGCCACTGCGTAGCCCTGTGAAAAATCGTACCGTGAAGTAATTCCTGTAATCAGCGCGAACATGATCCAGCAATGACCTGACCTGATCCAGTGTGAAGGGATCAACATCCGTCCGTTTCACTTTGAGTTGTTTGATATTCTGGAAAGGTGTGCGAAAATTGAACCGGTCGGCGGCTTCATTGACGATTTGCCTCAACAAATTTGTGATCTTGTTGATGCGTCGGTTGGACAGCGTAATATTCTTTCCCCGTCCCTGGGCTTTGGCGAGATCAGCACGGTAGGAAAGAATGTCTGACTTGGTGATGTTGCCGACTTCCTTGTCGCCGAAAGAGGGAATAATCCGACTGTTCAGGTCATATCGAATGCCCTTGCGGTGACTGTTCCTCCATTCAACCTCCTTTTCTGCGTACCATACATTGGCGAAGTCCCTCATGAGCGGGGTGTTCGAAGTTCCGTTGCTTTCGGTCAACAGGTTGGAGGTCGGTGGTTGTGAGCAAGGGGACGCGGTTTGAAGCGTAGCATCAAATTTGGGCGCGTTTTTGCTGTTCGGGAAGTACTTGCGATACTCAAAAGCGCCTGATTTAATCTCTACCTCGATACGGTCGAGCAGGGATTTAACCTTTTTTCGGTTAGTCACATTATCCTTCAGAGCCGTCTGTTCACGGCACCGGACTCCTTTGTAATAGAAATCCAGGATAAGGCAGTTGCTTTCCTTGCGAATTTGAATACTAGCCATGGCACACCCCCCCATCTGCCATGGGAATGCCGAAAGTGGATGTGCAGGATGCAATCATATCGCGCTCAATGGTCTCCCAGATGTAGAGTATCTTGCGTCCTCCAAAGGGGCGGAAATAATGGATCCCTTCGATCAATACGCTGTCGATCAGACATTCGCGAATGGTTCTTGGGTCGTAGTGGATGCGTTCAGCTAAGGTTTCGGTTGTTAAATATGTTTTTGACATGGTGTTCTCCGAAAAATAAGTTAAGTTTGGATGTTAGAATGGCATCGTGGGTTAACTAATGTCATCCTAAGTGACATAATACATCGAAAAATGACATATTGCAAGAATATTTGTCGTTTAGGATGAAAATATTTTACGGAGGGAGAAAAAATGATCAGATGTCATCTGTCACGTTTGATGGGTGAACGGAAATTAAAGATTTCGGATGTGGCACGACAAACAGGGCTACACCGGAATTCAATTACCCTTCTTTACAACGAAACGGCTACCCGAGTGGATATGGAAACGATTGACGCCTTGTGTCGATTGTTTCAATGCAAGGTGGGCGACCTCTTGGAATTTATCTCCGAAGATCAATAAGCCCCAACGAAGGCGGAATCGGCGACTCTGGCGCCTGAGATTCGTTCTCCATGGTCACGGTGGCTTTAGGTCAAAATGGTAGGGTTCCGGGTCGCTCATATTTCGACATAGTCACGGCATAGTCACCGTTTGGTCACCGGATGGTCACGGAAGAAATTTTGCGTTTGGACATGACCTTTGGTCACCTGACCCAAAGTCAGTTTTGGCGCGCTCGACAGGAATCGAACCTGTGGCCTTTGGCTTCGGAAACCAACGCTCTATCCAACTGAGCTACGAGCGCATGTTCTGGAATAAACTGGAACATACTGATGTTAAACAGTTATTTTTATGATTGTACCACAACTCCAGTTGAACGCCATGAGGCGCATGAAAACAACCAGAAAGCAATAGGAAAACATGGTCACGGGCGTACAAATGCGACTTATACTCATAAACCTCGAATGACCTTTGGCTTCGGAAACCGATACTCTATCCAACTGAGCTACGAGCGCGTGATGTGATCAACTAGAACACACTGATTTTAAACAGTGATTCCATCATTCTACCATTTACGGTGAAAAAATTGGGGATTTTTTAATATTCGGGAGAGGAACTTACTTGTCTGTCTGGCTGAAAAAACGTAGGTTTCCAATGAATCAGTTCATCGGCCTTCATGGGGTAGGCAACATGATAGCCTTGTCCGGCTTGGCAGCCCAATTCGAGAAGTAATCGGTATTGTGAAGGGTTTTCGATGCCTTCCGCCACGGTTTGGCAATCAAAGGCGCTGGCCAGGGAAAGAATGCTCTGGATGATGGCACGATCCGTAGCACTGGAAACCATGTCGCGCACAAAACTTTGGTCGATCTTCAGTTCGCTCACAGGTAACTGCCTCAGATAGGCCAGGGAGGAATACCCCGTGCCAAAGTCATCCAGTGCGACACCAATACCCAGATCACGACAGGAGTGGATGATTTCGCCCACTTCCTGAATATTGTCCAGAGAAAGCGTTTCCAGAATTTCCAGATTCAGAAGACGAGGGGGAATACGGGAATGAGCCAACACCTGATTCGTCAGATGATGGATAAAATTGGGACGTTCCAGATGATGGGGTGAAATGTTGATGCTGATGGGGATTTCGCGTCCCTGTGCTTGCCATTGACACAGTTGGGTGAAGGCCTGGGCGATGACCCATTCGCCCACTTGGCTATCCAGATGGGTTTGACTGATGTACGGGAGAAATTCCTGAGGGGAAAGCACTCCACGTTCGGGATGATTCCAGCGAATCAGGGCTTCCACCCCCAGTAGTTGTCCGCCGGACAGATCCACCTTGGGTTGATAGAGAAGAAACAATTCCTCATTCTCCAGTGCATGCTGGAATCGTTTACGAAACTCCTGTTGCTGGCGCAGCAAGGCATCCATTTCAGGGTCATAGATCTGAATCTGATTTTTGCCTGACTGTTTGGCGCTGTACATGGCTTGATCGGCGTGGCGCAACAGGGTATCAGGGTCACTGGGGTCGAGGGGGTAGACCGTAATGCCCAGACTGGCGCTGAGGGTGACGGGAGGCGTGTCATTCAGGGTGACCGGAAGCGCCAACTGGCTCAATAAGCGCTGCAGGGTGGCCAGGGATTCCTGAGCCTCCCGGTAACCGGTCAGTAGCAGAACAAACTCGTCTCCGCCCAGGCGCGCAACCGTATCCCCTTCCCGCAGGAGATTTTTCATGCGCTGCGCCATCTCGATCAGAACCTGATCACCAATCTCATGACCGAGAGAATCGTTGATCTGTTTGAAGCCGTCCAGATCCAGATAACCCACCACCAACAGACGTTGAGAGCGGGACGACAAGGCCAAAGTCTGTTGCATGCGGTCGGCCAGCAATACCCGATTGGGCAAACCCGTCAGAGGATCATAATGTGCGATGCGTTCCAGTTCCCTTTCATGGTTCTTGAAATTGGTGATGTCGGTAAATACTCCTACGTGGTGAAGTACCCGTCCCTGTGCATCCCGGATCAGTGAGATGGACAGGAGTTCTGCATAGATTTCTCCGGACTTCTTACGGTTCCACAGTTCTCCACGCCAATTTCCTTTTTCATGAAGCGTTGACCAAAGGTTCTGGTAAAACTGCTCGTCCTGTTTTCCCGATTTCAGGAAACTGGGCGTGTGCCCCAGCACTTCATCCCGAGAGTACCCTGTAATGGTGGTGAAGGAAGGATTGACGTCCAGGATGCGGTTCTGGGGATCGGTAATGAGAATGCCATCCAGACTGGTGTTGAAGACATTGGCATTGATCCGCAGTTGGGTTTCGACGCGTTTGCGCTCGGTGATGTCATTGAATACGACGAGAGAGCCTGGGCGGCCATTGAAGGTGACCGCAAGGTTGGCAACTTCCGCATCAAAGGGGGTCCCATCACGGCAGAGCAATTTTTCTTCGATGACCGGATTATTGGTCCCCTTTTCGAGGGTTGCAGTTGCTCGCTTCATGACGATATCTCGATAGTCGGGGTGAACCAGATCGAGCACAGGGAGTTCCAGCAATTCTTGCGCCGAGGCTGCATTGAACTGTTGTACCGCCTTCTGGTTGGCAAGGCACACTTTGCCCTCCTGATGAATCAGAATACCGTAAGGGAGGTACTCGATGAGGCGACGGAACTCTTTCTCCCGGTGCGCCAACTGAGTAGTGAAATTCTTGAGTTCGGAAATGTCATAGAACCAGCCCAGCACGGCATCCTGGTCATGAAACTGGATAGGCATGTAAGACGCAAACACGGTGACCTGATCCTTGCCTGGAATTTGCAACCTGATTTCCCGATTCAGGACGTTATGCCCCTGCACCAATTCTTCCAGAATGTTTTCGTACTCTTCGGGGCATTCATAGTAGCGTTGAGGGTTATCGCCCATGGCGGCGGGATTATGAATCAGCCGGGCATAACTGGGATTATGGAAAACGACTTGCCGCCCTTGATTGATCGCAATGCGCACGGCAATGGGACTGACGTTGAGGATGTCGAGAAGGCGTCGTTCATTCTCCTGCATCCGTACCTGTGCTTCCCGTTGGGCAGTGATGTCGTTGCCGATGGTAACCAGAAAAAAATTACCCCACTCATCCCGGATGACGGTATTGTTCCATTCGAACCAGCGGATCAGGCCCTGACGACTGACCCAGGGAAGAATAAACTGCTGTGTATCGGGGATGGTCAAGGATTCAAAAAACCGAGCGCGGACAGCGGCATGATCTTCTGTTTCAGTAAAACGTGCCCAGAAAAAGGGTTCCCGGCGGACCTCTTCAAACGGATAACCTGTGAATTGTTCGGCCGCATGGTTGAAGCGCACGATCAATCCTTCTTGATCGATGACCAGAATCAGCGGTGCAGCCAAGTCCAGAATGGTTTCGGTAAAAAGTTTTCCGGTGCCAGGGCCGCGCCCCCGTTCCACGCCTTCCGAAGCATTGAGTGACCGATTATTCATGATAGGTAACAAACTCCTTCCCTCCCGTCCAGTATACCCTTGCGAGCAGAATATTGTCTTGGAGAGTACCAATTATACGATCCGGTCATTCCTCGAACATTGGGGGAAATTTTGAATGATCGCACAGAGGAACTTTACTGCCGGGACGGGATCCCACCCACCATGGGTGTATAGTGGACTGCTGTAAGGGGAGGTATCATGTGCAATTGCAATCGCAATGTCGGTGGAATGGATCGGGTGTTACGGATTGTGGTGGGGCTGGTGTTGATCGGCCTGGCCGCCACGCATACGGTGGGTGTGTGGGGATGGATTGGGGTGGTTCCGCTCCTGACGGGGGCCATAGGCTGGTGTCCGGCCTATCTTCCCTTCGGGATCAAGACCTGTCGCACCAAATCTTGAATCGAGGGATTCTCACATTCCAAGCAGGGCGTTGAGGCGGTTCGTATCACAGTGAGCAGCGATCAGGTCGGCGAGGCGTTCCAGATCGCTGTGACGTCTTTCTTGGCGACTGGGTGCGGTTTTCGAAGATGTTAATCCTGCCCAGTTCAAAAGTGTCCCTCGTGTCTCGGGGTGGTCGAACAGTCCATGCAGGTAAGTTCCGAGGAGTTGATCGTCCTCACTCAGGGTTCCTTCTCCTTCACGTTGCGAAAAATTTGACGGGGGATCTGACTCTGTGGGATCGTTTTGGCTCAGAAGAAAAGCGGGCCGTTTTAACGCTGGACCGTGACTGATGCCCGCGTGAATTTCGTATCCTTCCACGGGAACCGCGGGTGCCCAAGTGCAGTACCCAGTCCGGTGACGGAGAATTTTATGGGGACCCAGGGTGGTTTCCAGGTCCAGCAGACCCAACCCGGCACTGGACCCTGCGCTTCCTTCCAATCCCAGAGGATCATGAAGGATCTTCCCCAGCATCTGAAGGCCCCCACAGATTCCGATGACTTTGCCTCCATAGCGCAGATGTTGATGCAGTTTCGATTCCCAACCCTGGGCACGGAACCAGTCCAGATCCGAGGCTACGGCTTTGGAACCGGGCAGGCAGATCAGATCTGATGCAGGAAAGGATTGCCCCGCTCCGATGAAATGCAGATTCAAATCCGGAAGCAGACGCAATGCGTCAAAATCTGTGGCATTGGAAATGCGCGGGAAGGCGGGGACAACGATGTGTCCTCCGGAGACCGGGGGACGATCTGCCTTCGGCAAGGCATCCTCTGCGTCCAGAAAAAGATCGGTCAGGTAAGGGAGGACCCCCAGGACGGGTAATCCCGTTTCCCGTTCCAGCCAGTCCAGACCGGGTTTCAAAAGGGTCAGGTCGCCGCGGAAGCGATTGATGATGAAGCCTTTTACTCGTGCCCGCTCCGCTGGTGCAAGGAGCGCCAGGGTTCCGATCAGGTGAGCAAAGACTCCACCCCGGTCAATGTCGGCCACCAGCAGGACAGGGCAATCCACGGCTTCTGCAAACCCCATATTCGCGATGTCGTTTTCCCTGAGGTTGATTTCCGCAGGAGATCCCGCACCTTCCACCAGCACCACTTGATGTTGTTGTGCAAGACGTTCATGCGCGGCCACTACGATGGGGAGAAGTTCGGCCTTGTAGTTCTGATAGGCACCGGCTTTTAAGTGAGCAGCCACTTTTCCCAATACGATGACTTGTGCCCCCTGATCGGTGACGGGTTTGAGCAGAACGGGATTCATGTCGACATGGGAAGGGATGCCACAGGCGATAGCCTGAAGTTCCTGAGCCCTGCCGATTTCACCCCCTGCCGCTGTGACGGCGCTGTTGAGAGCCATATTCTGGGGTTTGAAGGGGGCTACGGAGATACCCTGACGTTTCAGCCAGCGTCCCAGTGCGGCGACGACCGTACTTTTGCCCGCATCGGAGGTGGTGCCTTGAATCATCAGAGAGCGCGCGCGTGTCATGACATTCCGGTTCCGAATTTGAAACTTGAAAGTCCCTTGGCCAGATGCTGCCAAGCCAACTCGTTTCCAGGCAGTCCGAAGCGTATCCCGTAATTTTTCGGGAAGTTTCGCACCCAGATGCCTTGGTGGGCCAGATGATCCTGCAGGCGTTGTGCCTGGGAGGCCATGACCCACTGGAACAGTGGAGTGCCCCCCTGGGGGGGGAACTGACTGTGAACCAGTAATTCGTGTAAGCGCTCACTTTCTCTGATCAGTTTGTGCCGCATGGATTCTTGCCATGAAATATCGCGCAAAGCCTGGATGGCTAACCATCGGGAAGGAGCGGAAATCGTCCAAGGACCCAGGGCGTCTTCCAGATCTTCAAGAAAAGAGGGAGAGGCGCCGACAAAACCGACACGGGCACCTGCCAGACCAAAAAATTTGCCCAATCCGCGCAGCACGATCAAACCCGGTGGCAGTGCCTTTTGCGCGAATCTTGGAAGCGTGGAGAGTAGGCTATCCGTTGGCGTGGCATCCATGAAGGCTTCATCTACGATCAGCCAGCCCCCGCGCGCCGCAAGTTCCGCATGCCAGGCCCATAACTTGTGCAGCGGGGTCACTTCCCCGGTGGGATTATTGGGATTGACCACCACCAGAACATCGATAGACGATAAATCCTGCCCTGCACTCCAGGGAATGACCTCATGACCCTGTCTGGCCCAGCAGGCCGCATGTTCGGCATAGGTGAGGGGCTGTATGGCAACGCGACTGTAGGGACGCAGGGTGGGCAGCATTTGCAAGGCGGCTTGGGTGCCTGCTACGGGTAATACTTGAGGGAACCCAAAATAATGGCAGGCAACTTTTTTCAGGTCGTCGTCCATGTTTGGCAGACAGTGCCACAATTCGGCGGGAATGGAAGGGATGGGCCAGGCGTGGGGGTTGATCCCGGTGGACAGATCGAGCCAGCGACCGGCGGGGCGTCCGAAGCGTTGAACGGCCAGAGTCAGATTTCCGCCATGTTCAAGCATGGGTGAACAGGTGCCAAAGTGCGGGCATCCAGGTTACGGACACGGCCACGAGGATCCAGAGGAGGGCACCGTGGCGTACGAGATTCAAGGTGCGGTCGATATCGTTGCGTTGTGGCGTGTGTCCGCAGCCTAAACGAGGCCGTTCATGCCATACCCCCCCATATTGGGCTCGTCCTCCCAATCGGATGTTCAAGGAACCCGCACCGGCAGCCATGACCGGCCCCGCATTGGGACTATCCCAAAGGGGGGCTTGTTGATGCCAACAGGCAAGAGCCTGAGGGAATTCTCCCAACAAGGCGTAGGTCAATGCGGTGAGACGGGCCGGCACCCAGTTTAGGATGTCATCGAAACGGGCGGCGGCCCAGCCAAAGTGAAGATAACGCGCCGACTTGTAGCCCCAGGTGGCATCCAGAGTGTTGGCCAGTCGGTAAAGAATCACACCGGGGGCTCCGCCCACCCAGAACCAGAACAGGGCTCCGAAGACCCCGTCGTTCCCATTTTCCAGGACTGACTCACAGGTGGCCGGAAGAATCGCCAGAGTGGCTTCATCCCGGCTGACGATGGCTGCGGTGGCTCGTCGCGCCGCCTTGTCGTCCTGACGGTCGAGGGCCTGGTAAATGGGGCGCACATGATCGTGCAGGCTGCGTAATCCAAGGGCAAAGTAGAGTGCCCAAAGGGAGAAGGCTGTGCCCCATCCATGGGCGAGATGACCCAAGATCACACTGGTTCCCACGGGCGGTGCAAGGGTCATGACCAAGGCGAGAACGCCCCGCAGACGGCTGGGTGCATAACTGTGGCGTTCCACCCACGCCGCCCAATGGCCAAACCCCACCAAAGGATGCCAATGTTTCGGCTCACCCAGCAGACCATCCAGGATGAGGGCACCTGCCATCAGGGAGGAGGGGTGACTCAGAAGATCAGGCATCATGGCTCAATACGCGGGAGGGGTTCCCCCCACACCGGCGGGCCAGTAATTTTCGAAGAGAACCTCATCGAGGCGCAGGCGTTGTCCCCAGCCCGTGCTTTCCAGCAAGGGGCGCGCATAGAATTCGTTGACCTGACCAATGCATAACAGGGCGACGGGACGGGCACCCGGGGGCAATGCCAGGAGTTGGGCGAGGTCCTTCGGATCGAAGAAAGAGACCCAGCCCAGGCCAATGCCTTCTGCACGGGCGGCCAGCCACATGTTCTGGATGGCGCATCCCACGGAGGCAAGGTCCATGTCGGGCAGGGTACGGCGTCCAAACAGATGTCGTTCTCGTTCGGGCATCAACACGACTGCCAAAACCTCGGCGCATTCCCCCAGACCCTCTACCTTCACTTTCAGAAAATCATCGGTGCGAGAGGGCAAGACTTGAGCCGTGGCCAGACGTTCCGCTTCCACCAACCGCCGGATGTTCTGACGTTGGGCAGGGTCCGTGATACGAATGAAACGCCAGGGTTGCATATAGCCCACGGAAGGGGCGAGGTGGGCGGCCTCCACCAGACGTTCGAGTAACCCGGCAGGCAAAGGATCGGGCAAAAAATGACGCATATCGCGACGTTCGCGCAAGGTACGCCAGAGCGCTTCCCGTTCGGTCGGCGTATAGGCGTGGGGCAGAAGGGTATCTTCACAGGGTGGCGAGACGGGAGTCATAGGGCTTTTCCCAGAAAAAATTGCGCAGCCGCACGGGGATTGGAAGGAAAATAACTGTGCAGATAGGTGGCTGTCAGACCCTTTGTGCAGTACACCGCTTCCCCTTCCTCGTTTCTGGCATTCTGAGCATGCGAGGTGGGAAGTAACGTTGTCTCGAAGCGAGAGTAATGAAAAGTATGGCCGCGCAATTCTCCCTGAGGGGTCTGCAAGGATTGTAGACCCAGGGCGACCAGGCGGGGTTGAACAGTGGCTTCGCCTGGAATGAGGCCCACCAGATCGGCACAGTCCCCTTCTTTCGAGGTCAGCCGTTGTGCCAGGTAGGTCATGCCACCGCACTCCGCCAGGATGGGTTTGCCGGCTTCATGGTGTTGACGGATGGTGGCCATGCAGTGGGAATGTGCAGCGAGAGACTTCAGATGTAATTCCGGATATCCGCCAGGTAACCACAGTGCATCGCAGGAGGGCAGGAGCTCTCCTTGCAGCGGGGAAAAAAAGGATAACTGCGCGCCCAGGGTACGAAGCAGAGAGAGGTTGGCGGGATACAGGAACGAAAAGGCGCGATCTTGGGCGATAGCAATGCGCAGGCCCTCCAGCCAACGCTCGGGAGGTGCCGAAGGGGTGGGGGCCGGGAAGGTTATGGAAGGTAACTTGTGGAAGCAGCGCAAGGTTTCGGGGAGAGCTTGGGCTGCATGGGTAAGGCGTGCCTTCAGGTCGGGCACTTCGGCGGCTTGTACCAGCCCAAGGTGGCGTTCCGGCAAGGTCAGGGCAGGATCGCGTGCAATGGAACCCTGCCAGGCGAGGGAGGTGGGTAAACTGGAAGCCAGCAACTGGGCGTGGTGGAGACTACCCACGCGGTTGGCCAACACTCCGGCAAAGTTGAGACGCGCATCATAGTTCTTCAAACCCAGGGCCAGAGCACCAAAAGTCTGGGCCATGGCCGAGGCATCCATGATCATCAATACAGGAAGCCCGAGGAGTGCGGCGAGATCTGCCGAGGAAGGAATGCCATCGAACAGACCCATGACACCCTCCACCAGAATCAGGTCGGCATCCTGGGCGGCTTCTGACACCTGCTGACGGCATGCTTCCTTACCCATCATGAAGAGGTCGAGGTTGAGCACGGGATGTCCGCTGGCCTCACTTAAAATCATCGGGTCCAAAAAATCCGGACCGGTCTTGAATACGCGAACCCGTTGCCCTTCTTGGTGGTGGTGCCAGGCCAGGGCGGCGGTGATCAGGGTTTTTCCTTGTCCCGAGGCAGGTGCGGCAATGAACAGGGCGCGGGTCATGGCCTAGAGGTCGATTCCCGGTTGCGCCATGATGCCCGCACGAAAGGCATGCTTCACATCGGCAATTTCGCTGACCGTGTCTGCAGCCGCACACAAGGCATCGGGGGCCGCGCGCCCCGTTACCACTACATGTTGATGGGCGGGCCGGGAAGCAATGACGGACAGGACTTCTTCCAGCGACAGATACCCATACTTGAACAGGTAAGTCATTTCGTCCAGAATTACCAGATGGATGGCTGGGTCGCTCAGGGCTGCGCGTGCCTTGTCCCAACCTGCTTGAGCTGCGGCAATATCCCGTTCCCGACTCTGGGTTTCCCAGGTAAAGCCCTCTCCGCATTGTTCCCATTGAAGGTTGGCCTGACGCTGAAAGAAGGTCTGCTCACCCGTGTCGCCCTTTCCCTTGATGAACTGGAATACGGACACTGTCATGCCGTGGCCTAGCGCCCGGGCGACCATTCCGAAAGCCGAACTGGATTTGCCCTTGCCATTCCCGGTCAGGACCAGAAACACCCCCCGCTGTTCACTGGCGCGCGCAATGGCGGCATCCACCACAGCCTTCTTTCTGGCCATGCGTGCTGTATGATTTTGAGAACGTTCACTTTCTTCATTCATTGAAAACCCCATGGTAAAAAAATCCTTTCCCCAAGGAAGAGATTCCCTCAAGGTTTATAGGGAAATACCGTGGGAAATGAAAGTCCCATGAGCCGCCGGTTGAAATGACATCATCAGCCCGAACACTGCCTCCCCGCAGTATTTCCGATGCGCCAGAACATCTGGCGACTTGATGCGAGGGGCCGGTCTCCGGGCTCGTTTCCTAACTTCACCGTCTTCCCGGTTCTGCGGCGTTAACCAACAGGACCAGTGACATGGGGGTGAAGCCTTCAAAACTTACCGTTGCGGGGGCAGCACAGGGTTTGCACCTGTTTCCCGTTTCACCCTTTCCGTGGACTCACGGGCGGGGCACCCCAAATGCGAAACAGATCACATTTGCAGGAAAAAATTATAGCATGGGCTCCAATTGGTTGGGTGGGCCGGGTAGGGGTATAATTTGACCCAACTGAAAATTATCTGTGGAGTGTATCGGAAATGAAGAAAAACCTATTGGGCGCAGGTTCGGGGTCTCTGCGAGTAAAACTCCCGATTCATTTTTCGCCAGAAGCATGAAAAAATCTATCCAGCAGACTTTCTCCTTCGAGATTGACCCTCCGGAGGAGAAAGAAACACACCGACCTACCCAGATGATGGAGGTAGTGGTTCAGAAATCCTTTGTGGGGAAGTCTCAAAGAGATTTCAAGAAACTGGTTCACCAGATCGATGAAAAGAAACAGATCTTGCGGCAGTGGCAGGAGTATAAACTGCGTCATCGTCAGCGAGTGATGGATGAAATCCTCCCTCTGCAGCGAGATATCCATTCGGCTCAGCGTGAAATGGTCTTGTTTATTCATGATATTTTGCGTCCTGAAGGAAGAAAACCACCAGGATTGCGTCTTGGAAAGGTGCAACAGCGCAAATTGACCTATGTGTTGCTGAATCTGTCGAACGGTTTGCTGGATGAAGCCCCCGAAGATCAGGAACTGGAAGGCATTCATGACGAATACTCGGCCATGAGTCGTGAAGAAACCCAGACCTTGGAAGAGAAGCAGGATCGCCTTATTTTCGAGGAATTGTTTGGGGTGGATTTGAGTGATTACGACGGTGAAGGGGATCTGATGCACTTCGCCCATCAAAAAATCCACCAGCAGAAACAGGCCGATGAAGAAAAACGGGCGGAGCGACACCAGAAAAAGAAGGCGGCCAAGTCTGCAAAACAGAATTCGGAAGAAAAGCCTTCTCTGAGCAAGAAAGAACAGGAAGTTCAGGAGGCCAGTTTGTCCGTGAAGGAGGTATATCGAAAATTGGCCAGCACATTGCATCCGGATCGAGAGAAGGACCCAGTGGAACGGGTTCGTAAGACGGAAATCATGCAAAAGGTAAACCAAGCCTATGCGGACAATGACTTGTTGACTTTGCTCAATTTGCAGTTGGAGATCGAACAGATCGACTCGGATCATATCCTGATGTTGCCTGAGGAGCGTCTTAAAATTTATATCCGTGTGTTGCGCAGTCAACTCGGAGAATTGGAACAGGAAATTCAGGGCGAACTGCGAGCCTTCCTGGATATGGGACCTTACTTTGGTGCGCTGACACCCGAGCGGATCGAACGGGAGTTTGATGCGGAAGTGGAACACCTGAAGGGGATACTTTTTCAGATCCGGCGTGACCTGAAAGAATTTAATGACCCAAGCATGTTGCGCCAGTGGCTCAAGGAGTTACCCGCCCATGGGAACTTTTTTGAGTAACTCTTGAGTAAGTGCTGCCATGAGTTTTTCTTTTGAGATCAACCAATGAAGGACGATCAGAACTTGGAAAGAGTGTTTGGGGGCAGAGTGTTTGCTTGATCCGGTGCTTTGGGGGTATAGTGAAGCCATGGACAAGTATTTCGCGGCGTTGGAGAGTAAGGTCGATCGGGTGGTGGACCAGTGTGATCGGTTGCGATCCGAGAACCAGCGTCTGCGTCAGGAGTTGATCGAACGTACCGAGGAGTTGCGTGCCATGTCTGCAAAGATGGAGGAGGCGCGATACCGGTTGCAGAAATTGATGGATCAGACGACGGAGGTGGCATGAACCGTCCTGTAGCCAAAGTTTTGGAAATCGTTATTTACGACCGCACCTATCGGGTCGCGTGTGAGGAGGGCCAACACCCCTTGTTGCAAGAGGCTGCGCTGGAACTGGATCGACGCATGCGTGAGGCGCGCAGTCATGCTGAGGTGGGGCCGGAACGTGCCGCCGTGATGGTGGCCTTGAATGCGGTATACGAGATGATGGAACAAAAAGTTGCCAGCAGTTGGGATGTGGGTGAAGTGAAGCATCGTATCAAGGCGGTTGAAGATCAGTTGGATCGGTGTTTTTTTGAGCAGATTAATTTGTTTTGAGTTTTCCCCTGGGGTGCTCGCGATGGTTCCGATTTTTTGAACCGATAAGCATCCAAGCCTGGTGATTGGCCCGAAGGAGACTGTTGTGCGCTGGATTTATCTCCGGTACCTGAAGTTTCCGGCAAATTGCCCTCTTTATTGAGTAGGGTTCAGGATGACGGCCAGACGGCATCACCGGGGGAACCATCTTTCTCATTCGATCATTTTCGTGACATTGGTTGGGGTAGAGACGGGTGGAGAGGGCGTTCAGCGCAGATCCTGCGCCGTGGTATAAGACACAACCGTATTGCGTCCCTGGGCCTTGGCTCGATACATGGCGAAGTCGGCCTGACGAATCAGATTCTCTGCGTCGATGGCATGGGTTTGGCAGAATGTCATGCCGATGCTGGCGGAAAGCGTCAAAGGCGAAACGGATTCCAATATAAAGGGGTCATTCAGGGTTTCGCGGATCTTTTCTCCTATCCCCAGAGCAGACAGCGGGTTTTCCACCCCCATGAGCAGGACGATGAACTCATCTCCTCCCAAACGGGCAATGGTGTCCGATTCTCGGACACAGGATTGCAGTCGGGTGGCCGTTTCCCGAAGGACCAGATCGCCGACATGGTGACCGAAATTGTCGTTGATGGGTTTGAAATGGTCAAGGTCCACAAAAAGCAGGGCAATTCCCGGACTTTCTCGGTTGAGGGAACGAATGGCCTGACTGAGGCGATCCATGAGCAAAAGTCGATTGGGCAATCCGGTCAAAGGGTCGGAGTAGGCGGTGAAGCGTAGATTCTGCAAGGCCGCATCCACCTGCGTCAAATCCCGCACAATGGCGATAAAGATCCAATCTCCAGGACTTTGTTCGACGGAGGTGAGAACCAGCGTGATGGGGAAGACTTCCCCATTTTTTCGTTTGCCCACCAACTCCCGGTTCTGGGAGGACGGAATGATTCCACCCCAGTCCAGAAAATGGCGAATATGCTGGTCATGATGGGTGCAATGGGGCTCAGGCATCAACAGGGTCACATTCTGGCCCAGGGCTTCAGCGCGGGTATATCCAAAAGTCAGCGTGGCCGCGCGATTGAACGAGGTGATCAGGCCATCGGTCGAGGCCATGATGACCGAGTCGAAAAGGTGATCCAGAACATGATCGAGTACCTTCTCCGCGTGGATCATCGGAGAACTTGACTTGTTGGTCTGGGGGTTCTTGTCGGTAGGGTTGCCGTGCGTCATATCACCTCCATCATGGGATATCAGACGATGACCGGTCCTTTGGGGCGGGACTTTCATACACGCACATCCTGTGTGCAGTTTCATTTTGTGCCAAATCTTGGTTTCGTACAATCCGTAAAGTCGATTACGGCACTGTCAGAAGAAACGCACTGGAATGAAAGGGGGGGGATTAGGAGTTATTGGGCGGGGTTTCGGAGACTTCTGAACATTCCATTTCCTTGGAGGAAGAGAAAAATTGCGTCTATCGGGCCTGGATCATCACTACAGGCGTCATGTGTCGAAACTGTTCTAAACCTCCCCATGGCTAAAGCGAGGGGATTCTCGCGGAGATGGGTTGAGCATGTGCGGGAAGAGAGGGGCCATAGTAGGCGCGGATGAAGTACAGGGGACGTTGTTTGCTTTCTTCGTACAGACGTCCGAGGTATTCTCCGATGATGCCCAAGGCCATCAACTGAACCCCGGCAAAAAACAGGATGGCCACCATCAGAGAAGGGTAGCCCTTGACGGAATTGCCATAAATCAGGGTATCGAGAATAACTTTGAGCGCGTACAGGAAGGTCAGGGAAGAGACTGCGAATCCCAGGTAGGAGGCCATGCGCAGGGGTACATGACTGAAGGAGGTGATGCCCTCGAGGGCAAAATTCCACAAACGCCAGAAATTGAATTTGCTGACGCCGGCCAACCGTTCCGGGCGCTCGTAACTGACGGACGTGACTTTGAAACCGACCCAGGCAAAGAGACCTTTCATAAAACGGCGGCGCTCGGGAAATTGGCGCAAAGCTTCCAGAATGGCGCGGTTCATGAGACGAAAATCTCCGGCATTTTCCGGGATAGGAACTTCACTCAGACGGTTGATGAGGGTGTAGAACCAATGGGCGGTGTGGCGTTTCAGCCAACTGTCGGTTTGTCGGCTGGAACGAGTCGCCAATACCATGTCATATCCGGCCCGCCATTGGTCAACCATGGCGGGGAGTAGTTCGGGGGGGTCCTGCAAATCGGCATCCATGGGGATGGCAGCATCGCCACGAGCTTCGAGGAGACCGGCGGTCAACGCGGCTTCCTTTCCGAAATTCCGGGACAGATCGAGAATGACCACCCTGGTATCCCGAGCGCGCAGGGCCAGTAATTGATTCAGGGTGTCATCGGTACTGCCGTCATTGATACAGACCAGTTCCCAGGAAAGTCCCATGGGCTCCAGGACATGACAGAGACGGTCGAAAAAAACCGTCAGATTCTGAGCCTCGTTGTGCATGGGTACCACCACAGAAAGAATCGGGGGTGTGGAGGTGGAAAGGTTTGACGTAGAATTCATGTTTTCAATTATACTGCGCTCCGAGACCGTTCATGTTCCTGGCAACCGAAAAGTTTAAGCGTATTTTGTTGTTTGCGGCAGCGGGAACCGTGGGGTTCGGTGTCGATGCGTTGACTGTGCAGGCCACCCATACATACTGCGGGTTGGTGGGCGCACAAGTTTTTGGGTTTCTTCTGGCGGTGACGGTGACCTGGGGGTTGAATCGGCGCTATGCCTTCGCAGGGCGAGGGAGCAAACGCTGGCTGGGGGAGTGGGCGCGCTACTTGATGGCCAATGGGTGGGGTGCGCTACTCAACAATGGCACCTATCTTCTGGCGATCTGGTTGAGTTCATGGTTGGCAGGTCATCCTGTTGTTGCGGTGGCGTTGGGTTCGCTGGCAGGGATGGGGGCGAACTATCTTGCGGCACAGCGATGGATATTTATTCATGCACCAACTACAAAAAAGCATTGACAACACTACGTCTCCTTGCCCATAATCACGGGTTCGTTTAGGAGGGGTTCCCGAGCGGTCAAAGGGATCAGACTGTAAATCTGACGGCTCTGCCTTCGAAGGTTCGAATCCTTCCCCCTCCACCAAAGGTTTAGAAAGACAGCAGACTCAAAAATATCGGGTTTGTGGCATGTTGAAGACGGTGTGCGGGTGTAGCTCAATGGTAGAGCAGAAGCCTTCCAAGCTTACGACGAGGGTTCGATTCCCTTCACCCGCTCCAACAGTTGAAAAGTTTTGGCCCATGTAGCTCAGTGGCAGAGCACTCCCTTGGTAAGGGAGAGGTCACCAGTTCAATCCTGGTCATGGGCTCCAAGTCTAAGACGATCATCAGCGGCGCAAGCCGAGATTTAGCGAGGGACATTATGGCAAAGAGCAAATTTGAGCGGACGAAGCCGCATGTGAATGTGGGGACGATTGGCCACGTGGATCATGGAAAGACGACGCTGACGGCGGCGATGACGGTGGTATTGTCGAAGAAGTTTGG
>NZ_JPOQ01000071.1 GCF_000735045.1 Ferrovum myxofaciens
AGACAGACCCCACCCCCTCCACTCGCCCCACTCCCGGCTCCCGCGCCAAATCCCGTGGCTCCCGAAGAAGAGGAAGGAGAACCCGAGCCCGAGGAGGATGCCGAAGTTCCGGAACCCCCACCCGTGTTGCCCGTCGCATTCCCAGCGAAGGGACTCCCCAGCGCAGAAAAGGCAGTCTCGCCCGCTGGCGTCGTCAAGCCTGTTCCATCGGCGGTCACGATGCCACGCAAGGTTTTGGCCAATTGAATCGCTTCCGCATTACGCAACGGAACGACCCAGATGTTGCCCGGCTGCGCTGTGGGCGCGTCCAGTTTGTCGATCAAGGAATGCAATTGCTGAAGTCGGGTCAGCGTGGGCGCCCTCAGGATAAGACTGTTGGTACGCGGTTCCGCCAGAGCGAGGGCTTTCAGATTAGGATCTCCCCCGCCAGAATCGGTCACATGATTCACCAGACTGGCCAGATCGATGGCCAGTGCATGATGCAAGGGAATGACCTCGGCCTCTCCCACCTGCGGCACATCGAGGGAATCGATCAACTTGGCGATACGCCCCAGATTTTCAGCATAGTCCGTCACCACCAGCGTATTATTGGCCGGATAGGCGGTGATGGGGTTATTCGGCGCAATCAGGGGACGCAGCACCGGCAGCAGATTGTTGGCCGATTCATAACGCAGATGAAAAACCCGCGTCACCACCTGACTGCCCCCGGCGACGGAAGTTGAACGCCGACCCAGGCCATCGACATCTTCGGAAACTGCTCCGCCCAGCATCTTGGCGTCAGCTTCAGGAACCACGCGGTACAATCCGTCACTTTTAACCAGAGAAAACCCCTGCATGCGCAAACTGGCCCCCAACAGATCGAGGGCCTCCGGTCCCGTCACCGGCTTGTCGCTGGCCAGACTGAGTGTTCCCTTGACGCGCGGATCCACCAGAATGTTCACCCCCACCGCTTCCCCCACGGCCTTGATCACGCCTTCCAGGTCCGCATTGATAAAATTCAGGGTCATCAGACCGGGTTGGGCCAGGGGGGCGGCGCTGCTCTCCGCAGCCTGGAGCGAAGCCATCTGCGGCCACATCAAAGCCCAGCAAAAAGTGTAAAGAAAAAGTTTTTTCATCGCGTTGATCCCTGCTGCAGGCTCATGGTGCATAGTCCAATCTCACTCCTTCTCCCTCCGGCTTGCCCAGGATACTCAATAAACCGGCGAGCACGAATCGTTGTTCGGGATCGGCACTGGCCTGACCCGTAAAATGAAATTTCCCGGGCCCTTGCTCCCCTTCCCCACGCAATTGTAACGGACCCTGACGGGTGGTCAGGGTTAAATGGGTTCCTAATCGACTCACCACGGCACGCACTTCATAACTCCCCAAGGGGGTAACCGGAGACAGGCGGGAGGTTAGCGACTCCAAAAGACATTCCCCTGTCCATGGATGGGTCAATTCCCCGCCTTGCCACTGCGCCGCCCCCCACTGCACATGGACCATTCCTCCTGGATGCAGGGTGGTGAAAGGCATCCCCAGCCCTTCCAGCAGTTGAGCCGGAAAATACCCCTGCCCCGGCTGCAGATCCCAAACACCGCCATGCCAGCGTCCCTGAACCAGCACACCGGCCCGCTCCGTGGCATTGGTCAGTATCCAGCCCAGCCCCGTCCATTGCGGATTGATTCTCCACTCGATCCGTCCCGGCCAGTCTCCCTCGGTCTGATCGTTCACCAGGGCCAACTCTGCCGACCCATGCCACAAGGTCCCGACTTCATTGGTCAGACGCACCCTTCCCCCCGACTCTGCATGGACCCAGGGCGATAGTGCTGTGGCAGGCCATTGCCACAGCCCCACGCCCAACAGCACCAATAGCCCCAAGCCCAGAAGCGCACCGCGCCGCGTCCGTTTCATTCGCCCGATTCCAGGATCAAATGTACCGTCAACCCCTGGCCCGGGACCCGTTGCACATCGGCCTCTACCACCCTCACTCGCACCGTCGAAGCCACCCTGTCCAGCCAATGGGCAAGTACCGAAAAATCCGCACCCGCCCAGATCATTTCCACGCCCTTGTCCCGTGCTGTGAATTGCACCAATCCGGCATTCAAAAGCCGTCCCTGGCGCTGCAACACGTCGAGCAAGGCTTGGGGGTGTAGCACCTGGGGAGGTTGGACAGGTGCGCTCAACCCTTGCAAACGTTCCAGGTCATGACGCATTCCCGGCAGTTCCTGTTCCAGTCGAGCTACGCCCTCCCAACCCCGGGTCCACAGGAATTGCAGAAGGGCCAGCAGCAATAGACCCGCCAGCCCCCCCAGAAGTTGACGTTCCCTTGGCTGGCGAGCCCCCCAGCCTTGCTCCAGGCGGACCCGCAGGGTATCGAGATATTCCCGCAGAGCAATCATGGCTGCACCTCTTCGAGAACCCAGACACCCTTCCCCTCGCTCTGCCAGCGCAAATGCTGATGGCTCGCTGCCTCGCTCAACCCTGCAGCCATCGTCACCCCCACCGGAAAATGCACTTCCAGACGATGGGGACGATAAACCAACCCCAATGGCACCAAACCCGGTTGCTGCGCCAGCAAGGTCACCAGTTGCCCGGTGAGGTGCGGAAATTCACCCTGCAATCCCTCCTGTGTGGAAGACTGGGAACGTTGTACCCAGGCATGGGCCCATTCAGCAACAGCGCCATGAGCGGAATCGGTTAAACCCCGTTGCGCCAGAATCCGCTTTTCCTCCCCCACCAGGTCATGGGCAGACCAGGCCAGCCTGCCCCATTCAAGATACAAACCCACAAACGCCACCAGAACCGCCATCCCCACCGCAGTCAAGGCCCTCTTCCAGGCGGGTCCCCAGCGCGCCAAACCCCGTGCGGCCCATTCAAACTGACATAAATCAAGGAGTGAAGGGGCCGAGGTTGGCAGTACCAAGCGCTCCATGAGCGTCATCGGCGACAAATCCAGCCCTTCTTCCCACGGCAGCACCCCCATCTCCTCCCGTCGTCCGCGTATGCCGCCTCCTTCCCCAGTGGCATCTCGCCACCAGCGCAGACTTCCTTCTTCCGCAGGGTCCAGGACGGGGAAAACCCACTCCCCCCGGCACCCGATGGGCGCCCAATCATGACTGGAAGACAGGATCAGTCTCCCCCTTCTGCCGGAAAATGCCCCATGAATGAAATTCATCCAGGCCCGCTCCATCACCGCCACGACCCGCCTGCCCTGGGCATCCGGGGCTGGCGCAAGGGCGCAGTGACACTCCTCCAGCGGCCACAACACCTGGGGTTCCAGCAGATTGGGGAGGGCTTCACGCCAACGTGTCTGAGGAATCCCGGCCAGCAGGGACTCCGTCACAAAAAGACGGGTGACTGCCGCTGCGGGCAAAATCCATTCATGACGGTGGGCCTCTGGCAACTCGTGGGGCAGTGCGCGCCCTGAGCGCAAGATCTGACCCTCCCCCCCCAGCAGATAAAACGGCAAGGGAACCCAGCGCCATTCAGCGGAGGGTAGATTCAGAGGTTTGTGGGGCAGCACCACCCGACAGATCGTCACACTCATCCGCCCCCCGTCAAATCCATACCGGGGGTCCAGCCCCTATGCCATTCCAATACTTGAGTCATCTGTCCGACCCCCTGATGGCGGGCCACCAGAGCCTGACGTCGTTGCACTGCGCCGGGGCGACGCAACTCCTCCACCACCCAGAAATAGTCCGAACTGACACCCAACTGGCTGGACGGAAAGGATCCCAAGTTGGGCAACAGGGTATTCACCCGCCGTTGCAGATCGGCCGTATCGCTAAAAACCTGTTGCTGACGGCCCTGCAGCAAGCCGGTCAAGGTTCCGGGGTCCACGCCCAACACGGCGCCCAGCACACTGGCCGAGGCCGTGTTGGCATTCACCTGGGTAGGGTGAGGCAAGATGACAAGACAGGATTCCAGGCGAGCCAGTGTAGCCGCATCGGCATCGGGAAACCAGGTGCGTACCTCACTCACGATACCCAGCGGCAAGGGAGCGCCCGTACTCTGATCGGTGATCTGTCGGGCAGGAAAAGGGTCTGGAGTAGAGGTGGGTCCGGAGGGAGGAAGCGCCGTAGAGCGACTGGCCAGGATCTGGGCAGCAATCGCGGGGGCAACGGCGGGGTCCAGTCCCAAAGACTGCAACAACCGCTGAAAAACGGCCACGCCATCGGGATCGATGGCCGTGGCTCCGACCCAGCCCTGATCAGCGCCCAAGTTTGCGACCTTAACCAGGGACATCAAGTTGAAACGGCTCTGGGCATCGAGAATGCGTCCAGACAGACGAATACCCGAAGCCCCACCCCCTCCCGTCACACTTTCCAAGGGAATGTCCGTGATGGGCACGGCCCATACCTCGCCCAGATGGTCCACCGCCCCCGTATGCAACAAATCCTCGCGCAAGATGAGCCGAGCCCAGTCCAGTGCTCCCACGCCCATCTGCTCCGCTTCATCGCGCACCCGCTGGTTTTCGAGCAATTTCACTCGCCTCTGTTCGTCCTGCATCATGCCGCTGGCCAGCACAGCCACCAGAATGGCCAACAGCAAGGCCATCAACAGTGCCGCGCCCCGTTCCTGTCTCATCAATCCTGCCCGGTCAGACAAACCTGGCGCAAGGGGGCCGCCGTTCCCCCCAAAAAAATCTCCAAAGCCAGACCGCGCACCTGCACGGACTGCACGTTCAAAGCCGGGTCCTGCGTAGCATCCACCCAGCCTTGCCCCCCCAGCCAGGCCTGATCCTGCAGGTCCACTCCCCCCGCCACGACCAGGGTACTCGCCTGCCCTCCCGAATTCTGCGGTAACTCGCCCTGCAGTACCGCCTGCCATACGCCATTCAATTCCCCGCGCGTCGTGAGGGCGGGAGATATCGCCCGCCGCACCACTCCCCCCGCCAAAGCGTAACTGACCACCCGCACTGCCCCGTCCTCATGCACCACCCAGGCCATCTGCCGGGTTCCCAGATGAACCGGCACTCCCAGAACCCACTGGTCAGGAGGAAGCAACGCATGACAATCCCTTTGCCACTGGTTGAACAGTGTCTGCGTGTCCTCCAACGCCAATCCCCGCTCATGCAGGACAGACTGGGTGCGCGTCATCGACTCCAACACGCGCCACGACATGAGCGCCATGATCGACATCAGAAGGGCGACGATCATCACTTCCACCAAGGTGAATCCACGCATCCTATAATACCTGAGCCGGACTGAGGGGCACCACGGTACTGACCCGCGCCAGAACGCTTCCCCCCCCTTCCAGAAACACAGTCACTTCCACCAGACGAAAGGAGGGATTGGGGGTTTCCTGTACATTTTCGTGGCAAGTCAGCACGAAACGCCCCTGGGGACAGGCAAAGTCAGTTCCCCCAAGGGGGGGCCATTGCCGACTCAAACGCAACTCGTTCAAGGCATTGGTTGCACTCCACTGCGCCGCCAGACGTTCCGGCACCGCCTCCCCGAGCCGGGTCACCCCCCCCAAAGCGCGCATTCCCGCTGCCAGGGCCACAGCCAACACAAACAGAGCCACCAGCACCTCGATCAGGGTGAAGCCCCGCTCAGGAGTCCCAGTTGCCGATATCGGCATCATTGCCTTCCCCTCCCGGCTGCCCATCTGCGCCCAGACTCCAGACATCGATCTCGCCGTGCTGGCCGGGATTGGCATAATGATAGGGATGCCCCCAGGGATCCTTGGGCAAGGTATCCAGGGTTTGCATCCAATTGCCGGGCACCGGTTCCTGCGCGGGTTGTTTGACCAATGCCATCAACCCCTGTTCGGTCGTGGGATAACGCCCTACATCCAGACGGTACAATTTCAGGGCCTGCACAAGGCTGGCAACATCCTGACGGGCTGCCAACTTGCGCGCCTGATCCGGCCGGTTCATGACCCGGGGTACGATCATCCCGGCCAGAATGGCAATGATGACCATCACCACCATGATTTCGATCAAGGTGAAACCCCGCTCCCGAAGACCTCGGGATTTCACCCCTCCCTTTTCTTCACGAAGTACTATTGTCCCCATCTTCACCGTATTCCACCTCGTCCTTGGCATGCATAAAGGAAGATCGGACCATACATCCAATACGCCAATCCCGCAAGTCTGCCTGGCAGGTCAAAGACGGGGCCCAGGTCTTGGCATCATAAAAACTTTCAGGTAAGGTGCCCGGATGAGGAAAATGAACTTTGAGCGTTCCCGTCAGTTACTGCCGCTGGGCGTAGAGGTGGGCGGGTGGCTGATCGTCGTGGCCCTGACCGGCTATTGGGGAATGCAACTGGCCCGTCCCCTGCCTCACCTGGCTCCCCGCTCCGGAGCGTTGACCCCCGTGCCCGAGGAACGCCGCTGGGAAACGGTATTTTCTGCGCCGGTGGCACAGATTCCTGTGCAGGTACGGGGAATCATCACCTCTGCCGGCGGGGGGGTGGCGTTGCTGGCCCCGGAAGGAACCCCCATCCGCGCCTGGCAGGTGGGACAGGAAGTACTGCCCGGCGTCTATCTGGTGCGAGTAGACCGGCACAGCGTCACCTTGGCCCGGGGGGGGCAGGAAGAAACGTTATCCTTGCCCGTTCCATCGCTCCCCAAAGGGACTGCGCTTGCTCCGCCTCGCCTACCTTGACCGGGGACGGGGCCTGGCCATCGTCATGATGGTGCTTTTTCATGGCTGCTATGACGCCACCTACTTCGGCTATGCCCATTTCGATATGCTGGGGTCATTTTTCTGGACCACGTGGCGCACCCTGATCGTCACGCTTTTCGTGTTCCTTTCCGGGATCAGTCTGGCCCTCAGCGCCCACCATCCGGCTCAGCGGCAACGCCGCCGTCTCTTTCAACTGGGGGTGGGGGCCCTGCTGGTCAGTGGGGTGACCTATGCAATGTTCGGCGCGCGCTGGATCTATTTCGGCGTTCTGCACTTCTATTGGCTTGCCACCGTCATCAGTCGTCCCCTGCTGGGGTTGCGCGCAAAATTGCTGCCTCTGGGGCTGTTGGCGTTGGTGGTGGGGCAATGGGGAATGACGGCCATGGACCCACGTTGGCTCAACTGGATCGGACTCGCTGCCCATAAACCCTCCACCGAGGATTATGCTCCTCTCCTGCCCTGGATCGGAGTCCTGTGGTTGGGCATGTGGACCGGAATCCAGCCCTGGTCTTCCCGTCCGCAAAGCAATCCCACTTCATGCTCGGTGCCCGACCGGGGCGTTCAATGGATGGGGCGCCATGGTCTGATTCTTTATCTTGTCCATCAACCCATACTTTTCACGGTATTTGAACTAACCCGGTGGATTTATCCTGTTCGTTGACTCCGAATCACTCCGCCCGCCCACTCTCTGGCGAAAACCGTCCCGCTCGGCGACTGTTCAGCCACCCGATAAAAGCCAAAAAGGCGAGGCCTGAACCGATCAGAAAAATCCCCCCTACCTCTGACCGATGAAAAGATTCCCCCGTCATCCAGCGGGAGGACAGAATCGCCACCACAGGCGTACCCAGTACCGACAAACTGGCCTCCCAGGCAGGAACCCGGTCCAGTATGTAGAGCCATAACCACCAGCACAGTGCCGTACTGCCCAAGGCCATGAAGGCCAGAATGCCACCATAGGTCCAGGTCCAGTGCATCGCCCGCTCCGGAATCAGAAGTGCTGCACACACCAGAGGGATGGCCCCCAATGCCATTTGCCAGGCCGTCAGGTTGAGCAGATCCAGTACGTGTCGCTGACGTAATCGTTTCACCAGAAGGGTACCGATGGCCCAACACAGGGCAGCCATCAGCCCCAGACATTTGCTGATCAAACTGGTATGCATTTCCCAGGGCTCGATGATGAAGATCAATCCCGCCAGCGTCAGTCCCGCAGCGATCCACTGTGCTCCCTTCACCGACTCACGCAACACCAATCCCGAGAGCAGCAAAGTCCAAATGGGCATGGTAAAGATCAATACCGCCGTTTTCCCGGGGCCCCCGGTCACCAGCGCCCAGGTTTGAAAAAGCATGAAACCGGAAACCTGAACGAGCCCGATGACCAGAGTTTCCTTGGGGAATTGCCAACGCCAGGGACGTCCCGTCAGAGGAAGCAGCGCAAGCAAGGCCAGCCCCCCCAAAACAGAACGTTGCGCCGCAAAATGAAGCGGCCCGGCAAAACCCAACCCTTCCTTGGCTGCTACCCAACTATAACCCCAGGTAAGGGACAGCACCACCAGGCCCAACAGCGGACCCCAACCACGAGAATGCTTCAAATACAATCTCCTATGCACCCACCAGAGAACAGATCATCCCTTGGCGCATTCATCCCGCATCTGCTGGCTCAAGGTTGTCAGAAATTGCAGGGCCTGTTGGGTTTCCCGTTGCGTCATGAGGTTCCATAGCCCCCCCAATCCTCCCCCAGGCGGGGCCTGTTTGACTGTGCTGGCAACCTCCAGAGCATTGAGCAAACCCACCACCCGGTCCAGTTTGTCGAGCAGCGCAGGCAGACTCTGGAGGATTCGTTCCAGAGCGCCAGTGGCTTCCAAACGTTCCAGCATCTGCAGCAACCGTCCACCGCCGCCGCGATTGAAACGGTCGAGCATGGACAACCCCTCCCCCACCGTTTCCGCCAGCCGTCCCACCATTTCATCGCTCAGGGCATCCTGAAACGACTGGTAGACACGGGCCAACTGAAAAATTCTGTCCAGATCCCCGTTGTCCACCATTTCGGCAAGAACCGGAAGAGCCTGGGGGAGACCGGAGCGCTGGACTCGATCCACCAGATCCATCCCCTCACTGCAAAACCCCGCGAGACGATTGACCATTTCGTCGCTCAGAGCGTCCCGGGCCGCAGTCACCAAATGTTCTGCTTCTGCGGACGAACAATCGGTTGATTCCTTGAGTTCTGTCATCATCATCCCCTCTGCTCAAAGCAAACCACGGGCAGAAACCCAGTAGAGTTTGTTGTAGGCCATCTTGAACCAGTGCACCGCCTTGGTAGGGGGCTGGGGTGAAGGGGGGGTCTGGTAGTTGAACATGGCATAAGTCGCCCGATCCTTGCCCGTTTCGATGAAACAGAAGACCTTGCCGTCATATTCCCGTACCGGCGCCCCCAGTTTGATCAGGGCTGCGATATTCTCCCCCAGGGTATCCGCCTGAAAGTGGGCCGTGGAACCGGCCTTGCTGATGGGAATATTGGTGGTATCCCCCAACACGAAAACATTCTCCCGGCCTTCCATGTTGAGTTTGCCCCGGTGGGTAGGGATCCAGCCATTTTTCCCCAGATTGTTCCTTTCCAGAACTTCCATTCCACGATGGGCGGGAATGGTGATCAGCAAATCGTAAGGGACTTCAGTCCCTTCCTCGCTATGCACCACTTTTTTCTCGCCATCCACTTCCTTCATGTTAAAAAAAGTTTCGTAAGTGATGCCCAGCCGGTCCATTTCTGGCGCGGCCCACTTAGCCACGTTTTCAAGGGGGTGTACGCGATTGATGGGGTAGGTGTAATGCAGTTGAACCTTGTCGAGGAGACCCCGGTCCTTGAAGTAATCGTGCAGCATGAAGGTGATTTCCAGGGGCGCCATGGGACACTTGTGGGGAACGCCCACGGCAATCACCACTTTTCCGCCTTCAAAGGACTGCAAGCGCTTGAACATCTTGAGCGCCGAGGCTTCCGTGTAAAAGGTTTCTGCATACTCGGCCAGCCCCGGAATTTCTTCCGGATACATGCGCGAACCGGTGGCGATCACCAGAATGTCGTAGGCATGGATTCGCCCACTGCGGGTTTTGACCTGTTGATCATCCAGGTGAAACTCTTCCACCGGATCCACATGAAAATGGATACTCGATTCCAGCAAACCGGCCTGATCCCGGTATAACTCATCGGGGGTCATGCGTCCCACGGCCAGATACAACAAACCCGGCTGATACATGTGCTTGTCCGAAGCCGACAGCATCGTGATTTGCGCCTTGCCTTCCTTCAATTCCGGAACCAAACGACGGGCCAGATTATTGGCCAGGATCGTCCCACCCATTCCGCCACCGACAATCAAAATCTTCATGCGTCCTCCCGCCTAAAGTACGTTGGAAACCATGCGCCCCAATTATTTGGTCTTGCGCACCACGATATGCCAGACACCATCGTTTTCTGTTGTGGAAACGTAGTCATGACCCACCCGACGCACCCACTCGGGAATATCATTGGCTGACCCCTTGTCTGTGGACAACACTTCCAGTTCATCCCCAATCTGACTGTGCTTCAGGGCGACAATCAGTTCCATCAGCGGACCTGGACAAAAACTTCCTTTACCATCCACGATTTTTCTTTCCGTCATTGTGATCCTCTCTTGAATCGGTTGTTCGACTCGGTCAGAGTCCCTGCACACACAGGGACAGTGATTATCCCGAAATCAAAAAGTCCAGACCTGTCCATCCTGAACCTCGGTCAGCAATCTGGTCAAACCGGTGGCTTCTTCCAGATAGTCCTCCAGTTGTTCAGAACCGACTTCCAGCACGTCCATGGCCATGGAACAGGGATAGAGACGGGCTCCTCCCAACTCTATGGCCTGTTCAAACAACATTTTGAATTCAGGGACTTTCTTGGCTATTATCAAATCGCCCATGGGGCCTTCGTGAGGGGCCTCTGCCGTCGCTCCCTTGACAAAATGGGGCAAGGCATTCATGGATAGAAAAACCAGGACTTCCTGACCACTCACCGCCGCCACTGAAGCCACCATGGCCGCCGCCTGTAATCGTTCCAAGGTACCCGAGATCACCACGACACAAATTTTTTGGCCAACCATTTTTTTCTCCTCGATCCGCGTTTTCCCCATGCCTCAGGGAGAATCCCCCTTCGTTTCGGCATAGTCCTCCTGTAAAGCCAGGATCTTGCCCACCGTCACAAAGGACCCGCACACCACCACCCGGTCTTCCACGGCTGCTGCCGTACAAGCCGCGCCGTAGGCTTGCTCGGGAGACGGGTGCCATTGCACGGTCCCCCGTACCCCCGCTAGCGCCGGTTCCATCTCTTCCCGACAGGCCCCGCGCTCTTCATGAAGGTCAGCCAGATACCAGTCATTCACCAAGGTATCCAGGGCCTGGACTACGCCCACCCTATCCTTGTCACGCAACATGCCCAGGACCAGACGCGTCCGTCCGGCGCAGGACGTGCTTTTCAGATTATGCGCCAGTTCCTGAGCCGCTTGTGGATTATGGGCCACATCCAAAATTACCTGAGGCGAAAAGCGCCAGGTCTGGAAACGCCCCGGCAGCACCGTACCCGCAATCCCGCGCCGGCCCTGTTCCGGCGTCACCTGCACAGGCAGACACTGCAACGCCGCCAAGGCCAGGGCGGCATTGCGGTATTGAAAATCTCCGCACAGGGGAGGCGCTGGCAGGTCAGACCAGGTCTGGTGCGGCAAATGCAAGGTCCACCTCCCTTGCGCCTGTCTTTCCACCGTAAAATCCCGTCCCCACAACCAAAGTGGGGTCTCCAGTGCCGCCGCCCGCGCCAACAAACTACGGGGGGGGTCTGGATCGGCACAGAGCGCAGGAACCCCTGCGCGAAAAATTCCCGCCTTTTCTGCACCAATCGCTTCGCGGGTGGAGCCCAGCCACATTTCATGGTCCAGGGCAATCCCGGTCACCAGGGAAACCACTGGCTCGAAGAGATTGACGGCGTCCAGACGCCCCCCCAACCCCACCTCCAGCACCGCCACGTCCACCGAAGCCCGTTGAAAAATATCCACCGCTGCCAGGGTACCGAATTCAAAAGGGGTCAGACTGATCGCCTGACGGGCTGCCTCGATCCGGGCAAAGGCAGCACAGAGTTGGGCATCGGAGACGGGAATCCCGTCCACGACCACCCGCTCGTTGTAGCGCACCAGATGAGGCGAAGTATAGGTTCCCACCCGATAGCCCGCAGCCTTCAGAGTCGCTGTCAAATAAGCGCAGGCGGACCCCTTGCCGTTGGTGCCCGCCACCATCAGAATTGGAAAGACGGGAAAAATACCGAGCAGGTCGCGCACCCGCCCGACCCGTTCCAGCCCCAGGTCCATGGAACGAGGGTGGATACGGTCCAGGTAAGCCAGCCAGGTAGCCAGCGTCATGGTGTTTTCTTCCCTGCCCCTATCCGATGAAGCCATCCGTCACCCGTTGCAAAACAAAAGGGGAGATTATCCCTTGCTTCCCCCCCTCAGGGAACCCCCATTTCCCGAAATTTCAAGGAATGAGAAGCGCGCGAAAATCATTGACGTTGGTGAGGGTAGGCCCCGTGATCACCAGATCGTCCAACGCCGCAAAAAAACCATAACCGTCATTGTTGGTCAGATAATCGGTCACCTTCAGACCCAGATGTTCCGCGCGCGCCCAGGTATCCGGCAGTACCATGGCCCCTGCGTTATCCTCGGTTCCATCGATACCATCCGTATCCCCTGCCAACGCAAACACCCCCGGTTCGCCCCGCAGGGCCTGGGTCAGTGCCAGCAGAAATTCGACGTTTCGCCCGCCGCGCCCCTTGCCCCGCACCGTCACCGTGGTTTCTCCCCCGGACAACAGGACACAGGGACGCGCTGCCGGTTGTCCATGACGCCTCACTTGTCGGGCCATACCCGCCATGACTGTGGCCACCTCACGGGCTTCGCCTTCGATACTGTCCCCTAAAATCAAGGGGTTGACCCCGGCCGCCCGTGCAACGGCCGCAGCCGCCTCGAGGGAATGCTGGGGCGTCGCAATGAGATGGGTCGAAGT
Source organism: Ferrovum myxofaciens (assembly GCF_000735045.1). GTDB lineage: Bacteria > Pseudomonadota > Gammaproteobacteria > Burkholderiales > Ferrovaceae > Ferrovum > Ferrovum myxofaciens. The sequence goes on from NZ_JPOQ01000071.1 coordinate 12,675, forward strand.
ACGCGCCAGCCGGGGATCTCCTGGTTTGGGGGTTTCTTCCTGGGCGGCACAGAGGTGTGCATAGGTCCGTACCTGGTCCTGCAATCCGTATTTCTCCACGATGGCGCGTGCCTCGGCAAAGGTGGTGGGATCCGCCACCGTGGGACCGGAAGCAATCACGGTGGGGTCATCGCCAGGCACATCGGAAATCAACAGGGTGACCACTTGGGCCGGATAACAAGCCAGGGCCAAACGCCCTCCCTTGAGACTTGAAAGATGCTTGCGCACGCAATTCATCTCAGTAATGGTGGCACCACTTCGGAGCAGACTCCGGTTCATGGTCTGCTTGTCCGCCAGAGTCAACCCGGGGGCCGGTGCTGCCAACAGTGCAGAGCCCCCACCCGAAATCAGGCAGATCACCAGATCTTCCGCCCTCAATCCTTGAACGGCTTCGAGAATCCGCTGGCTGGCCCGTTGTCCCGCCTCGTCCGGCACCGGATGGGCCGCCTCGAGAACCTCGATGGAACGGGTGGAAACCTTGTGGCCGTAGCGCGTCACCACCACCCCCCCCAAGGCACCCGTCCAATGCTGCTCCAGCGCCTGAGCCATGGCTCCCGCCGCCTTGCCGGCCCCCACCACCACCGTACGTCCCCGTGGAACTGCCGGCAGAAATGAGGGAAGTACCCGATGTGGGTCTGCTGCGGCCACGGCGGAGTCAAAAAGGGAACGCAAAAATATGCGTTCTTCTGCAAAGGAGGGGGGGGTGGTATTATTTTTCATAACAGGCGTTATAAATTTTCACAGAAGGATCGAAAGTCGCTAGAATAGAGGCTTCATACTTAAAATGATAGTCATTGTTCATCCTTTGGAGGATTTGTCGTGTTTGATTCCAGAAAGTTGCTTGCCGATACGGACCCCGAATTATGGGACGTCGTCCAGAAAGAATACCGCCGGCAGGAAGACCATATCGAATTGATTGCTTCGGAGAACTATACCAGTCCGGCAGTCCTGCAGGCGCAAGGTTCCGTTCTGACCAACAAATATGCAGAGGGGTATCCCGGCAAGCGTTACTACGGCGGCTGCGAATTCGTCGACATGGCCGAACAACTGGCCATTGATCGCGTGAAACAACTTTTTGGCGCCGAATATGCCAACGTCCAGCCCCATTCCGGCTCCCAGGCCAATGCCGCCGTGTACATGGCCATGCTCCAACCGGGCGACACGATTCTTGGTATGTCCTTGGCACATGGCGGTCACCTGACCCATGGGGCCTCCGTCAATTTCAGCGGCAAGCTCTACAAGTCGGTGAGTTATGGTCTTCATCCCGACACGGAGCGGATCAACTACGACGAAGTGGAACGTCTGGCCCAGGAACACAAACCCAAAATGATCGTGGCGGGTGCCTCAGCCTATTCCATGGTCATCGATTGGACTCGTTTTCGTGCCATTGCCGATTCCATCGGGGCTTATCTCATGGTGGACATGGCGCACTATGCCGGTCTCATCGCTGCAGGCGAATACCCCAGCCCCGTGGGCATTGCCCACTTCGTCACCTCCACCACCCACAAGACCTTGCGCGGTCCGCGCGGCGGAATCATCCTGTCCTCCGCCGAGTTTGAAAAACCCATCAACTCCATGATTTTTCCAGGCATTCAAGGGGGGCCCCTGATGCATGTCATCGCGGCCAAGGCCACCGCCTTCAATGAGGCGCTCAAACCCGAATTCAAGTCCTACCAGAAGCGCGTCAAAGCCAATGCCCAAGCCATGGCAGAAACCTTCATCGAGCGTGGCTTGCGCATCGTTTCCGGCGGCACGGAAAGCCATCTCTTCCTGATGGACCTGCGTGCCCGTCAGATCACCGGCAAGGCTGCCGAAGCACTGCTGGGACGAGCCAATATCACGGTCAACAAGAACGCCATTCCCAATGATCCGGAAAAACCCTTTGTCACCTCCGGCATCAGAATCGGCTCCCCGGCCCTGACCACCCGTGGTTTTGGTCACAATGAGGCACGCAAGGTCTCCCACCTGATCAGCGACTTGCTTGAGGCTCCGGAGGATGACAGCGTACTGCAGCATGTTCTCAAAGAGGTGGGAACACTCTGTCAGCGTCACCCCGTCTATCGCTAATCGTTCAAGCATTCGTTTCAGGAGTTATCATGGCAGGTCATAATTTTCTTTTCGTTCCCGGACCCTCCAACGTCCCCAACCGCATCCTGCGCGCCATGGCGGTCCCTATGGAGGATCATCGCTCGGTTAAATTCCCTGCTCTGACCCAGGAGATCCTGGCCGGTTTAAAAAGGGTTTTCAAGACGGAATCCGCCGCCCCCATCGTCTTCCCTTCCTCCGGGACGGGATGCTGGGAAGCGGCGCTGACCAACTGTTTGAACCCTGGGGACCAGATCCTGGCTTCCCGCTTCGGACAATTCAGTCACCTCTGGTGCGACATGGGAAGACGTCTGGGTTTCGACATGAACATCATTGAAGTGGAGTGGGGCGAAGGCGCTCCAGTGGAAGGGTACCGAAGCGCATTGGCGGCAGATGTACAGCATCAGATCAAGGCCGTATTGGTCTGTCAGAATGAAACCGCCACCGGCGTGACCAGTGATATTTTGGCCATCCGTCAAGTGCTGGAGGATTTGGGTCACCCTGCCCTGCTCTTTGTGGATTCGGTCAGCGCTCTGGGCAGTATCGACTTTCGTATGGATGAATGGAAGGTGGATATCTGCGTCGCCGGTTCCCAAAAAGGTCTGATGTTGCCAGCCGGCATGGGAATCACCTGCGTTAGCCAGAAAGCCCTGCAAGCCGCCCAGAACAGCCGTCATCCCCGTTGTTACTTTGATTACCTCGACATGGTCAAGAGCAATGGCACCGGCTACTTCCCCTACACGCCTTCCATTCCCATGCTCTACGGTCTGCGTGAAGCCCTGGTCATGCTGGAAGAGGAAGGTCTCGAAAACGTCTTTGCCCGCCATCATTATCTGGCCGAAGGAGTGCGGGCCGCTGTCACTCAAGGATGGAAATTATCCCTGTGTGCCAAGGCGCCCCAGTGGTACTCGGACTCGGTTTCAGCCATCGTGGTTCCCGCCGGGTTCAACGCAGCCGAAGTCATCGAACGAGCCTACCGCCGTTATAATCTGGCACTGGGTGCCGGGCTTTCGAAAGTGGCCGGCAAGGTTTTCCGGATTGGACATCTGGGCGACCTCAACGAGGTGATGCTGATGGGGGCCATTGCAGGCGCCGAGATGGCCATGCTGGACTGTGGCATTCCCGTCACTCCCGGAAGCGGAGTAGCCGCCGCCACCCAATTCTGGTGCACCCATGAGGCCCCCGTGGGCCTGGGAGCGGGTGCATGAGCGGACGCGTGGTCTTTCTTGACCGCGCCTCACTCAAGGCGCGGGTTCGTACTCCGGACTTTTCTGACAGTTATATCGAGCATGACCAGACCACCACCGCACAGGTGTTGGAACGCCTGCACGGCGCTCAAGTGGCCATCACCAACAAAGTGCCGTTGCGCGCTGAAACACTGCGCCAATTACCTGATCTAAAAATGATCGCCGTGGCAGCCACGGGGTACGATGTGGTGGACATTCCCGCCTGTCAGGCTCAAGGCATTCGCGTAGCCAACATCCGCAATTATGCCGTCCATACGGTACCGGAACATGTCTTTGCCCTGATTCTGGCCCTGCGTCGCAATTTGCTGGCCTATCGCCAGGACGTGGAAAACGGCGTTTGGCAGACTTCCCCTCAATTCTGTTTCTTCGATCATCCCATCGGGGACCTGTTTGGGTCCACCTTGGGCATCATCGGCGAAGGAGTCCTGGGTCAGGGAACGGCGCGGATCGCCACAGGGTTTGGCATGAAGGTCCTGTTTGCGAAACATGACGGACCCAGGCATGAGGGAATCACCTATACCCCCCTGGAAGAGATCCTTGAACAAGCAGACATTCTTTCCCTTCATTGTCCGCTCACGACCAGCACGCGCAACCTCATCAGTGAAAAGGAACTGCGCCGCATGAAACCCACGGCGCTTCTCATCAATACCGCGCGCGGCGGTCTGGTGGATGAGGCTGCGTTGATCCGTGCGCTGGATGAAGGGTGGATCGGAGGAGCCGGGTTCGATGTACTGACCACCGAACCCCCCACTCAGGGCCACCCGCTCCTTGAAGTGCGCCGTTCCAACTTCATTCTGACCCCCCACGTCGCCTGGGCATCCGATGGTGCCATGCAATTTCTGGCGGATCAACTGATCGACAATATCGAAGCCTGGCAGCGCGGTACGCCTCAAAACCTGGTGGTTTGAAGCCGGCCACGGAGGGGATATCCAAAGTCTCATCCGCCCCTGGGTTGGGGTGGGTGAGAGTCGTCTTTTGGCCCATCTCCATGTTATCATCGCAAAATTATTAACAGGAGGTGACATGGATATTCATGAGTATCAGGCCAAGGAATTGTTGGCGCAGCATGGAGTTCCCATCCCGCGCGGCAAAGTGGTCTATACCCCAGCTGAGGCCGCCCAAGCCGCGACGGAACTCGGAAGCGAACTGTGGGCCGTCAAAGCCCAAATTCACGCGGGTGGACGGGGCAAGGCGGGAGGGGTGCGCCTGTGCAAGACTCCTCATGAAGTCTCCAAAGTCGCCGAAGCTCTCCTTGGCACCACCCTTGTCACTCATCAGACCGGCCCCGAAGGCAAGATCGTGGAACGTCTGTATATCGAAGTAGCCGAACCCTTCGAGCGAGAAATTTATCTGGGGTTCGTCCTGGACCGCAAAACCCAACGCATTCGGATCATCGCCTCCGCCCAAGGGGGCATGGAGATCGAGGATATCGTCAAAACCCACCCCGAAGCCGTACTTCAGGTGGAAGTGGAACCCGCCGTTGGACTTCAGTCTTTTCAGGCACGGGAACTGGCCTTTGGTCTGGGCGGATTGACCCTCAAGCAGGTCCATCAATTTGTTGCCCTCACCTTGGGGTGCTACCGCGCCTTCCGCGATCTGGATGCGTCCATGGCGGAAATCAATCCCTTGGTGGTGACCCGGGAAGGCCGTTTGGTCGCTCTGGATGGCAAGATGTCCTTCGATGACAATGCCCTCTTCCGCCATCCCGAACTGCACGAAATGCACGATCCTGCCCAGGAAGATCCCCGCGAGGCACAGGCACACCTGCATGGACTGAACTATGTGGGCTTGAGCGGCGATATCGGTTGTATCATCAACGGTGCCGGGTTGGCCATGGCCACCATGGACACGATCAAGTATGCCGGTGGCGAACCCGCCAATTTTCTCGACGTCGGTGGCGGCGCATCCCCGGAACGTGTGGCAGAAGCTTTCCGCCTGGTTCTGTCAGACCCTAACGTCAAGGCCATTCTGGTCAACATCTTTGCAGGTATCAACCGTTGTGATTGGGTCGCCGAAGGCGTCGTCCAAGCCGCCCGCGACCTGAAGGTGCCCCTCGTGGTCCGACTGGCGGGAACCAATGTGGAAGCCGGGCAAAAGATCATCCAGGAAAGCGGTCTGCCCATCATCAGCGCCGATACCCTGGCAGAAGCTGCCGAGCGCGCCGTGGCCGCAGCCCATGGCAAAAACGCGTAACGCGCATTCAGGAGACACCGATTCATGAGTATTCTTATTGATGAAAACACCAAGGTCATCGTTCAGGGATTCACCGGCGACAAGGCCACTTTCCATGCCAACGAAATGATTCAGTACGGGACGAATGTGGTGGGGGGCGTCACCCCCGGCAAAGGAGGCATGAAACACCTCGAGCGCCCCGTCTTTGACACCGTGCGACAAGCCGTAGAATCCACTGGAGCCGAAGCCAGTCTCGCCTTCGTCCCTCCTCCCTTTGCCGCCGATGCGCTGATGGAAGCTGCCGAAGCAGGGCTGAAATTGGTCTGCATCATTACCGATGGCATCCCCACGCAGGACATGATGCGCGTCAAACGTTACCTGCTGCGCTATCCCAAGGAAACCCGAACCCTGATCGTGGGCCCCAACTGTGCCGGCATCATCAGTGCCGGACGGGCCATGCTGGGAATCATGCCGGGACATATCTACAAGCGCGGCAATGTGGGTATCGTCTCCCGTTCCGGCACGCTGGGCTATGAAGCCGCTGCCCAGATGACCGCCTTGGGTATCGGCGTTTCCACCAGCGTCGGGATTGGCGGCGACCCCATCAATGGCAGTTCCTTTCTCGACCATATGGCACTTTTCGAACAGGATCCGGATACCCATGCCGTGGTCATGATCGGCGAAATTGGCGGTCCCCAGGAAGCCGAAGCCGCCCAGTGGATCAAAGAAAACATGAGCAAACCCGTAATCGGGTATGTCGCCGGACTGACGGCCCCCAAGGGCCGCCGTATGGGTCATGCCGGAGCCATCATCTCCGCCGAGGGAGATACGGCGGGCGAGAAAGCCGAGATCATGAAATCCTATGGCCTGTTCGTTGCGCCCAGTGCATCCGAGTTGGGCAGCACCGTTGCGCAAGCCATTGCCACCCTTTAACTGGAGTTTCCATTCATGAGTTTTACCCAGATTACCCCTGCCACCGCCCGTCTGCATCGTTCCGAACTGGCCGTGCCGGGATCCAACGTCAGTCTTTTTGAAAAAGCCGCCCGCTCCAAAGCCGACATCGTTTTTCTGGATCTGGAAGATGCGGTCGCACCGGATGACAAGGCCACGGCGCGCAAGAATATCATCCAGGCTCTGAATGACATCGATTGGGGCCACAAGACCCTGATGATTCGCATGAACGGATTGGATACGCATTACGCCTACCGCGATGTGGTGGATGTGGTGGAAGCCTGCCCTCGTCTCGACATGATTCTGGTTCCCAAGGTGGGGGTTCCTCAAGACCTGTACGCCATGGACATGCTCGTTACCCAGATCGAGAATGCCATGGGACGGACCAAACGTATCGGCTTTGAAGCCCTCATCGAAACGGCTCTGGGTCTGGCCAATGTGGAAGCCATTGCCCAGGCCAGCCCGCGTTTGGAGGCCATGAGTTTCGGGGTTGCCGACTACGCCGCATCGACCCGTGCCCGGACCACCATCATTGGGGGCGTGCACAAGGACTCCGGGGTACTCACGGACAAGGATGAAAACGGTCATCGGGACTATTTCTGGACAGACCCCTGGCACGCAGCACAAACCCGTATGCTGGTTGCCTGTCGAGCCTATGGCCTGCGCCCTGTGGATGGTCCCTTTGGCGATTTCAGCGATCCCGACGGATTCATTGCTGCGGCCAATCGGGTGGCCGTGTTGGGCTACGAAGGAAAATGGGCCATTCATCCTTCCCAGATCGATCTGTGCAACCAGGTCTTCACCCCCAGTGAGGCCGAAGTCCTCAAAGCCCAACGCATTGTGGAGGCCATGGAACAAGCCGCCCGCGAAGGGCGCGGGGCCGTCTCGCTGGATGGTCGCCTGATCGATATCGCCAGCATCCGGATGGCCGAAAGCCTGCTCAGCAAGGCGCGGACCATGGGTCTGGACGCCTGAAGGGGGATTTTACGGATGGCCGATTCGGCCCTTCCCTTCACATCACCCCACCCTCTCCAGCGCTGGATTCTGGGGGTCACCGGGGGGGTGGCCGCTTACAAGGCGGCCGAACTCACCCGCCTGATGGTCAAGGCGGGCCTCGAAGTTCAGGTCGTCATGACCGAGTCAGCCACTCGTTTCGTGACTCCCCTCACTTTCCAGGCGCTTTCAACTCGCCCGGTGGCGACGCATCTGTGGGAACCCCTGCGTGAGGGAGGCATGGATCACATCGATCTGGTCCGTCATGCCGATGCCCTCCTGATCGCTCCCGCCAGCGCGAACTGTTTGGCCCACATCGCCGCGGGGTTGGCAGATGATCTGCTGACCACCCTCGTCGCTGCTCGTACCATCCCTCTCTTCGTCGCCCCCGCCATGAATCAGGCCATGTGGCAAAATCCCGCAAATCAGCGCAATGTGGCGCAGTTACAGGAAGACGGGGTCGTATTTCTGGGTCCGGCCAGGGGATCCCAGGCCTGCGGAGAGTCAGGTCTGGGACGTTTGTTGGAACCCAACGAGATCATGACGCATCTGTCCCCCCATCTCGGTCGTTACCCTCTACCCTGTTTGCAGGGGAAAAAGGTCTTGCTGACCGCCGGTCCCACCGTGGAAGCCATCGACCCCGTCCGCATCCTGTCCAATATCAGTTCCGGAAAAATGGGCTACGCCCTGGCAGAAGCCGCCCTCGCCAGTGGAGCCGAGGTCGTCCTGGTCAGCGGCCCCACTGCCCTGGCGGCCCCCGCCGGTTGCCGCCTCATTCCTGTGCGTAGCGCTGCCCAGATGCGTGATGCTGTTTTATCCGAGATTCCTCATACGGATCTGTTCTTTGCCGTTGCCGCCGTGGCGGACTATACCCCGGCCTGTCCCAGTGGTCACAAGATCAAAAAAAGCGGGGAACCCCTCACCTTGACCCTGGTCCCCACCTCCGACATCCTCGCGACCGTGGCTTCCTTGCCGAACCCTCCTTTTTGTGTGGGGTTTGCAGCCGAAAGTCAGAATCTCGAGGAGTATGCCAAACATAAGCGTCTCGCCAAAAAGATCCCTCTGATCGTGGGTAATTTGGCTCAACGAGCGCTGGGACGGGAAGACAACGAAGTCATTCTGTTCGATGACCACGGGCGTCACCCTCTCCCACCTGCCTCCAAAATTGAATTGGCCCGGCAGATCCTGAGTCATGCGGTGGCCCTGATGGCTCATCGCGGAATTTCTTCCTGATTTTATTGAGGTCATCATGATTCCCCTGCAGGTAAAAATTCTTGACCCACGTCTACGAGACAATCTTCCCACCTATGGGACTGCAGGCGCAGCAGGCCTCGACCTGCGCGCTTGCCTGGAGGAACCTGTGACCCTCTACCCAGGGCAAGCCGAGTTGATTCCTGCCGGTCTGGCCATCCATATTGGCGATCCAAACTTCGCCGCCATGATCTTGCCCCGCTCCGGATTGGGCCATAAACATGGGATCGTCCTGGGCAACCTAGTGGGTCTGATCGACTCCGACTATCAGGGACAGGTGTTGGTCTCTCTCTGGAATCGAGGACATGAAGTCTTCGAAATCAAACCCATGGAACGCATAGCCCAACTGGTGGTGGTTCCTGTGGTTCAGGCACGTCTCGAAGTGGTCGAGTATTTTTCCCTGAGTGACCGGGGTGAAGGGGGCTTTGGTAGTACCGGAAGGCATTGAAATGCCTCAAGGCATCCTGCTCTTTGCCCATGGTGCCCGCGATCCGCTCTGGGCCAACCCCTTTCTCGACATTCTGGACAAAGTCCGTTCCCTTCGTCCGACCCAGGACGTCGACCTGTGTTTTCTCGAATTGATGCATCCTTCCCTGGACCAGGCGGTCCAGGAGCAAGCCCGTCGAGGGGTCACCGATCTGATCATCGTCCCTTTATTCATGGCGCAGGGAGGGCATTTGCGCCATGATCTCCCCGCTCTGATCGAAACCTTGCATCATCAGCATCCCGCACTCAAAATCCGGGTCACCACGGCCCTGGGAGATTCCCCCGAGTTGCTTGAAGCCATTGCCCAGTGGGTCATCACCCAGGCATGACTCCAGGGACTGCGCGGAAGCCTTTCACCCCTTCGGGAGGAATTCGGCGATCGTGTGGGCAAAGGAGTTCACATCGATGGGTTTGTCGATATAGCCGTCAAAGCCGCTGGCCAGAAGCAGTTCACGTTCCCCTTTCATGGCGCTGGCGGTTAACGCAACCACGGGAATATGCCGCGTCCGTTCATTAGCCTTGATATGCTTCATCGCGTGCTTGCCATCCATCACCGGCATGCGCAGGTCCATGAGAATCAAATCCAGTGGCTCTGATTCTGCGACCTCGATGGCTTTTCTGCCATCGGAAGCGCCCAGAGTTTCGTGTCCGGCCATCTCGAGCGTGATGCAGGCCAACTGCAGATTTAGCACATTGTCATCAACCACCAGAATTCTGCTCATGATTCCCCCACCTCGGAGCATATGCAGCGATCACCACCGGATTTCATGGCAAACGCCATGAGCGCATTCAGTTGCCTCAGCAGATCTTCAGGGCTGAACGCACCAATACCGAATTGCACACATCCAAAGGAGGCAGTGAAATTCCCCGTCTTCCCCCCTGCCAGGGGAAATTTATGGATGCGAATTCGCAATCGCAACTTCTCAGCCACCCGTTCCGCCACAGATTGCGCGGTGCCCGTCAAAATCAACATGAAGGATGCCTCACCGGAACGAACCAGCACATCTCCTTCGCGGGTGACCGAATTCACCAACTCAACGATTTCCTTGAGGGCAGCCACGCCCCAGTGCTGGCCATATTTTTTCACATAGGCATCGTAATAATCCATCTGCCACCCCACCAGTGAAAAGGTCTGACCGTAGCGCTCGGCGCGATTGCATTCCTGCGCCAAACGAAGTTGCCTGTAGCGCAAATTGTAGCAACGCAACACGCTGTCCATCAATCGTGCCTGCACCGGATACAACAATTCCATGGAGCGCAGTTCTCGCAATAAATCGGAGCGACTGGTGGCCCCCTTGGTCAACACTTTTTCCACTTCCTGACCAAGCCGCATGACCTCTTCGCGCGTCAAGTCCTTGGCCGAAAAAATGACCACCGGAATATCACAGGCTGTGGGATGACGCTTCAATTCCTCAACCACCTCAAATCCGCTGATGCCCGGCATCATCAAATCCAGTATGATCAGATCCGGATCATGTTCAATGGCCGCCTGAATGCCGTCCCGTCCATTGGCAGCCAGCAGGAGGCGATAGCCCTGGCCGCGGAGACATTCCCTGATGTATTCGCGCACACTGGGCTCATCGTCGATCACAAGCACCGTCATGCTTGGTGCATGCTGAATTTGCCGCCCGTGACGGCTGATCAGATTCACCAGGTCATTCCTGGTCACCTGCTTGTCCATGGTATCCACCGTACCCAGCGAAAAACTGGGTGACTCGGCGTTGCCGCCAAGCAGCACCAGCGGAATATGGCGGGTGGCCTTGCGCGAGCGCAGCAGATGCAGTTGGCGATAAATGTCCACGGGGTCGTCTGGTATGCCGACAATGATCAGGAAAGGACATTTTTCTTCCGCCAGAAGTTCGACATGACCCAGATCGGTCATTTCACCCAGGTACCCTTCTTCTCGCAACAAGGAGGAGACTGCGGCAGCACGAGCCTTGTCATCATCGACGATCAGAATCACTGGCAACTCCACCAACTCAGGGAGGTCTTCATCGACCACTTCCATGAGCAACTGGGATTCGACCTTTTCCCCTTGCCCCTCCAGAAGGGGGATTCCCACCTCCCCTTCAGCCGCCACCATCTGTACCGGCAGTGTAAAGGCAAACAGGCTGCCCGTGCCCGGCTTGCTCTCCACCCGGATGGAACCGCCCTGTATCTCCAGCAAGCGACGTACCAATGTCAGCCCCAGTCCTGTGCCGCCGAACTCCCGCGTCAATCCGCCCTCACCCTGGACAAAGGGCTGAAAAATGCGCTCGATGTCGGCTGGCTCGATGCCAATCCCGCTATCCCGCACCCAGCCCTCGAGAACGGCATGGGCATCGTCGCCCTTGAGGGTGAAACCCACCTCGATATGCCCCCCGTCTGGCGTAAACTTGATCGCATTTCCAATCAGGTTGACCCACACCTGTTGCAATTTACCGGCATCGAGATAGGCCGTGCGGTCTTCTTCAGGCAGGATGAAACTGACTTCCAGACCTTTCTTGTCCAGTAAAGGTCTGAGATGATTGACCATGAATTTGAGGACAGTGCTCGGAATTGTAGGTTCCTGATGGATCTCCAGCATGCCTGCCTCGATCTTGGATAGATCCAGCAGACTGTTGATCAATTCCAGCAAGCGCCTACCGCTGATATTGATGTATTCCACATACTCTTTATGTTTGGTCGACAGTTCCTTGGATTTCACAAGAAGCAGGTCGGAGAAACCGATAATCGCATTCAGGGGCGTACGCAACTCATGACTGGTGTTGGCCAGGAATTGATTTTTTGCCTCGCTGGCATGGCGCAACTCGTCATTCATCAGTTCCAGTTCGATTTCATGGCTGCGCAGCAGACGGTTGGCGTTATTGAGTTCGCTGGTACGCGCGGCCACACGATTTTCCAGTTCGGCATTGGCCTCTTGCAGATGCTCAAACTGTTGTGCGTTGGACAATGCCACGGCGCAACTGGATGCCAGCATTCGCACTGCCGATTCGTCATCCTTGGAAAAAGGTTGCCCCCCTTGCTTGTCCGTCAAATACAACGCCCCGATCATCTTTCCGGCAAATTCGATCGGAACCCCGAGGAATGAGGTCATTTGTGGATGACCCTCTGGAAAACCGATGGATTTCGAATGGTTGGTGATATTTTCTGCGCGTACCACCTGACAGTCGTTCCACAGAAGCCCAAGCAACCCCAGTCCCTGTGGCGCATGCCCTTTGAGTTTCTCCAGTTGGGCATCGTCCATCCCCAGGGGAATAAACTGCTTCTCGCCATCCTTCAGGTAGGACAGCATGGCATAACGCGCATCCGTCAATTGCATCGCCAGTTCACCGATCTTCCTGAGCAGCACCTCGTCCACCAGTTCCCGGGAAAGACCAATGACAGCTTCGTACATGGTCGCCTGCTTGATCGTCTGCTGCTGCAGGTGGCTCACCAGTTCGTTGAACATGTTCGCGAGACTGCCCAGTTCATCGGTGCGATCCAGCGTCACACGATAGGAGTGGTCTCCTCCTGTTTCGATCTTTTTCGCGCCAGCCTGCAGCAGACCAATGGGCCGAATCACCTCGCGGTTCAACAACCACATCAGCAACCCTCCCGTCAGCAAAATAACTGCAGCCACCGACCAAAGGATTTTGTTGCGCTGACCGGCCATGGCCTTGGTCAAGGCACTGGTGGGCACAGACAATTTGAGTACGCCGCGCACGGGATTAGCGGGGGCTCCATCATAGCCGTGGCATTGTAGACACGCATTCTCGATGCGGATAGGCAGCAGCAGGGTCAGGCGACCGTTTTCAATGACTCTGGTCTCAGTTCCGGCTGCGGCTGCGGTGAAGGATTTCCCGAGGGAGGGGGGCAAAGTTTCCGGTTTGACCTCCCGATCATGGTGTGCAAAGTGTTTCGTGCCCAGCCAGACGTTCACACGATCAATGGTGGCGTTGTCCACGAAAGCCTCGGTACCGTCGCGGCGGTAGATACGCACATCATCGAAGTCGGTCGTCTGCCTGACACGCTTCAACCAGTCGTGCGCAATCGGTCCCTCGCCGGCCAGCATGATGGATTTCAGGCTGGCTTCCAGCGCCAGTGCCGTCTGTTCGGTGGATTGTTCTGCCTGCTCCGCCATGGACTGGCGCTCGTTGTGATCAAGCCAGGTCAATCCGCCGGCCAGCAGCAGGGCCAGGACCGCACCCAGAATAACGCTCAACCGCAGTCCCAGCCTCGATTTAAACATACCCGCCTCACTCCTCATCTTTGCAGTGCCCCGCGCTCTTCGTCAGGGAAAGGGACCGGCAAAGCCATACATGCGCCGATGATATCCAGAAGCCGACGTGCTTCCACGGGTTTGGGCAATATAGCCGCTACCCCGGCGGATCGTGCCGCCTGCACGACATCAGACCGATCAAAGATCGCCGTGATCACAACGATGGCCATGTCGTCAAGATCAGGATCCGCCCTGATGCGGTTCAGTACCTCCAGGCCGTTGATGCCAGGCATGAGAATGTCCAGCACCAGCACATCCGGTCGCCATGCGCCAATCCGCATCAGCCCCGTGTAACCATCGTGGACGCATTGGGTTTCCGAAGGGAAGTCAGCCTGTTCCAGTACTGCCCTGAGCAATGTGCATACGAAAGGGTCGTCATCGACAATGAGCATGCGCACCGGGGTTGTCTTGTCTCTGCCCGGGATCGGCAGGCCCTTCCCGCGCATGAATGCGTAAAGATCTTCTTTCGAAATGCGCCAGTGGCCACCGGGGGTGCAAACACCCCGCAAATCACCGCGGTTTATCCAGCGTTTGACCGTATTCAGACCTACGCCAAGCATGCGTGCTGCTTCTCCAGTTGTCATATACCTGATCCGTGTTCATGAACATTTTAACTTCCCACTGATTATAACGAACAATACAGATAGTGTGGACATTTTGGACAGATCGTAGGTACAATGCTTTTCGCTCAATCAATCAGAGTGTTCAAACAACATGAACAAAACCTCCAGCGGTTTCATAAAACAAGTTTCCATGAAACATGCCATCGCATTCAAAATTCAGTTGGCTGTTCAATCCATCCTGCTTTTGGTCGGCATTGCCGTTGCGATGTCTTTCTATAGTGTCGAAAAGAATTCGATGCTTATGGACGAGCAAGGCAAGATCGAGGTGTTGGCCGACGGCGTGATCAACGGAGCCAACATGCTCATGCTCAACGGGATCATCAGCGATGTGGAGCAGAGGAAACTCTTCATCCGGAAGATGGGCTCAAGCGAGAATGTCAAATCTCTGCGGTTGATCCGGAACAAACTGGTGCAACAGCAGTTTGGCGCGGGACTGCCGGAAGAGCAACCCGTTGGAGACGAAGAAAGACAGTCCTTGGATGATGGGAAAAAGCGTTTCAGCATTAAGGGCAATCTGCTGCACGGGATCATCCCTTATACCGAGAGCCACAATTTTAGAGGGACCGACTGTCTGATGTGTCACGTTGTGCCGGTGGGCTATCACAATGGCGCTTCGGTCATCGATCTGGACATCTCGGCCGATCGTGCCAAATTGGAGCGACTTGTCTGGACCTCCGTTATCGTTGTGGTGGTGGTTCAGATTTTCCTGTGGCTGCTGATCCGGTTCATTCTCACCCTACTTGTATCGGTACCTGCAGGCAGAATGCAGAGGACGATCCAGGAAATCGCAAAGACCGGCGATTTCACCATGCGCGTCGATGTGCATTCCGAAGACGAAATCGGGCAGACAAGTGGTGCCTTCAACGACCTCATGACAAACCTGCAGCAATCATTCCGCCAGGTGCATGACGGCATCGAGAAACTGGCGGGATCTTCCCATTCTCTTTCAGTGTCGTCCCATCAGGTGGCGACCGACTCATCCCATCAAAGCGAAGCCACTGCTGCAATGGCGGCAACCGTTGAGCAGATCGTGGTCAGCATCAGCAACATTTCCGAAGGAAGCCAGGAGGCAATGAAACTTTCACGGCACTCCGGCGAACTGTCCGAGCAGGGGAGCAAGATCATTCACCGCGCCTCGGAAGAAATGAAACGGATCGCCGAAATTGCGAAAGCGACTTCGCAATCCATAGAAAACCTCGGGATACAATCGACCAAGATTTCATCCATCGTCGAGGTCATCAAGGAAATCGCGGACCAGACCAACCTGCTCGCCCTGAACGCCGCCATCGAAGCGGCGCGAGCCGGAGAGTTGGGAAGAGGCTTTGCCGTGGTAGCAGACGAGGTTCGCAAACTATCCGAAAGAACCAGTCTGGCCACTGCTGAAGTGTCGCAGATGATCGATACCATCCAGCAGGCTTCAAAAAAGTCCGTAGACAGCATGGTCGTCATGGTCAATCAGGTTCACGAAGGCGTGAAATTGGCCGATCAGGCCGGCGAAGCCATCAATCAGATCAAGGCGGGGTCAGGGCAGACGGCCAACACGGTGGGAGAAATGTCCACCGCCCTGAACGAGCAAACCGCCGCAAGCAACGACATCGCCACACATATCGAAAGGATCTCGCAATTGACAGAGAAGAACAGTGCCGCTGCAGAAACCACCGCTGATGCCGCAGATCACCTTGAACATCTGGCCGATGATATGCGCACCACAATCAACCGGTTCAAAATTTGAACCCGACAGAGGCATTGGTGATGACATCCTTCCAGAGAACCTCAGCAGATGACACCCGGAGCCGTGTACTTGTGGTGGACGACGATTTGCAGACCCGTTGTCTGCTCGAAATCCTGCTCCAAGGTGAGGGACTGGAAACGGCTTTGGCCGAAAATGGGCAGCAAGCTTTGGAGATCGTAAAGAGTTTCAAACCACAGTTGATCCTTCTGGATCTGATGATGCCGGGCATGACTGGATTCGAGGTGGTCAAAAAACTTAAAATGGATCCAGACACCCAGTCGATACCGATCATCCTGGTCAGTTCCTTGGAAGACAGGGCTTCGCGTTTGCAAGGACTAAAGGCTGGGGCCGAAGAATTCCTTACCAAACCCATCGACCACACGGATCTGCAAATTCGTGTACGCAATCTGCTGCAACTGAAGAAATTCAATGAGTTTTTGGAAAACCACAACCAGATACTGGAAACCAAAGTGCAGGAGCGCACCAATGCGTTGCGTGAATCTTTCGTCGAATCCATATTCACCCTGATTCGGGCAGCGGAATTTCGCGATGATGAAACGGGCGATCATGTGAAGAGAATCAGCCATTACAGCCATGAACTGGCGAAACAAATAGGGTTGGACAAGGAATTCTGTGAACTCATTTTTTATGCCAGCCCCATGCACGATATCGGTAAAATCGGTATTCCCGACCATATCCTGCTGAAAGCCGGAAGTTTGGAACCCGCCGAATGGGCGATCATGAAAAGTCATACCACTATTGGAGCTCAGATTCTGGCGAAGAATTCTTCTCCTTACTTGAAGATGGGGTATGACATTGCCTTGGGTCACCACGAACACTGGGACGGCAGCGGTTATCCTGGCGGCCTCAGGGGAGAGACAATCCCCTTGCCGGCGCGGATCATGCAACTCGCAGACGTCTACGATGCCCTGCGCAGCAAACGTCCGTACAAGCCGGCATTCGACCATGCAAAAGCCATTGACATCATTTTCAATGGGGATGGGCGCACCCTGCCCTCTCATTTCGACCCTGCAGTCTTGGCGGCATTCCAGCGCCGAGCAGATACCATGGAAGAGATATTCTCCGGCAGAGGTGAACACGAACCGAAAAACGGATTCTCGTTGTAACTTTACCCCGCATTCAGCCCGCCTGTTTCAGCAGTTTATGAGCAAGGCCGAACTGCCGGGTTAGCCAAGCACAACTACTGCCGAATTGAAATAAAAAAATCCGCTAAAAGCAGCGGATTTTCAATGAGTTGGCGGAGAGGGCGTCCGCCATTTAAACATCCAAAGAAATCTACTAATGACTATTATAACCATATAAATCAGCGGATTATATGGTTTAAATTCCGATAGCATCCTAAACCTTCCGACTAAAAACACATTGTTATGGCATACTGAATGGCATACCGCAATCCAGGCGGTTCCCTTCACGGAGTCATCATGGCAATTCTTACCGATCTCAAAGCACGCCACCTAAAACCAGCAGACAACCCTGTTTCACACGGTGGCGTCACTGGCCTAGCCTTACATCCATCAAGCACTAAAGGGCATGGGAAATGGGTTTTGCGTTATATAAGCCCTTTTACGGGCAAGCGGCGTAATACTGGCTTGGGCACCTACCCTGAAGTAAGCATCGCCGAAGCAGCCCAGAAGGCATTGCTTATGCGCCAACAAATATCGGCAGGCCAAGATCCGCTGGAGCAGAAAAAGGTATTGGAACCGGCACAACCAACAGTCCCCACTTTTGAAGATGCCGCCACTACAGTGCATGCAGAACGGCTGCCTGGTTGGAAAAACCACAAACACGGTCAGCAATGGATAAATACCCTTACCCAAGACGTTTTCCCTATCATTGGATCCTTACCATTGGATCTAATCCAACCTCGGCATATTGCTGACGCTTTACGTCCAACTTGGCTAGAGAAACCAGAAACCTCTAGCCGCATTAAA